>JBBQQW010000010.1:0-26251 GCA_038215455.1 Armatimonadota bacterium
ATAACAGTAGGGCAATTCACCGGTTTTGCTAAAGGGCGTGCGTGGGTGGCCAGCATTCCGGCTACCAGCTCCTGCAGTATCGCGTAGGCACGCGACACATCCTTGGCCCCTTCGCGTTTTATGCCTGCACGCAGCTTTTCCACCAGCTCCATGGCGGTGGTGACGCTGACATCGGCGAGGATCAGCGATTCCTCTAACTCCTCATAAAGCTCCTCGGTGATCTCGCTTTTACGAAATACTTCCTTTATGCGGTTAAAGAATCCGTTGAACATATCAGGTGGTGGCTCCAAATAAAATGACGAAAAGGGGCGCAAAACTTGCGCCCCCTGCTACTTGATGGTGTCTATTGCTCTTCTACCGGCAATGGAGTGATGACAAGGTGGCGATACGGCTCCTCGTCCACGCTTCCGCTGCTGATTCCCGCGCAATCCAGCAACGCCATGTGTACGATGCGGCGATCGCGGCTATTCATCGGATCCATATGGATTGTCTCGCCGGTCTCCAGCGCACGCGCTGCGGCTTGGTGGGCGATCTCCATCAGGCGATCCACCTGGCGTTTGCGGTATCCTTCGGCATCCAGCACCAGGCGCTTGCCGTACTCGCCGGTTTTGTGCCGGGTGATGGTGGTCACCAGCAGTTCCAGCGCGTTCAGCGTCTGACCACCTTTGCCGATCAGCTGCCCGAGGGATTCCTCGCAACTTAAGGCCAGCTCCAGTTGCTCATCTGTCTCGGTGACGGTTATTTCTATGGGCGCAGGGAAGCTCATCGCGTCCAGGATATGTGCCAATGCTTCGCGCGCTACTTCTGCCTGGGATGGTGTCGTTGCTTCGCTCATCATTTATTTCCTTTCTTCGAGCCTTGTCCAGTTGAACGCTTATTATTGCTCTTTGCCGGGGTTGACGATACTTGTGCGTCGATTATCATTCCGGCTGCACCGGCTTTCGCCAGATCAGCTTTGTCGAAACTTTTCATCAGATAATACTGGTGCGCGGAGCTGAACACGTTGAGGAAGAACCAGTACAGGATGAACGCGGACGGCGTCGTCGCCAGCACGAAAGCGAGCATAATAGGCATCAGATAGGTCATCTGTGTCTGCATCGCCTGCTGCTGCGGGTCGGTGGAAGGCTGTGCCGTCAATTTCTGCGTGACGATCATACTGGCCAGATAAAGCCCCAGCAGGATCATATCGGGAGCACTTAAGCTCGGTATCCACATAAAGTCTACATCGAACTTCGCCGAGTATACCTGCACCGCACGGTAGACGATGAAGAACACGGGGATCTGCACGAGCATCGGAAGGCAGCCACCGAGCGGGCTTACCTTGTGTTCACTCATCAGCTTCATCTGCGCTTCGCCGAACTTCGTCTTATCGTCCTTGTACTTCTCCTGCAGCTCCTTGATCATCGGCTGCAGTTTCTGCATGTCGCGCATACTGCGGAAGGAGATGTTGGTGAGCGGCATGGTTATCAGCTTCACCAGCAATGCCAGGATAATGAGCATCCACACGGCGGCATATTTCGGCGAAACGGCTTTGAAGGCATTAACGATTCCGTCTACAACCTTGTAGTACAGTGCATCATACCCGCCTGCCGATACGTAAAGCTTGTCCAATTCCACCAGCGCGAGGTCGGGCATGGAATGCTTCTCAAAGACAGGAGTACCTACCCCAGCTAGCGTCGTCATCACGCGGGCTTTTTTGCCCACCAGGGGTGCATCGAGTTGCGCATCTTTATTGATACGCACGATTGTTTCCAGCCCGGTCTTCGGCTTGAAGGAAGCGAAGAAATCGCCACTGGTGGTCTTATAGTGGTTACGAAGTTGTTCGTAGGCCTTTTTGGCTTTCAGCGCAGAATCTTTCGCATCACTGCCAATCTTCCCCGCTTCGCCCAGCACTGCTATGCGATAGGTGGCAATGCCACTTATCGGGGCGCGCAGCGCCTCAGTGTCCAGATATTTCTGATATGCAATGGGATATGATAGATTCTTCTCTTCGCTGGCGCCATCTTTGGTGGTTAAGAATTCGGTGATATAACCGATAAGATAGCTGTCATTGGCGCGCTTCGCAGTATCGACGGTGAGACTGGCTTTCTCGATCAGGTCTTTTCGTTGTGCCAACAGCTCATCAGTTGTGCTCTGCTCGATCTTCGTCATATCGCCAATTAATGCGTCAAGCTGTGTACCATCCAGAAGGACTATTGGTTTCCCAAACATATCGCAACCAGCAACTAATAGCAGCAAAGACAGGCTTAGCAGAGCTATTATCAGTACACGCAGCTTGCGCGATGTAATTCCCAGGGCTGTTAGCATATTCACCATTTATCCATTCCCATCCGAATCTTTCGGCTTTTTATTCGAGCAATCTTCCGGTACCGGGTCATGCCCACCTGGTGTCCAGGGGTTACAGCGGAATACTCGCTTGATTCCCATCCATACACCGCGCCCACCGAACCGTGTTATCGCCTGCGCGGTATATTCAGAACAGCTAGGCGTAAATCGGCAGGAAGGTGGCGTATACGGTGATATATTGCGCTGATAAAACCGCACCACCGCCAACATTCCCCGTGCAAAGAGCGAAAGGTGTGAGCTGCTCACTCCTCGACTCCTCCGCCTGGAGGCTGCACCTGCTGCAGGACACCGATATCGGCTAAAATCCTGCGTAATGAGGCTAGCACCTGGCCTACCTTGATACCTGTCGCAGCGCGGGGTAATACTAATATATCCCACCCGGGCGCACATTGCGGTGCTACCTCGCGCAGGGCGGCGCGTATTAATCGCTTAAAACGATTACGCGCCACTGCATTACCAAAGCGCTTGCTGACTACCATCCCCAGGCGTAGCGTGGTGGCTGAGTTATCTCCGCCCCGAGCCAGCGCCCGTACCTGCAATACGCCGTCTCCCTTACGTCTTCCCTGCGTGTGCACACGGCTGAAATCCGCACGCTTGCGCAACGAAGTAAATAGGTAGCGCATGCGCATCAGGCGGACAGTTTCTTGCGCCCTTTATTGCGGCGTCGGCTCAATACGTGGCGGCCATCAAGGGTAGACATACGTTTGCGAAATCCGTGAACGCGCGCGCGGCGACGAACTTTCGGTTGCCATGTTCTCTTCATCTAAAGGTCCTCCTTACACAACAAAGGCAGGGCACCCCCTGCCGAAACGGCACACTGGCCGCATTATTAGCATATCTGAGAATTATAGCAGAAAGCAGAGCACAACGGCAAGTTTGGTTTTAGGGTCACAATGTTGCGATTTTGATCAGTCTCTCCGGTAGGAAAACCCCTACCATCTGCAGAATCAGTCAATTGAGGATTATTAGCATGATGCAGATTGAAAAAGTGGTGCTGCCGTATCTGGCAGCTGAAGCGTGGTGGGCGACACTGGATAACGGGCATATGATCATTGCTGTGCCCAAGCCGGGCGAAGTGACGCACCTGCACACGGTGGTGCGCACCGGATCGGTGAATGAAGACGACAGCAACACGGGGGTGTCACACTTCCTCGAACATCTGATGTTCAAGGGTTCGGCGCGTTTCCCCGCCGGTGAGTTCGACCGGCTGCTGGAGGGCGTGGGTGGGCGTGTGAATGCCAGCACCTCGAAGGATTACACGCAATACTATGTGACGTTGCCCAGCGGACGCGACAATGAGCTGTATCATCTGGCGCTGGATCTGCACGCCGATATGCTGCTGCATGCATTGCTGCCAGCGGAGGAGATCGGCCCGGCGTTCGACATCAACGACCCACAGGTGACGGAGAAGCGCGAGCGCATGGTGGTGATAGAAGAGATCAAAATGGGTAAGGATAACCCGTGGCGGCGCACCCTCTCCCGCATGTCCGAGCTGCTTTACCCTACCCACCCGTACCGACGCGAGGTAATCGGCACGGCGGAGGTGATCGCCAGCATCCCACGCGAGAAGATCGTCGAGTACTACCAGACCTGGTACCAGCCGGGCAACATGGTGACCATCGTCAGTGGCGGGCACGACCCGGAGACGGTTATCAACGAAGTGGCACAGGCCTTCGCCTTCACGGGTGCGCGCCCGGTGGTGCATCCCATTTTTGACACCGAGTTACCTCCGGTAGCCCCGCGACTGGAGCGGCTGCAGCAGCAGCTGAACGTCGCCTACGCGGCGCTGGGGTTCCTCGGGCCAGCAGCGACCAATATCCGTGATACCATCGCCATCGATGTCATCGGCATCATCCTGGGCGGTGGCCCCAGCAGTCGCCTGCATCAGCGCCTGCTGGAGAAGCTGCCCGACACCCCCTTCATCGACGTGGGCAGTACGCAGTGGGAGTACCGTGACTCCAGCAATATCCTCGCCTTCGCCATCGCCCACCCCAATGCCGCAGGGCGTGCGCTGCAACTACTGCAGGAGGAGGTGCTGAACCTGCACGATGAACCCATCACCGCCGCGGAGCTGGCCACCACCATCACCCGCCTGGAGGCCTCCTTCGCCGCACAGACCGAGACTGCCGAGGGGATCGCCTCCGGCCTGGCCGACAGCATCGCCCGCCTCAACAGCCCAATATACTACACCGACTACCTGCCCACACTGCACACCCTGACGCTGGAGTATCTGGCAGAAGTAGTATCCAATTACCTCTCACCAGAGAAGCTCTGTGCGGTGACAATAGGCCCAGAATGAAAAAAACCACTAAAAACACCCTATACTGGGCGATCATCATGCTGCTGACCACCTGCGGGAGCGCGGCGTTGGCTTTTGGCGTCTACTATCTTACCTTCGGGCGCGATAGCAGAAAGCCGGTGACGGGTAATAATCCTGTGCCCGTAATTACCAGCACCGCCCCTGTCGCAGTGGCGAATACTCCTGTGCTGGCTCCTGCTAAGGCTCCGAATACGGCTACGACCGGTACGCCGACGGCGAAAACGCCCGCCCCGGCAGTGCCGATTATCCCGCTTCCACCGGTGAAAACCGTGGGCAATCTCGTCTGCATCGACCCCGGGCACCCCAGCGAGGTGAGTAGTGGCGACGAGATACAGCACGGCGTTACCGAGGTGGAGATGAACTGGCAGGTGGCACTTCGCCTGAAAGCGCTGCTGGAGGCGCAGGGGGTAAAGGTAGTTATGACGAAGTCCGCGCTGGAGGAGAAGGTGACCAACAGACGCCGTGCGGAGATCGCCAACGAAGCGGGGGCGGCGATGCTGATCCGACTTCATTGCGACACTGGGAAAAATAATGGCTACACTTGCTACGCACCTAACCGACAAGGGACGGCCCAGGGGGTGACCGGCCCCAGCCAGGCTGTTATCGCCGCCAGCCAGCTAGCGGCGGAACGGCTGCATGACGGCATGAGCATGCTGCTCTCCGGCCAATTGAAGGATAACGGCGTCAAAGGCGACAGTGCCACGCTGATCGGCAGCAGGCAAGGGGCGCTCACCGGCTCCATTTTCAGCAAGGTGCCGGCGGTGACCGTGGAGATGTGTTTCCTCAGCAATGCCGATGACGCACGCTTTATCAGCAGCGACGTCGGGCAGGAGCTGATGGCCAACGCACTGGCCCGCGGCGTGGTGGAATATTTGAACAATCGCTAACCCTCATCCACAAGGTTTTCCATGTTTGCGAGGCGAATATATCCGTATGGCAATGCGGCAGGCACGTGAATATCTATCATTGCACCATTTCGCCCCCGGCACCCGCGAGTGGGAGCTAGTCATTGCCCAGTTTACGCTGCTACTCCAGCAGCAACAAGGCCGCATACTGGCCAACTGGGCGGCGGAACGCCTGCTGAACCTCACTAATCATTCGCGGGGAATCGTGGCGCTCAGTGGCGAGAAATTACGCGGAATGGTGCTCTATGAGATCACCGAGCAAACAGCAGAAATTACTCTCCCGTGGTCGGTTAATGCTGATCCGGTACTGCATTGCGATATGTTGACGGAGGCGGTGCAGGTGATTCGCAAACAGCACCCAGAGGTGCGCTACCTGCGGGTAGAACGGCAACTCCTGCCTGGCACCACCGATATTGCCGGCATCGAGGCCGCCAACTTCGCCTGTCACTGGCGGCAGCGCATGGTGCTGGCCTTGCCGGCATACCTGCCCGAGTCCCCGCTCCCGCTGGGCTATCATTACGCCCCGTGGAATGTCCGCTACGTGGATGCCACCGCCGAATTAATCTATGCGGCGAACAATGGGACACTGGACGCGCTGCTCTACCAGCCGTTTTTTGGCGACTCCACGGCGCAATGTCGCCACGGGCTACTGAGTATCCTCGCCGGACGCTATGGGGCGCTGCACACGCGCGCGACCTCTGTGTTATTCCACAGCACCGCGTTAGTGGGGATAAATCTGGTCATCGAAGACGATGCCAGCCGGGCAATTGTCATCGAGATCAGCATCTCGCCCGAACATCAGCGGCGTGGGCTGGGCAAAGCACTGCTTACCCACAGCCTGCGCGTGTTGCAGAACCTGCATGTGGAGACAGTGGAACTGGCGGTAACCAAAGCGAACACCCACGCAATCCGTCTGTACGATTCTCTCGGTTTCATCCCGTCTGGCGACTTTCCAGTATGCGTATATCAGGGGATTTAAGCGTTATGGCACATCTAGTCTATCTATCACTCGGCTCCAACATGGGCGACCGCGCAACATATCTGCAGCAGGCAGTGGCGCGGCTGAAATCTATCCCGGGCATCACAGTAATTGCAGAGTCATCGATCATCGAAACCGAACCCTGGGGGATGACCGAGCAACCGGCATTCCTGAATATGGCGCTGGCGCTGCGCACGTCCTTCGCCCCTTTCATCGTGTTGCAGATAATGCAGCAAATGGAGGAACTGGCCGGGCGGGAACACCTGGAGAAATGGGGGCCGCGCACACTGGATATCGACATCCTCAGCTACGACGATATCGAGCTGAACTTCCCGCAACTCACCCTGCCCCACCCGCACCTGACCGAGCGCCTTTTCGTCCTGCAACCGCTGGCCGAGATCGCCCCGGAACTGGTGGTGAAGGGGAAAAGCGTATGCGAATGGCTGGAGTTGGTCAAACTATCCGATGCCGAAGGCACTGAATAGCCGGGCAGTATGCTCCGCATGGTCATTATCCACTAGCCCTAGATATACCAGATACAAGCCTGCGGCCAACACGATTGCACCACTAAGGCGCCAGATGAGCAGCCGGTAGCCGCGTTGCTCCAATATCTCCACCAGCTTGCGTGCGCGCGTCATGGCCACGGCGACGAACATGATAGCGATACTGGTACTGAGTGCGTAGGTCACGAAGAGCACCATGCCCAGCACGGGACCACGCGCCCCACTGGTGATAGCAATGTACATCGGGATATTGGTGGGGCATGGGATCGCCATGCTGATCACGCCCAGCAGGAACATCGCACTGTAGGTACCGGTGTGCAGCAATTTTGCTTCTTCGCCGGTATGGCAATGCTCATTGCATAGATGATCAATAGCGTGGTGTATCGTCAGCGGGCGCGCCAGGAACAAAATACCGGAGATAACGAGAAGAACACCCATCGCCGCCTCAATATAACGATGCAACGTGCTTGGAACATGCTCGATCAACCACCCAAGTATCAAGCCACCTGCCAGCGCGGTGAGTATCATGCCCAGGCAGAAGAACGCCGCGACCCGCAGCATGGTCTTTGTTTTCATGCCGCCCATCGCAAAGGGAAGTAGCACCAGCCAGGAATGTCCGTGAGGAGTTAAACCGTGCAGCAGACCCCAGAATATAGCCAGAAACAGGAGACCGAGAACGTCCCCGGGAATGAACATAATAATTATACCTTCCACATGGTAGTATCAGTATCTTCTACAGCAGCTGCAGAAAGCCTTCTCTACAACTAAACAAACGTCATTTCCCCACGCAAAAACGCGAGAAAATCTCCGCTATCACTTCTTCACCAGTGTCATCGCCGGTAATTTCACCCAGCGCCGTCGCCGCTTCCCGCAGGTCAACCGCCAGCAGCTCTTCCGTGCCACCGTCAGCCAACGTAGCCAATGTGCGCTCCAGCGCCGCTGCGCTACGCCGTGCAGCATCATGCTGTCGCTCGGTAGCCAGGGCAGGCGTGGATACGATGATAGCATCACCCAGCAGCAGCTGCCGTAGCATCGTCTGCAACTGTTCCAGCCCCGCGCCGGTGAGCGCCGAAACGTTTACCATAGGCGCGTTATCATACGCGCCCAGCACTTCATCCGTCAAGACGACGGGCATATCCGACTTGTTCACTACCAGCAAATGCGGGCGCTGCTGCACCTGCTCCAGCAGATGCAGGTCCTCTTCATTGAGTGCCTGGCTGCCGTCGCACACCAGCAGAATCAAGTCGGCACTGGCCAACGATTCCCGGCTGCGCTCGACCCCTATTTTTTCCACCACATCGTGCGTGTGACGAATCCCCGCAGTATCTACCAGGCGCACCGGGATACCCCCCAGGTCATAACCTTCTTCGATGACATCACGCGTGGTGCCCGGAACATCTGTTACAATGGCGCGTGCCTCGCCCAGCAGCGCATTGAGCAAACTGGACTTGCCGGTGTTAGTGCGTCCGATCAACGCCAGCACGGCACCCTCACGCAGTAATTTTCCGCGCGTGTAGCTCTCTGCCAGCATATTCACCTCGGCAAATAATGCTGTCAGTTCGGTGAATATCTCCTCGGGGGTGAGGAAGGTGATGTCTTCCTCGGCGAAGTCAATCGCCGCCTCGATGGAGGCCAGCAGGCAGATGATACGCCCGCGCAACTCGCGAACCTGCAGCCCCAGTGCCCCGGCCAGCCGCGTCTGTGCGGCACGTAGCCCAGCATCGGTGTGCGCACGGATGGTGTCCATCACCGCTTCCGCCTGCGTCAAGTCAATACGACCGTTGAGGTAGGCGCGCTGGGTGAACTCGCCCGCCGCCGCCGGAGTTACCCCCAGGCGAAAAAGCAGCTTAAGAATCTCACGCAACGGCTCCCGGCCCCCATGTGCGCTGATCTCTACCACATTTTCGCGCGTGTAGCTGTGCGGGGCACGCATCACCGAGAGCAGCACTTCGTCGACAATGGCACCGTCGGCGGGATTGACGATATTGCCGTAATAGAGGCGATGTGAGATGGGATTAACGAGGGCGCTGCCATCGGCAAGGCGGAAAAGTTGTAGCGCTATTTCAACCGCCAGAGTGCCCGATATCCTGATAACACCAATGCCGCCTTCTCCTGATGGGGTGGAGAGGGCGGCAATGGTTTCAGCTTCCGGTATCCATGCATCTTCAGTTGACAGGTCCATCTTCCTCCCGCATCAACAATAATGCTTCCTGGATAGAGAAAATGCACATTCCGTATTGATCTTCTAACGACTCACGTCGGTCGAGGATGTCTTCATCATAAGTGATGAAATATTGCGGTTTACAATGGCGCAGTGATGTGATGGCAAACTGCCGTACTGAACTGGGTATTCCAGGTTCATTCTCCATGTCCTGCAATCCGAGGCGTTCCAATTCAAGTATACGCTGCTCTAACAGCACGGACGGTGGTGCCGGATAACTCACGCACTGGTCGTGTAAAACCATCTGCACATCAAGTGTTTTCTGTTTTTCCATGTCCTTCGCCTCCTTTCATTAGCATTCGACGACTGTTGTCACCGCCACCGGTGGATACTCTGTTCATTACCATATTATTCCATATATTCGATGACTCCCGTCGTGTCACCTTCTACTTACCCTAAGCTATATACGACTAAACAGATAACTAGTTGCGCTACATTAAATGAATATTAACAATTTGTAGCAACTGTGAACAATCCTCCACGTGAATGCGAAAAAACGATCTTCGATTTTTGTTATTTTCTACACCAGACGAACGTAGAGATTCCCTGGCCTGCGTTGCACCAGGCCCTTCAATTCCAGCATCAGCAATGCAGCGTTCACTTGCGAGGTGGGCATCTCCGTCTTCTCGGCGATGGCATCCGGGTGGCAAGAGGTAGCAGTCAACTGGTTGAGCACCGCTTCCTCCTCTGGTGGTAACGGTGGGAGGGCTTTGGCCACCGGTGCCGGTGCTGCTGGCGCACGTTTGCGCGGTGGTTTGGGGGTTGGTGCTTCCCTTACCGGCATCTTCGTCTCTTCCACCGATGCCAGCGCATCCCAATCTGGGCCGGCCAACGGTGCGCTGGCGGGCCGTGATGGCGCAGTGCCAACGGGCAACTCCTCCAGGATATCCTCCACCAACATCACCAGCTTCGCCCCATTGCGGATCAGCTCATGCGAGCCACGGCTCTGCGGGCTATCCATTCCCCCCGGCACTGCAAAGACTTCACGCCCCTGCTCCGCGGCGTGGTCGGCGGTGATGAGAGCACCGCTGCGCTCCGGCGCTTCCACCACCACTACCCCCAGCGACAGTCCGCTGATAATGCGGTTGCGCACCGGGAAGCTGAGCTTCGTCGGATATGCGCCCAGCGGGTACTCGCTGATGATGGCTCCGGAGGCAGCAATACGCTGGTAGAGATCGGCATTCTCCGGGGGATAGATGAAATCTAATCCACAACCGAACACCGCGATAGTGCGCCCACCTGCACGCAATGCCCCTTCGTGTGCGGCGGTATCCGCCCCCAGTGCCATACCGCTGACAATAGTGATCCCCTGCCGTACCAGCCCAATGGCCAGCTCCGCCGCCGCATGTCGCCCGTAAGGCGAGGCGCTGCGTGAGCCGACGATGGCCACCGCGCGGGCATCCTCGGGCAGGTAGGTTCCCTTGATGAAGATGACACCGGGAGGATCGCTGATAGTGCGCAGACGCGCCGGGTAGTCTGCATCGGTGACGCCGTACATCTGGATACCCAGGCGCTCCAGCCGGGCTAGCTCGGCGGAAAAATCTTTCCCGGCAACCTTCAACAACCGCTCGGCACCGGAATTGGTTAATTTTGTGGTAATGGCCCAGTCACGCGGGGTGGCGGCGAAGATCGCCTCCGGTCGCTGGTAAACTTCCAGCAACCGCATTATCGCCCGCGCTCCCAACTGCGCCGTCGCCAGCGCATACCAGGCATTTGCAACATCCATAATCTATAGAATTCGCGTAACGGACGGCAATTCCTGCTTATAATCACGAAAGGCACGAAAAAGAGCGCTTCCCTTTCGTGCCTTCCGTGCTATTCGTGGTTCTGTCTCCGATTTACGCCAGACCGCGTGCTTTCAGGTTCTTCATGCTGATAGCAATACTTTCCAACGGCTCATGATTGATGCAGCGATCCTGCTCGACGATGAACCACTCGGTACCACCGGCAGTGGCGATGGGGAGGATGGTGTCCCAATCCAGTACGCCTTCACCGAATTCCGCGAAATTCTTCGCTTCGTCATTGGCCATATCTTTGATGTGCAGCAACGGCAGCCGACCGGCATACTTCTTCACTTCATTGGCCGGGTCATTCCCCGCGCGGGTTACCCAGTACAGATCCAGCTCATTCTTCACCAGTGCGGTATCCGTATTCTCTTCCAGCAACTGCATACCAGTTTTGCCATCGAAAACCTTATACTCGAAGTCATGATTGTGGTAAGCCAGCCCTATCCCGGCAGCCTTCGCCACCTTCGCCCATTCATTAATAGTAGTGGCGGTCTTGATCCAGGCTTCGGTGGAGTCGCACCAGTCACCCTGCAGGTAAGGTACCACTATATACGGGTTGCCTATCTCTAACTGATACTCGATCACCCCGTCCAGGTTTGCCGTAAGCAGGTCCACACCGATATGCGCACCGCAAACCCGCAGGTTCAGGTCGCCCAGTACGCTCTTCAGTTCAGCAGCGGGCAGATTGCCAAAACCCGCGAACTCCACACCAGCGAAGCCAAGGTCAGCAACTTTTTTCAGTGTGCCCACAAAGTCGACAGAAGTCTCGGCTCGTAGCGTGTACATCTGCAGGCCGATAGGGATCTTCGTCATAGTAAACTCTCCTTTAATGAGGGCCTTCACCCCTCGATACCGAATTACTCGGTGCTAAGTTTACCTTTTCTGACTTCATCTTCATCTTCCTGCCAATTTGTGAAAAAAAGTATTAACTTTGTGGATTGTCCCCACGGGTTGACAATAACGCAGGCATAAACAGACAATAGGCATGAGAAATAATTATGAAATTCAATAGCTATTCAACGAAGTTAGTGGAAGAAGTCGGCGATGTCATACGCCGCGTGGATGCCGGGCAGGTAGAAACACTGGTGGGCATGATCATGCGTACCCGCCGTCTCTTTGTTGAGGGACGGGGCCGCTCCGGCCTGATGATGAGCGCCTTCGCTATGCGCCTGACGCATCTGGATATCCACTGCCATGTCGTCGGCGAATCCACCACCCCCAGCCTGCAGCCGGATGACCTGCTGCTGGTAGGTTCAGGATCAGGCGAGACGGTGACGGCGGTACAGGCAGCAAAGCTGGCGAAATCCAACAACGGCATCGTCGCGGTACTCACCTCGCGTCACTCCTCCACCCTGGCACATATCAGCGACCACCTGGTGATTATCCCCGCACCGGTGCGCGAGACGGGCGACGTGGAGACAGTCTCTACCATCCAGCCGATGGGCTCCCTCTTCGAGCAAACGTTGCTAATCCTTCTCGATACCATTGTCCTCATGCTCAAAGACCGCCTGCAACAGGACGAACAGATGATGATCGCGCGGCACTCGAATCTGGAATAGTAACTTCTACCATGCGAATATCATATATGGTAGTATATATCAGCAACCGGAAACTCATTTGGCACGAAAGGTTTTGATATGGCTGACAATACCCTATACTATGGCGATAACCTGGATATAATGAGACGGTATATACAGGATGAAACCGTTGATCTGGTGTACCTTGATCCCCCTTTCAACAGCAATGCGACATATAACATTCTTTACGGGGAGCATGATGGTACCCAGGCCGCCTCGCAAATCAAAGCCTTCGAGGATACCTGGCAGTGGGATCAGACAGCAGCTGCTGCATATTTTGAAACGGTAGAGATGGGTGGCCAAATATCCAGAGCTATGCAGGCCTTCCGTACGATATTGAACGAGAGTACCATGTTGGCATATCTCGCTATGATGGCCCCACGCTTAGCAGAACTACGAAGGGTGATGAAGCCCACCGCAAGTATATACCTGCACTGCGACCCTACCGCCAGCCATTATCTAAAGTTATTGATGGATGCTGTTTTCGGAGTAACAAACTATCGGAATGAAATCATTTGGAAACGGACAAGTGCTCATAATGATTCTGCTGTCTATGGAAAATCCCACGATGTAATCCTATACTATTCCAAAGGCCCGATTTTAAACCACAATAAGCAACATCTACCATATGATCCCAAATATATAGCTTCACACTATCGGTATGTTGATGATAATGGACGTATATTCAGGACTGATAACCTGACAGCTAAAGGGCTTAGCGGTGGTGGGTATACCTATGAATGGAACGGCGTCACCCGAGTCTGGAGATGCCCGCAAGAGAAAATGCAAGAGTGGGTAGATGAGGGTCGAGTCCGTTACACAAAAAACGGCACTGCCGAGTATGTCCGGTATTTGGATGAGATGCTAGGTATGCCTGCGCAGGATATTTGGACTGACTTATCCTCAATTAACTCCAGGGCTTCCGAGCGCCTTGGTTACCCCACGCAAAAACCACAAGCATTGCTGGAGCGAATAATCAGTGCGTCATCAAATCCCGGTGAAGTAGTGCTTGACCCGTTCTGCGGATGTGGCACGGCAGTGGCAGCAGCGCAGAAGCTGGAACGACAATGGATCGGGATTGATATTACACATCTGGCTGTGACACTGATGAAAAATCGGCTAAAGGATGCATTCTGGCCAAATCTTCATATGAAGGATCTACCATTCCAAATACTCGGCGAACCTGTTTCACTTACTGACGCCAAAACTCTGGCTGCCAGCGATCCATATCAATTCCAATGGTGGGCACTTGGCCTGGTCGGTGCACGCCCAGTTGAGCAGAAAAAAGGGGCTGATAAGGGGATCGATGGTCGTTTATACTTCCATGATGACCTTGTTAGCATAAAGACCAAACAGATTGTTTTCTCGGTAAAAGCCGGACATACTAACGTCACCCATCTGCGCGACTTGCGTGGTGTCCTCGACCGTGAAGGGGCAGAAATGGGGGTGCTGATCACCATGGAGGAACCGACCAAACCGATGCGTTCAGAGGCCGCCAGTGCAGGCTTCTACGAATCAGGTTGGGGGACGAAACACCCAAGGCTACAACTGCTATCTATCGCTGAATTGCTGGATGACAGAAGCATCGACATGCCCACATCACGCGGTATAGTCACCTTTAAAAAAGCCGAGCAAGTGAAGAAGAAAGAAAAAACACTTGGACTCGATATCTCGAAAGAATAATCTACAAAGGCGGTTCACTATGAGTACAACACCAGTCACCTGGGATTTGACGGATCTATTCGCTGGCGCGGATGACCCGAAGATTGATAGCGCACTGGCGGCACTGGACGTGCGCGCTACTGCGTTTTCCACTAATTATGCCCACCGTGTCGGGCAACTCAGTCCGGCAGAATTCGCAGTGGCATTAAAAGAATATGAGGGAATTCACCGGGCCATGACCTTCCCGGCGGCGTATTCCGAGCTGCTCTTCTCTGGTGATACTGCCAACCCAGCCCACGGTGCACTGATGCAGCGCATGCAGGAGCGCAGCGTGGCGGTGGCGCAACTGCTGCTTTTCTTCGAGCTGGAACTGGTGGAGATATCCGACGAGAAATTCGCCGAACTCCTCGCTGATGCCGATGTCGCTGCATACCGGCATTACCTGGAACATGAGCGCGCCGCACGCCCGCACCGCCTGAGCGAGCCGGAAGAGCGCATCCTGATGGAGAAATCCGTCACCAGCGGGCAGGCGTTCTCGCGCCTTTTCGATGAATCTATCGCCGCCATGACCTTCACCATGACACTGAACGGCGAGACTATTGAGTTATCGGAGTCGGAGATCCTCAATAAATCCTATGACCCCGACCGCGCGGTGCGCAAAGCCGCCGCCGAAGGTATCACTGCAGCACTGAGTAAAAATGAGAAGTTCTTCACCTATATCACCAACGTGATGGTCTATGATAAATCCGTGAACGACCGCTTGACCTGCTACGATCACGCGGAGGCCGCGCGGCACCTCTCCGACGAGGTGGATACCACCACGGTGCACACGATGATCAACTCGGTGGTGGCGCACTACGGCACCGTCGCCCGCTACTATAACCTGAAGCGTGAGATCATGGGGCTGGACAAGCTCTACCACTATGACCGTTATGCCCCCATCCTCAGCGATACCGCCGCTATCAGCTGGGACGAGTCCGTGAAGATTGTGCGCGATTCCTACACCGCCTTCGCACCGGAAATGGGCGAGATGGTGGATCGCTTCATCAACGAAAACTGGGTGGATGCCGAACCGCGCCCGGGCAAGCGCAGCGGGGCCTTTTGCGCCGGGTTGGCACCGGACTGGCACCCCTACGTGCTGATGAACTTCCTCGGCAAGAAGCGTGACGTGATGACGCTGGCGCATGAGCTGGGCCACGGCATCCACGACCTCTACGCGGGCGGGCAGAAGTTCCTGCAGTATTACCCATCGCTGGCAGCAGCGGAGACGGCCAGCGTCTTCGGCGAGATGCTCACCTTCAACGAACTGCTGGCAGAGGAGCATGAGCCGATGGCGGAACTGGCATTGCTCACCGGCAAAATCGAGGACGTCTTCGCCACCGTCTTCCGCCAGACCGCCATGTACCGCTTCGAGCAAGGGGTACACACCGCCCGCCGTGCACAGGGAGAATTGACCCCCGCACAGGTAAATGAAATCTGGCAGACGAATCTGCAGGAGATGTTCGGTGACTCGGTGGAGTTAGGCGAGGGACACGCCTGCTACTGGATGTATATCCCGCACTTCATCCACACTCCCTTCTACGTCTACGCCTACGCCTTCGGCCAACTGATGGTGATGGCGCTTTACGCACGCTATAAAAAAGAAGGTGCCTCCTTCGTCCCCCACTATCAGGAGATCCTTCGCGCCGGCGGCAGCGCACGCCCGGCAGACATTATGGCAAAGGCGGGTATCGACATCAACGACCCTGCCTTCTGGGACGACGGCCTGCAGATGATCGATGAGCTGGTAACAAAGGCCGAAGAGGTATGGGCGTTGGCGCGGAAATAATCGTAACATGGGCGTCTCGCCCATGAGAGCGGGCAAATAGAGAAACGTTCGTAAACCCCATTACCCCGAAGGGGTTTAAGCTGTTAGCCGGGGGTGGAGCGTAGCGGAACCCCCGGTTTTAGGTGACAATACACAACGCAGCCCCGGATGGGGCGACGGCTAAGCCGTCGCCCCATCCGGGGCTGCGAATTTTTAGGAGGACACATTACCCGGGGTTCCGCTGCGCTCCACCCCGGGCTATGTTCCGTCACCGCTTCGCGGTGGTTTTTTTGCGGCCACATTCACCGTATGCCCGTTCTCATGGGCGGGACGCCCATGGTACAGGACGTGGAGCTAATCCGCGTGCATTTTACTGACAATTCTGAACTATTTCGAAATATCCCCCAATCTCATAATTATGCAAGCAATAGTACACACTATTGCTTGCATAACTGCTATTATTATGGGTATACTCTACTGGCGGAGGCGATACTATGGCGACATTATATGTACGAGACTTTCCTGATGAGACGTATCAGGCTCTGAAAACGATGGCGAAGGAAGAAAAAAAGTCGGTCGGCACTGAAGTTATCAAAATCGTAGAAGCTGAACTGGAGAAGAAACGGATCAAAAGGGAGCGTCTGGCATCATTAGCACGTATTAGAGAGAGCGACTATCTGTTTAAGCCTTCAATTGATGGCAAAACAACGACAGATCTGCTTCGCGAGGATCGGGACCGATAAAACCGGGATTACTGTTCCAGTGCCACTTTCATTTTCGCAGGCACAAACATACGAAAGAAGGAGAATCTACTATGGCGACATTATATGTACGAGACTTTCCTGATGAGACTTATCAGGCGTTGAAAACTATGGCGAAGGAAGAAAAAAAGTCTGTCAGTACTGAAGTAATCAAACTAGTGGAAGATGAATTGGAGAAGAAACGGATTGATAGGGAGCATTGGGCAGCAGTAGCAAGGATTGAGTCGCGCTATGATTTGTTCAAGCCCTCTATTGATGGCAAGACAACGACTGAAATGCTACGCGAGGATCGCGACCGATGAGAACAGAGCTACCATCACGTTGTGTTTATGATGCTTGCGTTCTAATCAAATTTGTTGTGCCGGAGTTTGAGACGCGAATCATCTTTCATTTATTACATGATTTGTGGAGAAAAAAAGACTCTATCATTTTTGTGCCTGATCTATTCTTCCTCGAATGTGCCAATATTCTATGGAAGAAGGTTCAGCACGGTGATTTTCAAGCGGATACTGCTACAGCAAACATGGATGATTTATTGAGGCTGAAAATTGTAACCACGCCACTAAAGAAATTGAGCATACGCGCAGTACAGCTAGCCTGCGAGTTGAATATCTCCGCCTACGACGCTGCTTATGTGGCGCTGGCGGAGCAGAAGAGTGTGCCGCTGTTGACCGCAGATATGGCGCTGGCGCGCAAGCTGATTGGGACGCAGCACATGGTAATTACTCTCGATGAGTATCTCCCCGCGACGCAATAACTTCACCGCTCCCCCTTCTCACACTCCCGTCATAGTGCTATACTTTGCCCCGGTATAACCTGTTAGGAGCACATTTCAACATGAAATCAGCATTGATGGTCTGGGGCGGGTGGGACGGCCACGAGCCAAAACAGTGTGTGGATATTTTCGCACCTTTCCTCACCGCGCAGGGGTATGATGTACGCATCTCCGACACCCTCGACGTTTATCTGGAAGCGGACTACATGGCCGCGCTTTCGCTCATTGTCCCGGTGTGGACGATGGGAGAGATAACCGGCGAACAGGGGAAGGCGTTGCTGGACACCATCCGGGGCGGTGTAGGCGTGGCCGGCTGGCACGGCGGTATGGGCGATTCCTTCCGCAATAATACCGAGTATCAGTTCATGGTGGGTGGCCAGTGGGTGGCGCACCCGGGCGGAGTTATCGACTACCGCGTGAATATCACCAATCATGACGACCCGATCACCGCTGGGCTGACAAATTTCGACATGAAATCCGAGCAATACTACATGCATACTGACCCCTCCAATGAAGTGCTGGCCACCACCACCTTCAGCAGCCAGGAGAACTACGAATGGATCGCGGGTGCGGTGGTGCCGGTGGTGTGGAAACGTAGCTGGGGTGCCGGGCGTGTTTTCTACACCTCGCTGGGCCACGTAGCGGCAGATTTCACCGTACCCGAAGCTAAAACCATCGTCGAGCGCGGTATGCTCTGGGCGAGTAAATAGAGGAGTACCTAACCCCCATCCCCTTCCCTGCGAGGGAAGGGGTGCCTAATGTAAAATTTTGGTACTGGAAAGTGTAATTATTCGGTTGGACACCCCCTTCCCGCGCCGGGAAGGGGGCCGGGGGTTAGGTCTAACGAAGGGTAAATAGAGGAGTAACCATGGAAAAGATTAAAGTCGGTGTTATCGGCTGTGGCAATATCAGCTCGATCTATATGCAGAATATTCCGCGCTTTCAGCTGTTGGAGCTGGCCGCGTGTGCTGACCTGGAGATGAGCCGGGCACAGGAGCAGGCGGAGAAGCACGACGTCGGACGCGCCTGTTCGGTAGAAGAGATCCTCGCTGATCCCGAGATCAAAATCATCGTCAACCTGACGATCCCGCGCGCTCATGCCGAGGTAGCATTGCAGGCAATTGCCGCCGGTAAGAGCGTGTACAACGAGAAACCGCTGGCGATTACCCGCGAAGACGGCCAGAAGATCCTCGCCGCGGCGAAGGCCAAGGGCGTGCGTGTAAGTTGTGCTCCCGACACCGTGCTGGGCGGTGGCATCCAGACTTGCCGCAAACTCATAGATGACGGCTGGATCGGCGAGCCGGTCGCCGCTACCGCCTTCATGACCTGCCACGGCCACGAGGGCTGGCATCCCGACCCCGAGTTCTACTACAAAGTCGGCGGCGGGCCGATGTTCGACATGGGGCCATATTACCTCACCGCATTGGTGATGCTGATGGGATCAGTGAAGCGTGTGACCGGCTCCACTCGGGCCAGCTTCGCCGAACGTACCATCACCAGTGAAGCAAAGAATGGCACGAAAATCGCCGTGGATGTCCCCACGCATGTGGTAGGCGTGCTCGACTTCGCCAACGGCGCTATCGGCAATATCATCACCAGTTTCGATGTCTGGGCGGCAGAGTTACCGCGCATCGAAATCTATGGTACCCACGGCAGCATGAGCGTACCCGACCCCAACTGCTTCGGTGGCCCGGTGAAGATCCGCCGTGCTGGCGCTAGTGAATGGTCAGAGATGCCCCTCTCCCACGGCTACTCCGAGAACTTCCGTGGCATCGGCGTGGCCGACATGGCCTACGGCATCCAGAGCGGTCGCCCGCACCGCGTCAGTGGCGAGCTGGGCTACCACGTGCTGGATATCATGCACGCTATCCACGATGCCAGCAGCGAGGAAAAACATATCCACCTCACCAGCGGTATCGAGCGCCCCGCCCCGCTGCCCACCGGCCTGCTGCAGGGGTTACTGGACGAGTAGGTTCCTGGTAGATACCTGATTGCACATAGCCCCCATCTGCTCCTGTTTTTAAATGAGAAAAGATGGGGGTTAGCTTCAACAACACCCGCCAATAATGATATAATCAACCATCATTCATTGGACAGGTATTTTTGAACATGAAACAATTATCAGTTGGCGTTATCGGCTGCGGAAACATCTGCGGCACCTATTTTAAGAACATGCCCACTTTCTCGGTATTGCGCGTACAGGCGTGCGCAGACCTTGATATGGCGAAGGCAACGGCGAAGGCCGAGGAGTTCGGCATCACCGCCATGACGGTGGATGAGTTGCTCGCTGATCCCAGCATAGATATCGTGCTGAACCTGACTATCCCCATGGTACACGCCGAGATCGCCCTGCGCGCTATCGCCGCGGGCAAGCATGTGTACAACGAGAAGCCACTGGCTATCGCGCGGGAAGATGCACAGCAGATACTGGCCGCCGCTGCCGCCAAAGGCGTACGCGTGGGCGGGGCACCAGATACCGTGCTGGGCGGGGCGCACCAGACCTGCCGTAAGGTTATCGCCGACGGCTGGATCGGCACCCCGATCGCTGTCACCGGCTTCATGCTCGGGGGCGGGCCGGAGCGTTGGCATCCGAATCCCGGCTTCTTCTACGAAGTAGGCGGTGGCCCGATGTTCGATATGGGGCCATATTATCTCACCTCCATGGTCTCCTTCTTGGGATCGGTACGCCGTGTCACTGGTTCGGCACAGATCAGCAGCCCGGAGCGTATCGCCACCGCGCAGAATAACTTCGGCACGCACATCCCGGTGAAGACGCCCACGCATATCGCCGGTGTGCTGGATTTCGCTGCTGGTGGTGTCGGCACCATCATCATGAGCTTCGACGCACCCGGCGGGGGCAACCTACCCTGTATGGAAATCTATGGCACCGAAGGGACATTGAGTATCCCTGACCCCAACTTCTTCGGTGGCGTCCCACGTATCCGCCGGCGTGGCGAACGCGAATTCTCCGATATCCCGCTCATCTACAACTACACCGATAATGAACGCGGCCTGGGGGTAGCGGATATGGCCACAGCGATAATCACCGGGCGCGACCACCGTGCGAACGGCGAGATGGCCTACCACGTGCTCGATATCATGCATGCAATCCATGAAGCCTCGTATACCGGAATGCATGTGAATATGGCTTCCAGCGTCACTCGGCCTGCCGATATGGAGCGGGATTTACCCGTAGGAATTTTGGATTAGGTTATTGCCAGCCATTGCTGATATAATGGCGTTAATACGTCGGTAACAATCGCAGATGATAATTAAGGTGGTCTACAATGCCCGCTGGAGGTAACGCTATGGGAAGCATGAAAGAATGGGTCTCGAAACAGATTGAAGATCGTGACGTCAAGTTCGTCAAGCTGTGGTTTACCGATATCCTCGGATTCCTGAAGAGCTTCAGCATCCCGGTGGAGGAGCTTGACTGCGCACTGGAGGAAGGCGTCGGCTTTGACGGCTCCTCGATCAAAGGCTTCACGCGCATAGACGAGAGCGACATGCTGGCCGTGCCTGACCCGAGCACCTTCGCCATCCTGCCCTGGCGCCCCTCGGAGAATTCCGTGGCGCGCATGTTCTGCGACATCACCACCCCGGATGGTGCCCCCTATGTAGGCGACCCACGCAATGTGCTGAAGCGCAACCTGAAAAAGGCTGCGGAGATGGGCTTCACCATGTATGTCGGCCCGGAGGCGGAATATTTCTATTTCCGCAGTGCCGAGGAGCCGATCCCGCTCGATCAGGGCGGCTATTTCGATCTGATCCCGCGCGACGAAGCGATGGATCTGCGCCGCGAGACGGTGCTGGCGCTGGAGCAACTGGGCATCAGCGTGCAATTCAGCCATCATGAAACGGCTCCCAGCCAGCATGAGATCGACCTGCGCTATACCGACGCGCTGACCATGGCGGATACCATGATGACCTACCGCCTAACCGTCAAGGAGATCGCCTACACCCACGGTTTCTACGCCACCTTCATGCCCAAGCCGATGCAGCAGCATAATGGCTCGGGGATGCACGTGCATCAATCTCTCTTCCAGGGGGAGAAAAACGCCTTCCACGACGCCAACGATGAATTCTACTTGAGCGAGATCGGACGGCAATATATCGCCGGTATCCTGAAGTACGTGCCAGAGTTCACCGCTGTCACTAACCAATGGGTGAATTCCTACAAGCGCTTGATTCCCGGCTTCGAGGCTCCGGTGTATGTCTCCTGGGCACAACGCAACCGCTCCAACCTGGTGCGCATCCCCATGGTGAAACCCGGCAAAGAGAGCGCTACCCGTATCGAGCTGCGTAGCCCGGACCCCGCATGCAACCCGTATCTGGCCTTCTCCGTGATGCTGGCCGCCGGTCTGCGCGGGATCGAGGAGAAACTCATCTGCCCCCTACCCCATGACTACGACCTGTTCTCACTCACACAGAAAGAACGTAATGACCTGGGTATCCAGGCACTGCCGGGCAGCTTAAAGGATGCTGTTGATCTCTGCGAAGGTTCCGAGCTGGTGCGCGAGTGCCTGGGCGAGCATGTCCACAATGAGTTTATCGCCAACAAACGGCTGGAGTGGGAACGCTATCGCACCTACGTCACCGATTTCGAAATTAACGAATATCTGCCATTATTATAGTCACACATCATGGGTATCCAACAATTAATCATCAAATACACCGTAAAACTATAAGATTATCTCAATCTACTGGTATAATATGGAATAGCCTGTTAAGATTGTAACCGATCTTTCTGCTTGTTGATATTTTACGGACTTTGGATACTGGGTGACAAATGAACAACAATACAACACCGGCTAATACTCCTGAAACGTTTATACAGTATCTGATTACCCAGATGCCGTGGCCAATCATTATTTGTGACGAGAAGCAGGAAATTATTGATGCAAACCCGGGAATGGAGACACTTCTCCGCCGATCATTGCCGGAATTTCGCGGTCATAATCTGGACGAATATTTAGTTGAAACCAATGAAAAACTGAAGCTCTCCCAATTCGCTACCATGCGGCGTATGGTATTACCGAGTGAAGAGACCATACTCGTAGCCCAGTACCAGACGCCATTAGTTACTGCGTCAGACAGGACAATCTTGTTTACCGTGATAATGGACATGTCGCTGGCGCTCGGTATACAACAGGAACAATTGCGCTCTGCGGAACTGGTGGGGATATTCCAGACCATCGCTACGGTAAACCATGAACTGAACAACCCACTCTTTGGATTAATGGCGACACTCCAGCTACTCACCGAAGAGATGAAGGATGCCGACCCGGCTATCGTCAGGAAACTGGCACGCATGACTGAATGTAGCGAACGGATCAAACAGATATCCGATAATCTATCGCAAGTGGTGCGCCCTGCGCGACGTATTTATGCCGCCAATGAAGATATGTTAGATTTAGTACGCGCTTCTGCGCCAGACAAATAAGAATAAAAAGGAATACGACAACCATCTGATAGGAGAATTATGACAACTGCTGATCACGGTTATATTAGAATATTGGTTGTTGACGACGAGGAAGTGGTGCGAGAACCGCTGACCGAGGCGTTGGGTTGGGCGGGGTATCTCGCCGACGGTGTCGCAACCGTAGATGAAGCATTAGAAAAATTGGAAATTAATCAGTATGATATGCTCTTTTGCGATTTGGTGATGCCCGGTACCAACGGTTTTACACTCATGGAGGTAGTACGCCGTCGTTTTCCCACACTTCCGGTTATTGTCCTCACCGGCCATGCCACAATTGATATCACGCAACATGCCATCCGGCTGGGGGCACAGGATTTTATTATCAAGCCCTTCAGTGTACGAGAGCTACCTTTCATCGTGGAGCGTAATCTGGAGCGTATCCGGCTGGAGCAGAAGCTGCAGAAACAGCAGACCGAACACCTGCTTTTCCAGACCGTGCAGGCACTGACTGCAGCTATTGAGGCCAAAGACCCCTACACCGCTGGTCATTCGCAGAAGGTCGCCTATATCGCCGAGAAGTTCGCCCAGGCATTGGAGCTGAATGCCACCGACGTCTTCGTGCTGCGCCTGGCGGGGATGATGCATGACGTCGGCAAAATCGGTATCCCGGAGAGTATCCTCCTCAAACCCGACCATCTGAATGAGCATGAATGGGGTATCATGAAACAGCATCCCATCATCGGAGCGGAGATCGTCGGGCAAATTGTGGATTTGAATTACGTCGCCAAAGTAGTGCGCTCGCACCATGAGAGCTATGATGGCACCGGATATCCAGATGGGCTGAAGGGAGATTCCATCCCCTTCCTTTCCCGCATTCTCTTCATATCTGATGTCTTTGATGCCCTCACCTCTGACCGATCCTACCGCAGCAGGCTCACGCGTGAGGCCGCTATGGATATCATCACGGAATCATCCGGGATACTATTTGACGAAGAATTGGTGATTGTTTTGCAGGATAAAGTACTCCACCTGCTGGATGAGGACTTTATAAACTCCACGCTGATTTTGCCGCACTTATCGAGGAATTCACAAACATCGTTTGGCGCGTCACCGGCAAACATAGATTGACAATTGTCAGAACTTAAGGAATAGTACTCCCATGTCTTTTTTACCGGATAACGGTTGCTTTGTCTGCGGGCCAGCGAACCAGCACGGCCTGCATCTCTCCTTCCAGCAGGAAGGAGATCATTATGAGACAGTCTTTACTCCCCCAACTATCTATCAGGGATATCAGGGGGTGCTCCACGGCGGTATCATGGCTACGGTGCTGGATGAAGTGATGGCACGCTACGCCTGGGTGCTGGCCGGCCCGGCAGCGACAGCGAAGATGGAAATACGCTACCGCAACCCGGCACCAGTGAATATGCCGATAACCTTTCGCGGGTGGGTCACTGCTGTCCGCAGAAGTGGCAAAGCCTACGAGATGGCGGCCAAAGCCACGCTGGCAGATGGTACATTGCTTGCAGAAGCAACGGCACTCGTAATTTGTATAGACCGTGCGCAACTGAATGAAATCTCGAATGTCAAAGTAGGTAGTGGCTGCGAGAAATAGCAGACTCGTGGTAAGCATACAATAACCAATTTTAGGAGGAATACAATGGAATCAGTATCACTATCTGTGCGTCGGCTCCGTTTATCGCTGACGCTTTTCGTCTTGTTTTTGGGGCTATTCTCCCCACGTCTTTTCGCCGCGGAGATAACACCAGAAGTGGCCATCTCCACGCTGGAAGCTACGCAGGTGGGCTTCCGCTCCGTCCATAATAAGATCGCACCTGCGGTAGTTTCCATCGCTTCACGCATGGAAGTAGCACCAACAGCAACTAGTATCCTAAGTGGTGCCCCACAGGTGCAGAATGCCAGCGGATCGGGCGTTATCATCCGCGAAGATGGCATCGTTCTCACCAACGTGCACGTGGTAAAAGATGCTACCAAAGTTACGGTGAAATTGAACGGCGGCGAAGATGACCTGCCCGCTGAAGTCGTGCAATTGGACTCTCGCACCGACCTGGCCATTGTGCGCATCACCCGTCCAGGCAAATATCCCGTAGCCGTACTGGGCGATGCTATTGATGTGCAGGTGGGCGACTGGTCTATCGCCTTCGGTAACCCCTTCCGCCTGGCATCAACAATGACCGTCGGGGTAATCAGTGCCACCGGGCGCAACCTGCCGCAGGACGATGGTTCTTTCTCTTATAACGACTTGCTGCAGACAGACGCCTCTATCAACCCGGGCAACAGCGGTGGCCCACTGGTGAACATCCGAAGCGAAGTGATCGGCATTAACTTCATGATCTACAGCCCCGGCGACTCTGCCGGTAGCGTAGGCATCGGCTTCGCTATCCCCATCAACGAATACACCAAAGAGATCATCGCTACCCTCACCACCGGCAAACCGGTAGAACGTGGTCGCCTGGGCGTCAGCGTCGGCCCACTTTCTGATGTCATGCGCGAGCAATACGGTGTGCCCACCGGCGGTGCCTTTGTGGAGGAAGTGATCCCTGGTATGCCCGCGGAAAAAGGTGGTGTCCTGGCCGAAGATGTCATCACCGACTATAACGGGACTGCAGTCAAAGACGTGAACCAGTTCGTCCGCCTTATCGAGCGCACCAAACCTGGCTCGTTAGTAACTATCCAGGTTATGCGGAAGAAGAAAGTCGAAAAGCTGACGATTACTGTGGGGGCCATCCCGGTAGCAGCGAAGAATGACCTCTCCGCAAAGAATACCGGGCTTGCGGTGGTAACGCTCTCACCAGAGCTGATAACTCGCCTGGGTGCCACCGGTGTGAAGTATGGTGTGGTGGTAACTGATGTCGCAGCGGGTACGGCTGCGGATGATGCTGGCCTGCGCGAAGGTGACATCATCATGAGCATCGGCACCACTGACCGAGTTGATATCCGCAACGTAGATGACTTCTGGGCGGAATTGTCGAAGCGCAACACCCCCACCAGCAAAGGTCAGCTGCTGCGTATCAAACGCGGAACCCGAACGATAATGATAACCTTCCCGAAAATCGACACCAAATAACCGGATGTGGAGAACAGCAATCAGCTACGGCCACCGGCATTTGCCGGTGGCCGTAGCTGTAGCTGAAGCTGGGGCACCAGGAGTATCGTTTTTAGCGACAA
>JBBQQW010000011.1:0-25742 GCA_038215455.1 Armatimonadota bacterium
CACGGTGAGACCGCCGACGCCGGAATCAAAAATACCTATGACCGGGGGATGGGATGTAAAACTCACTGCGCTCTTCCAATCTAATAGTGCTATATATCACCTTCACCGCGCAGCCATGCAATTCCTGTTGAATCAACGGGCTATCGACAAAAAAACCGGCGAAGCTGCTGCTCCGCCGGTTTTATGACCTGCTATCTTTCAGGAAATTACAATTTCGCCAGTTCCGCTTTGGCGCTGTCGGCGACGGATGCTGGCGGATTTGTGGCCAGGAACTCCGTCAGCTTCGTTTTACGAGCCGCAGTGTCCACTTTGCCGCCGGACCAGCCGATGACACCATCGCGCGTTTTCCAGGTTGCACTGCTATTCACCCATTTTTTGTCTGCGCCCAGTATCGGGAAGAGTTGCGCTTTGCCCCAGGTGTAGCCTGTTCCGACATATTTCCCATTTATCTTCTCTTCTGCACTACCCAGATAATTGAAGCGTAACTCTGCGCTGATGATCTTCTGTCCGTTCAAAGCATCCAACGAGTAACGCTCCAGCCCCCAGAGCTGTTTGCCTGGCTCGTTGCCCACCACCATCACGAAACGCTCTTTCATGATATTCACATGGAAACGGGAAATATCGGTCACCATAGTCGGCTGCGCTTCATCAATCACACGCCAGTCGGCAGGATCGGGTTCAATCGCCATTGTCTCGATAGTCTTACTCTCGACACCCTTGTCATCCTTCGTCACTTTCTCATATTTCACCGTAAAGATCGGGCGCGTCTGTTTCACATCGCTCACGGGAGAAATAACCGCGTAGGTTTTCTCGCCCACCGCTTTATACATGAAGTCAAAGGTACTGCCGATGAGTAATTCTGCTGGTATCTTTACGAGTTCTACCTTCCCATCGGTGGTGATCGGTAACTCGTTGCCGATATTGGGAATGCCTTCGCTGGTGTTCGCCATGATCTTGTCGAAGTCGATAATCGCTTGTTGTTCTGCTTTCCAGGCAGCGAATGCTACTGGGTCAGCGGACTGTGGGTCAACAGTTTTGACGATCTCCGGCATCAGTTTCTTCATCAGCAGCGGGTTGCCCCAGTCACGCACGCGGAATCCCAGGCTACCCAGGAGTAATCCCGGCACGCCATCGCCGCCTTTTTCATCTTTGATCATTTTATGTGCATCTATCACCGGGACGCCGGCATCCTGCGCTGCTGCCATCAACGCAACAGAGATAGCATCGGACTTCTCTTCACCCTTGTTATAGTTGGGCTTCTGCCATTTGTCCAGACGTGAATCAATGATGGGCACCGGGGTGATCAGGCAGAGACTTGCCTTCGTGGTCTTCGCGTTCGCCTTCACCGTAGCGAGGATCGCCTTCATCTCCTTGCCCACTGCGGCGGCATCATTCTTATCATAGGCGGCGGTCAAAGCCTCGGTGGTGCCAAGGAAGATAATGAATGCATCGATATGGTCGTAGCTGTTGATGATGGCATCAACATCAGCGGCTTTCAAGGTATCCCCTATCTTTTTATCCCCCACGATGGTGGACTGGATATTCCACTCCGGGTGCTCTTTCCCCATCAACACTTGCCATGCCGGGACGGCACCGAAGCCAGTGGAGCTAAATTCACCCAGCACTACCACCACGGGGCGCGGGTCAGTTTTTGCCAACGAAGGAATCGCCGACATAATCAGCGCGGCGAATATACCGCAAATTACTAGAAAACGCATTCTACACCTCTCATCTTTACGAATTATTAAATGCTCATCAGCATGATTGCTACATATTATACTCTGACACACTTACTTGTACAGAAGTTTCCGTTGTGATTTACTGATATTACCCATATCCTGTTGCTAACCTGCAGGATATTGCTGCACTATTAACGAATAATAGGGCTAATTCAGCCTTATTTACCTGGGAGGGTTATACAATGAGTTCCGATGAGAAGATGAATGCTGCTTTGCGCCGTTGGCGCCTGGGCGTCCGTAGTAAGGAAAGGCGTGTTTTTCGCCTGGAAGAGCGCATCGAAATGCGTCTTTCTGCAATAGAAAAACATTTGCGCCCAATTAGTGTAGAACAGAAAGAGTGGGAGTTTCGCCAATTCACCTACTACACACCCGATAATATCGAATATACGGATGCCGATTGGCGAAAGATAAATGTCGGCGATAGCTGGGGCGGGCCGGATGTCAGCGCCTATTTTCGCCGTACTATTGTAATTCCCGAGGAGATGGACGGGAAACCAGTGATGCTGCGCATGTACCTCGGCGGTGATTCACTGGTAACTGTAAATGGAGTGCCCCACGCCGGGCTGGATATCTTCCGTAACGAAATGATGCTCACCCAGAAGGCGAAGGCTGGAGAGAAATTCGATGTCCTCATCGAATCCTACGTTTACTGGCACGGAGGTGAACCCAATATCCATACTATCGATGTCTCCGAGATAGCTATCGTCGACCCTGAAATCCACATTGCGTACTGGGATTTCCGCGCCGCTGTGAAGATGTTTGAGCTGGTTGGTCTGGATCCGGTTTTCCGCTCCTTCCTGGAAAAGGCCGTCTGGGAGCCACTTAAAGACGTGCCCATCGACGAAGATGATACGGCGGAATTTAAGAGTAAACTGCTGCAGGCGCAGGGGCGACTGAAAGAACTATTCTATGAATCGCAGATGTTCCACAATGAAGGCCTGATGCATATGGTAGGCCACTCGCACCTGGATGTGGTCTTCATGTGGACTTATGCCGAGTTTGTGCGCAAAGTGGGCCGCACCCACTCCACCATGCTACGCCTGATGGAGCAGTTCCCGGAGTTCAAATTCTCGCAGAGCCAGGCGAAGATCTACGCCGACATGAAAGAGCATTACCCCGCCCTCTTTGAGCAGGTGAAGCAGCGCGTGGCGGAAGGACGCTGGGAGCCACTGGGGGCATTCTGGGTAGAGCCGGACTGCAACCTGATCTCCGGCGAGTCCTTCGTGCGCCAGGTGATGCAGGGGCAGCAGTTCTGGCAGCGGGAGTTCGGCTACACCAGCCACATCTGCTGGCAGCCCGACGTTTTCGGCGTCAGCTGGGCGTTGCCGCAGATTCTCAAGCGCAGCGGTGTTGATTATTTCCTGACTAATAAAATGGTCGTCTGGAATGACACCAACAAATGGACGAAGAATACCTTCTGGTGGGAAAGCCCCGATGGCTCACGCGTGCTCTGCGTAGTGCCTCCCGGGCACTTTATCGGCACCGTTGACCCGGACCAGATGATGTCACAGTGGGACGCCTTCTCTGACCGGGGCACTGTCGGCGAAAGCCTCTATGCCTACGGATGGGGAGATGGTGGCGGCGGTTGCGATACCGAGATGCTGGAGTGTGGACGCCGCTATGCTAATGTACCCGGCATGGTCCCCACAGTCTTTGCCACCGCGCAAGATGCCTTCACCAGCATCAAAGAGAAAGCGCTGGAGAACGACATGCCGGTGGTGAATGATGAGCTGTATCTGGAAGCGCACCGCGGCACCTACACCAGCCGGGGACGACTGAAACGGCTCAACCGCCGGGGCGAATTCCTGCTGCGTGAGGTGGAGATGTTCACCACACTGGCCTGGCTGGACGGAACCCCCTACCCCGCCGCACCGCTGACAGCGATCTGGCAGGAGTTCCTCACTAACCAGTTCCACGACTCGTTGCCCGGCACGCACATCCCGCCGGTATACCTCGATCTGCAGCGCGCCTACCGTGAGATATTCGCCCAGCTCTATGATATTCGCACCGCAGCAGCGGATAAGATCATCGCTCCGGTGGCGGCAGACCCGCAAGCGCTGGTGGTCTTCAATGAATTCCTGCATGAGCGCAATGATAACCTGGCTATCCCTGCCGCACTGCTGGCGGGCAAAGCGCCCGCCCTCGCCGACGGTACCCCGCTGACCACGCAGGCGATCACTAGCCTGGAGGGAGACGACTTCATCCTCACCGAGAACACCAGCGTTCCGGCGGTGGGCTGCAACAGCATCACACTGGTGGATGAGGTGGATACTACCACATTTGTTTCCGATGTATCAGTCGGGGCAGACTGGCTGGAGAACGAATACCTGCGCGCGACCTTCAACACGAACGGTGAGGTTATCTCGCTGTGGGATAAGGAAGCGAACCGCGAGGTCATCGCCGAAGGGCAAGTGGGCAACCACTTCCAGATGTACCAGGACACCCCGGGCAAATACGACGCCTGGGATATCGTGGCTTCATACAAGGAGCACGAATACACCCTCACCACGCCGGGCACACTGACTATCGACGAAAGTGGCCCGCTGCGTGCATCGTTACTGCTACAGCGCCCATGCCGCCGTTCCACCATCACCCAGCGCATCAGCCTGGAAGTTGGGATGCGCTGCCTGAAGTTCGAGACGAAGATCGACTGGGTGGAGCGCCAGACGCTGCTCAAAGTCGCCTTCCCGGTGGAGATCAACTGCCACGAGGCCACCTACGACATCGCCTATGGCAACATGACACGCCCGACGCACCGCAATACCAGTACCGACGAAGCGCGCTTCGAGGTGCCCGCGCATCAGTGGATGGATATGTCCGAAGGTAGCTACGGCGTTTCGCTGCTGAATGATTGCAAATATGGGCATGAGGCCTACGATAACGTGATGCGTCTGACACTGCTGAAAGGCCCGATCTTCCCGGATCCGAATTCGGACGAAGAGACACACTTCTTCACCTATTGCCTCTACCCGCACAACGGCAACTGGCGCGAGGCGGGCACTATCCAGGCTGCGCTGAACCTGAACTACCCCTGCTACATAACAGCAGCGGCGGCACCGGTGGGAGCAAAATCGTGGATTACCTGCGACAGCGACCATGTGACGCTGGAGGCGGTGAAATGCGCGGAAGATGGCCAGCACCTCATCGTGCGCATCGCCGAACAACACAACTCACGTCAGCCGATACAGCTATCCTTCGACCGCCCCATCTGCAAAGCCTGGAGCTGCAACCTGATGGAGACCATCGAGAGCGAAATCACCCCCGCCGGCTCAACACTGTACGTGAACATCAAGCCGTATGAGGTAGTGACTTTACGGGTTGAACTAGCCTCGTAGTACCAGACAGATGTAGGGGCGCAACATCTGCGCCCCGCCAATATAGAGCAATTATTCCCATGAGGGTAACTGCTCAGACTTATCAGCCTTGGTTTCACCTAACCCCCCAGCCCCCTTCCCGGCGCGGGAAGGGGGAGAATGATCGTTCTTGCATGAAGATCATTCGTTTGGACACCCCTTCCCTCGCAGGGAAGGGGCTGGGGGTTAGGTAGACCAATGGGCAATGCGCCCGCAAAGTTTTTCGATGGAGGAGGATGCTATGTTCGTAGTAAGCTGCGTTACCCGCGGGTGGCGACTGAATTGTATCACTACCTTGTTTGTTTTGCTCTCACTGCTGGCAGGTAACACCTTTGCCACGCGCGTGTATGCAGCAGAAAAATCACTCGCCGCCATGCTACCGCTGAACTCTCCGGGATATATCTCTGTCGACACGCAATACCTGTGGAAATCCTCTACGGAGATCCGCAAAAGTGAAGTGATAGATGAGCTTATCACTGACATCAAACTGGCCACCGGGTTGTCAATAAATGACGACATCATCTCCTGGACTGGACAGGTAGCTATCGCTTCGTTGAACTACGAACAACTTTATATGATCCCAGAAAGACCATCAGAGTCGCTAACACTCATCCAGATTCGTGACCAGGCTCTATATGCAGAAAAATTTCCTACCGTGCAAGCTCAACTGGAGAATATATCTGGACAGGAGTGGAAAACGACCGAATATCGAGGTGTGCCTATACGTGAAATGGCGGTGAAACGATATACCTGGAGACAGGATGAAACCGAAACCTACGATAAGTATCAGGTGGCTACAGTTGATAGTTGGGTAATTTTCTCGCAGGGTGTGGCTCCGCTACAGAATATTATCGACACCAGCAAGGACAATAAACCGACACTGGAGCAGCACCCGCTCTTCGCCAAAGCTACAAAGGATATGCCGATAGGGAATGTGGCGCAATTCTGCATGAATAGCGACGGCATTCTGCAAATCATCAAGAAGAATAGCGAAGAGGCTGCTACTCGCTTCAGCGCTACCGATTACGACAAAACCTTGCTGCTGGGCAGCGTGAGCAATGATGCCAATGGCCTGGCCGCCAATGTGGTGGCGTGCTCTTCCTCGCTGAAAATGCAGGAAGGGCTGAAGCAGCTACGCACCGATACCGGTGTGGTCACCGGCAAGTCTCTACCGCATTTATCCGAAGGCACCTTCGCCGTGGGCTTGATCTCCAACCCGGACAAATATGTCGCCTATGTGGAGAAGCGTATCCTGGAATCTCTCACCGATGCGGGTGAAAAAGATGCCGTAGGCGAGCAATTCACCGAGATCGCCGACCCGCGCTCGATCCTGAAACGCGTCACCGGTGAGATGGCAGTTAATGCCATCTGGGATGAAGCCAAGGGGTTCGGCTTCACCGCGGTAGGCGAAATGAAATCATCTACCAACGCCACCATGGCGTACAATGCCTTCAAAGGATTCGCCGAGGATGATAATGATAAGATCGTCGAGGAGAACGGCCTGGTAAAGCTGCTGAACTCGGAGTATGACGACAACTATTTAAAGTTCCTGCTCAGTCTCACCACCCGCAAGGAATGGTTTTTATTGGGTTCGCGCCCGGAGTTGATCAGCAAAAAGCCCGCCATTCAGACCGTGCAACTACCCACCGAAGTAAAAGATGCCAGATCGTCTTCTTCGGCAACTTCGACTTCTTACCATCTTTGCTGAAGAAAATGAAGGCTAATGACGAGTGGGGTACAGAAATGTATCAGAATATCTACGATTCCGCGCCGGTGAAGCCGGGCAAATGGTATGTCACCTACAGCATTGACCCGGATGGCAAAGCGGAACGCGCCAGAATATCCTTCCCCACCGACTGGCCGGTATCAATAGGAACTACCGCGATATCCATTGCCACAAAGTCTCAGGTAAGCTCGGAGAAGCAGAATGATTTGTACAAAGTCGGTAGAATAGCAAATTCAATTCTAACCTATGCACGCGAACATGATGATACGCTTCCTATCATGGAAAGCCCCGCTGATTTGAAGAAGATCTACAGAAACAGGTATTCAGCTTACGATCTTGCGAATCAAAATGGCGAACCCTTCCTGCCTAACCCCAAACTATCGTTGAAAGGTCTGGGAGCAATCGAAGGTGACCCTGCAATGATAATCCTGGTCTATGACGAAACCGCATGGCCGAACGGTTCACACACCGTCGCTTATCTGAATGGAAATACAGAACTGATCACCGCCGACAAATGGGAAGCGGCGAAGAAGGTGTCGGGGCTGCCGTAGGCACTACACTGGGAGCGCAGTCATCCTGACTGCCCCAGGCAATAGATCATCGACCTTCAGGCTAACCAGGAACTCAAACCCCGTTTTCATGGGCGAGACGCCCATGGCACAAAATAAAAACCCCGCCTGACTGTTGTCAGGCGGGGTTAATCATTGTATATTTCAGCGGAGAAGCTTTACGCTTTCAGCCCTGCGGCTGTGAGCGCGGCGGATGCTTCGATGCGAACCGACGGCCCCATGGTGGAGCTGATGCTGATTTTTTTGAAGTAGTGCCCCTTGGCTGATGCCGGCTTTGCGCGTGACAGCGCGGTGACCAGGGCAATAAAGTTCTCGGTTAATTGCTCTTCGGTATAGCTAGCCTTGCCGATTGCGACGTGGATGTTAGCGGCCTTGTCGACACGGAAACTCGCCTTGCCACCCTTCAGATCCTTCACGGTCTGGGCGACGTCATCTGTCACGGTACCGGCTTTAGGATTCGGCATTTTCGGCCCGAGCTTGCGGCCTAACTTACCGACGATGCCCATCATATCACGGGTGGCTACGAGGATATCGAACTCTTTCCAGCCGCCATCGATCTGGGCTACTAATTCTTCTGCACCTACGACATCGGCACCAGCAGCGGTTGCTGCTTCGGCGTTCTCGCCACGAGCGAAGACTACCACGCGGGGGGATTTGCCAGTGCCGTGGGGAAGAACAACGCTGCCGCGAACCATCTGGTCGCTCTGGCGCGGGTCTACACCCAGCCGGATCGCTACATCAACGGTCTCGTTGAATTTGGCGGCGGCGGCAGCCTTAACGGCGGCCATTGCCTGCGGGACAGAAGTGACGACTTCTGCGGATACTTTCTTCAGCGCTTCATCGTAGCGCTTGCCATGCTTTGCCATAGTTACCTCCCGTGGTTAATCGAGGGCTAGCCTCTCCCACAGTATATTCATCGGATAGTGAAGTTACTCTACTACCACACAACCCATACTACGTGCCTGACCTTCGATGATTTTCATTGCAGCATCGATGTCGTTGGCGTTAAGATCCACCAGTTTCTGCTCGGCTACCTGTCGGATGTGGGCGCGGGTTACCTGCAGCGGTTTATCTTTGGATGGGGCTGAGTTTCCCTTCGGTAATCCGGCTGCTTTGAGCAACAGCTCTGAGGCAGGCGGGGTCTTCAGGATAAAAGTGAAGGTGCGGTCTTCGAAGATCGAGACTTCCACCGGGATGGTGCTTCCAGCCATGGGCAACGTCTGTGCGTTGTAGGCTTTGATGAATTCCATCATGTTGATGCCGTGTGGTGCCAGCGCCGGACCTACCGGGGGGGCAGGTGTCGCTTTACCAGCCGGCAACTGCAGCTTGACCTTGGCGGTCATTTTCTTTGCCATTGTCTATCCTCCAACGGGGATGACCTGGGTCATCTCCCTCCCCCTGTTACGCGGCATTACACCTTTTCGATGTCGCCAAAGCCCAGGGTCACGGGGGTATCGCGACCAAACAGGGTAATTAATACGCGTAGTCGTTCGTTCGGTACCATAACTTCTTCAATGGTACCCTGGAAATCTGCAAATGGTCCGGTAACAACCCGAATCGTCTGGCCGATCTCCCAGGCAACCTTGATGGGCTGCTCCGGTCCTTCGAATTGCTCCAGAATCGTGTTGATCTCATGTGGTTGTAACGGTACCGGCATTTTATCCGGACCGACGAATCCAGTCACGCCGGGAGTGTTACGGATCAGGTAGCGTGTTTCATCGTCAAGATCCATCTCTAAAAAGATGTACCCTGGATAAACTTTGCGCTTCCGAAGCTGTTTTGTGCCTCCGCGGATGACGGTCATTTCTTCTTCAGTCACTACCAGGATGCGGTGCAATTTATGGCTGATGCCTTGTGCAGCTGCGCGTCGCTCAATACTGGTCTTGACCTTGTTTTCATGACCGGTGAAGGTGTGGATCACATACCATGCCATGGTTGTCTTTTCCTGTCAGGTGGGTTATTTACCCACTGTTTTTGGAGCAATGCCAATAACTTTGGCTAGCTCAGCGAAAATAATGTCTGCAAGCCAAAGGAATGCAGCTACGGCAGCAATAGTAATAATGACGATGGTTACGGATTTGATCAGCTCATTTCGCGTCGGCCAGTTCGTCTTCTTCAGCTCATACCATATTTCATACAGGTAACGCACGACGGGGTTAGGGCCAGGCGCTGCCGACTTATCAATAGTCTGCTCCGCTGTCGTATTAACGGCATCGTCTTTAATTTCAGCCATACTCGTTGACCCTCTTTACAAAATGGGTTGTCACAGGGCGAAAGGCTACTTGCCTGCCTTCGCCTCAATGCCCGTCTCCCGATGATCGATGTGTTTCTTGCAATTTGGGCAATACTTCTTCATCACCAAACGTTCGGGATTGTTCTTCTTATTCTTATAACTGGTGTAGTTCCGGCTTTTGCAATCGGTGCAGGCCAGCCAGAACCCGCGGTCCTTAATTCGAGACAGTCTTGCCACGGGTCACCCCTCCGTAAAAAACGACAGGGAAAGGAGGCTGAGTCGCCTCGCCTTCCCTGTCCACGAGCGTTTCGATACGCCTATTCGATAATTTTGACTACAACACCGGCGCCCACGGTTCGGCCACCTTCGCGAATTGCGAAGCGGAGGCCTTCTTCCATTGCGATCGGCTGGATCAAGTCGACGTCAACGTAAACGTTGTCGCCTGGCATCACCATTTCAGTGCCTTCCGGCAAGGTTACCACACCTGTTACGTCGGTGGTGCGGAAGTAGAACTGCGGGCGATATCCTTTAAAGAAAGGAGTATGGCGTCCGCCTTCTTCCTTGGAGAGAATGAGCACCTGGGCGGTGAAGCGTGTGTGCGGCTTAATGGATCCTGGCACGCAGATAACTTGACCACGCTCAATGTCTTTGCGCTCAATACCGCGGAGCAGCAGACCTACGTTGTCGCCTGCTTCTGCACGATCAAGGCTCTTCTTGAACATTTCGATGTCGGTTACTACTGTTTTGCGGGTTGCTTCATGCAGACCGACGATTTCTACGTCCATACCGCGGTTGAGAATACCGCGTTCCACACGACCGGTCGGCACGGTGCCGCGTCCGGAGATGGTGAATACGTCTTCAACAGACATCAGGAACGGTAACTCTGTCATGCGGACAGGAGTTGGGATATAGCTGTCAACAGCGTCCATCAATTCCATGATAGATGCGTAATCCGGGTGATTGATGTCTTTCTCGCCCTTCAGGAAGGTCTCATTGGCCAGCAATGCGGAACCCTTGATGATGGGGATATCGTCGCCGGGGAATTCGTAGGAGGAAAGCAGCTCACGCAGCTCCATCTCTACTAATTCAATCAATTCCGGGTCGTCTACCTGGTCGGTCTTGTTCATGTACACGACAATGGAAGGCACGTTCACCTGACGGGCGAGCAGAATGTGCTCGCGGGTCTGTGGCATCGGGCCGTCCGCTGCGGATACTACCAGGATCGCTCCGTCCATCTGCGCGGCGCCGGTGATCATGTTCTTGATATAGTCGGCGTGGCCCGGGCAGTCGACGTGCGCGTAGTGGCGCTTGGACGTCTCGTACTCGACGTGAGCGGTATTGATCGTAATACCGCGCTGCTTCTCTTCCGGTGCCGAGTCAATCTGATCATAGCCCTTGACAATGGCGTTCGATCCCTCACGGAGGCTCAAGACCATGGTAATGGCGGCCGTCAAAGTAGTCTTGCCGTGGTCAACGTGACCGATCGTACCGATGTTCACGTGCGGCTTAGTGCGTTCAAATTTTTGCTTGCCCATCGCTGGCTCCCTTACATAACACGATTAAGTTTGAAAGACGGCGAAGGCTTTACCTTCTCCGCGTAAATATTCTCTGGAGCCTCCAACCGGATTTGAACCGGTGACCTCGTCCTTACCAAGGACGCGCTCTACCGCTGAGCTATGGAGGCGCGATCCGTCTCCCTATACAGGAGTCCCCTGTTTGTAAAATATGGTGCCGGGAGAAGGATTTGAACCTCCGAAGGCGTACGCCGGCAGATTTACAGTCTGCTCCAATTGACCACTCTGGCATCCCGGCATACTTTACAAACAACTGACCGGAGGCAATCACCATCCGGTCAACGCTATATAATATACGTGTATAGCCATGTCTTGTCAATAGTAATGAGAATCTTTTTCACTAACAGACGAAAATGGCTAACAACTGATATTCATCAGCGCTACGAGACTGTATTATAGTGGGTAGTTGGAAACTATGCAAGTTTGGTATGTTTGGACAAAATCTTCTACCGCGAAATTACTCCATTGTGATATAATTGGTTCACCATTAACTGCTTCCCCGGGTGTCGCCCGAGGCTATGATATTTATTTGATTGAATGGTTATGAACCGTACTATCCTTTTCGTTTTTATGGGTATAAATGCGAATTTTGGAACTTGAAACTTGGAACTTGGAACTAACAAATGACCGTCCCAGACAATCCGACAACCAGCCTCTTCCCGGGCGAAAGCGTGGGGATACCACAGCAGCTGACTATCGAGGGTACGCTGGAGCAAATCACCTGGCGTAATGCCGAGAACGGCTTCACTATCGCACGGCTGCTCACCGAGTCACGCCTGGAGGTGACGGTGATCGGCGAGATGCTCAACCCGATGGTCGGCGATGCGATGCAATTGTGGGGGCGCTGGGAGACGCACGTCACCTACGGACGCCAGTTCCGCATCGAGCGTTATCAGGTGCTGCGCCCCGCCACCACCGAGGCGATGGAGCGCTACCTGGGCAGCGGGATGATCAAGGGCATGGGCAAGCGCCTGGCGAAGGTGCTGGTGCGCTATTTCGGCACCGATACGCTGGATGTCATCGATAATCACCCGAAGCGTCTGAGCGAGGTCCCGGGCATCGGCAAGTCGAAGGCGAAGGCGATCATCACCGGCTGGAACGAGCAACGCGAGGTGCGCGAGATCATGCTCTTTCTGCAGGGGCACGGCATCAGCGCCAACTACGCGATGAAGATCTACAAAAAATATGGCGACAACTCCATCAATGTGGTCACCGCCAACCCCTACCAGCTCGCACGGGATATCTTCGGCATCGGTTTCAAAATGGCCGACCGCATCGCACTGCAAATCGGCATGGCAGCGGACACCCCCGAGCGCATCGAGGCGGGCGTGATCTACTGCCTGCAGCAATGCTCGGAGCAGGGCAACTGCTTTATGCCCGAGCGCGAACTGGCGTGCAAGGCGGCGGAGATCCTCACCCCCGCCCCGCAGGAGGGTGTCCCCAATATCGTTGTCACCGAGGAGGCGGCACTGGTCGCCATTGAACGGCTGGTGCGTGCGCAGCTGGTGATCCGTGACGCCGAAGACCGCGAGCGCTCGCCCATCTACCTGAAGCAATTATTTATCATGGAGCAGGCACTGGCGCGCGGCCTGAAGTCGATGCTGAAAGACAGCGCACAGGAGTGGGCACCGGATAATGCAGAAGAATTTGTGACCACCCTCTGCAGCGATCTGGAGGTGAATCTGGCGGACCTGCAGCGCACGGCGGTGCTGGACACACTGCAGCACCGCGTGCTCATCCTCACCGGTGGCCCCGGTACCGGCAAAACCACCACCACCCGCGCTATACTGGAGGCACAGCTGCGCTGCAAACGCCATGTGCTGCTGGCCAGCCCCACCGGGCGCGCCGCCAAGCGGCTGGCGGAGGTGACCGGCGAGGAAGCGCTGACCATCCACCGCCTGCTGGAGGTCGACCCGACTACCTTCACCTTCAAGCGGAACCAGGATAATACGCTGGTGTGTGACACGGTGATTATTGACGAAGTTTCGATGGTAGACCTGTACCTGGCCTTCTCAGTGGTGCGCGCATTGCCCAAAAACGCCCAACTCATCCTGGTGGGTGATGCCGATCAGCTCCCCAGCGTGGGCGCGGGCAATGTGCTGCGCGATCTGATCGACAGCGGGGTGGTGCCGGTAGTGCGCCTAACTGAAGTATTCCGCCAGGCGGCGGAGAGCACTATCATCACCAACGCGCACCGGGTGAACCACGGCGAGATGCCTGATCTCACCCCCACGCGTCACTGGCAGACGAGCGACTGCCTCTTCATCGAGCGCGATGAGCCGGAGATCGCCGCGGAGAAGATCGCCGATGTAGTTGCGCGCAGCCTGCAGGAGATGAAATACGCCCGCGAGGATATCCAGGTACTCGCCCCGATGATCCGCGGCGTGCTGGGCACACAGAACCTGAATCAACTGCTGCAACACGCGCTTAATCCGAAGCAGGTGGGGGTGGCGGAGTTCACGCGCGGCCTGATCACCTTCCGCTGTGGCGACCGCGTCATCCAGACGGTGAATGACTACACCAAAGATGTCTTCAACGGCGATATCGGCTACATCCGCCACATCTCCCCCGCCGAGAAGCAGTTCATCGTCGGCTACCCGGAGAAAGAAGTAACGTACTCATATGACAATGCCGACGCGCTGGCGCTGGCCTACGCCCTCACCGTACACAAGTCGCAGGGCAGCGAGTACCCGGCGGTGGTGCTGGCCTTCCACACCCAGCATTACCTGCTGCTGCAGCGCAACCTGCTCTACACCGCACTCACCCGTGCGAAAAAGCTGGCGGTAATAATCGGCAGCCGCCGCGCCCTGGGTATCGCTGTAAAAAACGACAAAGTGGTAGCGCGCAACACCCGCCTGAAAGAACGCCTGCAAGCCGAGGAAGAGGTGCTGGCGGTTTGGGAGAGCTGAGGGTAACGATTGAATAGCCCAATTATTCCGCTGGGATTGAAATCCCAGCGGAAAATGTAGAGCTTTTTGACCTACTTTCGCTATGAACATGTCCACTCAATGGACACGTTCATATAACGTGTCCACAAAAGACCAATTATTGGACACGTTCTAACAACAACCCACAATATCACTCTCTTAATCTCTTCATCATCAAACCATAATCTAAATTATACTTAAACATGCACCATGATGCGCTGATTATGGTATATTTGAGTTAATGGCGCACCGATGCGCCCGACCGGCGAATGGAGGAATGCGATGAATACTATCTGCAGGAAGTACGGTTTTGGAGTTGTAGAACTCGTTATTGTTATCGTAGTGGTTGTGGTACTGGCGGCGGTACTATTGCCAATATTATCTCAAAGTCGTGGTAATGATCGTAATCATAGATACACACAATGCATGAGCAATATCAAGCAATTGAACGTGGCGTTGCAGATATATGTGCAGGAGAACAAGGGTGAATACCCGAACGAAAAATGGTTGCTGACCAAATCTAATGAGGGCATTGATTTCATTTCTAACAAAGTGCTAATCTGCCCCTATAGAAATATCACTACTACTGAAGGCGATGACTCCCCCATCAGCTATGGCTATAATGGGCTGCTGATCAAGGCTGATGGCTCAGGAATGAATGAAACCGATATTATTGACACTTATAAGATAATAGCCTTTGCAGATGTGGATGGTGGGAAGACAATTGCCAATCCTGGCATTATCAATGGTTCGGCATGTCATAACAACAATCTGGTGAAGTTATTGCCCCATGACTCAATGAATAACGGTGGAATCAGCTGTGGTTTCGTCGACGGTCATGCAAAATTCTTCTTAGATTCCCCCAATCCGCAGAACACTAACAACCTGATAAACCAGGGGTTAATTCAGGCACAGGGGCTGGGTTATCTGACGTATTATGCTTCCGGCATCACCGCCAGCGCCGATGTCAGCGCGCCGGTTGCGCCGATTACCCTCGGCGGGGATTACAGCAGTATGCCGATATTGGCTGCGGCGGCTGAACTGGTGAATATCCGTGCGGACAAAGAGAGCGAGAACCGCGTAAATGTCAGGCAGTTCACCGGAGAATACGTTGGCATGGACGATGACGATGTTATCCGCGGCATCGGCTCCAACAACCCCGGCCCCGGGGCTATCGCCATCGCCCATGACGCGGTGGTGATTATCACCGCAAAAAGTAGCAAACTCCCCGATAATCTGACTACCGATCAAATGAAAAGCTACTGGGGAGACAAACAGGATGCGCATACTTTCACTTACGACAAAAAGAGCGGCACCCGGACATTCTACTACGACAAAATAGGCCTGCCGGCTAAGCAAAAAGACGCTACCGCCACCATCGTCAAAAATGACTACGAGATGGTGCAGCAGGTGGCGCATGATCCCGATGGAATCGGCTACTGCAGCGCCGCTTTTGCCGACCCCAATCTAGTACAGATCGTGGCAGTGAATGGCATCGGCTTTCCCAACGCAAATGTTAAAGCACAACCCGATGACAAATACCTCTGGCCTGCCAATGCCCCCACCGGCGCCTACCCCTACATGCGCACCCTCTACGCCCAGCCGACGGAGACCCCGAACGAAGGGGCGGCGGACTTCCTGGCAAAATTGCCCGTATTGTTAAAAGCCGTGCAAAGTGGGCCGCTGTTCAAGCTGAGCTATTTTCGCTAAAGTTCAATGTTAGCGATGTTGTGTGGCAGTATTGCATAGTAGAAATGGGTAGTATATACTATTAGAGAGGAACAGAGATGGCTACATCATCATTCGATAAGATAATTGCGATCAAAGACGACAAGGCAGCTGATGTGCTAATTCAGGTGCTTAATTCCAACTCGCCTCAAGCTGTCACTAGACCTTCTTCATATCAACTGGTGACAAAGAGAGATCTCGTCAAAAAATCAGTGAAGCGATAAGCAAATGAAATCCAGCACGGGAGGATATACAGATAAATAGCCACTCCCAAAATTCCCATGATGCTAACCCCCTGATGATTGTTCAATTACGTGACCTTGCTGACGCGTATGACAATGATGAATTACTCCAAGCCGAACTAATGAAGTTTACCTGCACCCGCAATCCAGATGTCGAATATTTCTTGCACCAAAAAGCGCTTATCTTTGAAAAGACGCATAAGAGTCGAACATACATCGCCGTAAACGAGACTTCACTAACAAGCGAGTCATCGGAGCTGGATATTATTGGATATTTTGCGCTCTCCCTTAAACATCTAAACCTTGACGATACAATTTCCAAAACAAAGCAAAAAGAACTTCATGGTCTATTTGTGCCCTATGGGAACGTGGTCGTTGGCTACTTAATTGGCCAGTTAGCTAAGAATGATACTCATAAGGCTACTATTGGCCCGCAATTGTTAAACGCCGCTTTAGACATACTTCGCGACCAGGTGCAGCGTGTCATTGGCGGACGCTTTGTTTTAATCGAATGTGCACAACATGAAAAGCTTTTGCATTTTTATCAACAGAATGGATTTAAGATTCTGCAAATAGATACGGCAGACGATATGGCACAACTAGTCCATCGGTTATAAATATTTAAATGGAGCTGATGCTAACGAGTATGAACCTTTTCAGTTCCTGTCCAACATTGAACGTTCCCCCCACCAATGATACAATGTTGCAATACTCTAATTTCGCATGGGGATGGATGATTGATGGCACGTTTTCTACTGACTCTGCTAGGATTACTGCTGCTGGCGCTGGGGGTATGGATCGTTATCACCTTTATTGGCGTAGTGGTAGCGTTCATCATCGGGGCGCTGGCGGTGGGGTTGCTGCTGCTGGGTCTTGTCGTCCTCGTCGTCGCCATTGGTGAAATGGCGGGAGCCAGGAATGCGAAGTCGGGCAAAAAGGAGAAATAATCATGATTACTGGGATCGCGCACAACTGTTACGTGGTGAAGAACCTCGAAACCTCCATCGCTTTCTATCAATTGCTGGGCATGACCCCGGCATTTGATTTCCTCCGCGAATCCGGCGAGCGCTTCGGCGTCTACCTGCACGCTGGCGGAAGAAATTTCTTCGAGCTTTTCGTCGGTGAAGTGACCGAGGTCACCGGAAAACCCAGCTACCAGCATGTATGCCTGGAGGTGGATGACATCCACACCACCGTGGCCGATTTCCGCGCCAAAGGCATCGAGGTGAGCGACGCGAAACTGGGCGGCGACCACAGCTGGCAAGCCTGGATCACCGACCCCGACGGCAACCGCATCGAACTGCACCATTACACGCCGGAGAGCAAACAAACGCCGTGGCTGCGGTAGTTTGGTTGGGGCGTATATGTAACTAAGGATTTATTGCTGGCACCATAGCCTTAAGACCTGCAGAGATATAGACTTTAAGACCCATTTCAGTATACAATAACAGGTAACAAGCGTTCTAACGGCGCGGTTTTGATTGGCATTGCTCGCTAGTGGTGTGCGATCTTAAGGAGGCTGTGGGTATGGCCCTGCTATCTCCCATACGGGTGGGGATTGTGGGCACCGGAATTATGGGAGGGTACCATACCAGGGTAGCTTCCATGAGTGACAGGTGCCAGCTCGTCGGCATTTTTGATGCCGATGCTGCGCGTACAACTAAAACTGCGACGCAATACGGTATCACGGCTTTCACCAGCCTGGCCGAGTTGTGCGCTGCGGTTGACGTTGCCGTGGTGGCCACCCCCACTGTCATCCACGCCCAGATCGCCCGTGAATGCCTGGAGGCCGGCTGCCACGTGCTGCTGGAGAAGCCCATCGCTGTCACGGTAGCCGATGGCGCGATGCTCATCGAGACGGCGAAACGACTCAACCGTGTGCTGATGATCGGCCTCTCCGAGAGATTTAACCCTGCTACACTGGCACTGCAGGCCCAGGTGAAACCCGCCGATATCTTCGCCATAGAGCTGCAACGCTGCGCCCCGACGCAGGGCCGCGACCGCTCCGCCGATGTGATCTTTGACCTGATGATCCACGACCTGGATCTGGCGCTGGCCTTCACCCAATCAAATGTGATTGACGTACAGGCGACCGGACATTGCGCCAAAAACGAGCTGATAGATCACGCTGTGGCGCTGCTGCGCTTCGCCAATGGTGCCACCGCCACCATCACCTGCAGCCACGTCAGCCCGCAACGCAAACGCTGTGCCAGCCTGCTCACGCGCGGCCCGCAATATACCATCGATTTCGGCACGCGGAAAATTGAGCGGCACAGCTACGGCGAATACCTCACCGGCCCCGACGGCCTGCCGCAATACGGCACCAAAGTCGAAACCATCGACGTGCCCGAGGGCGATGCGTTGACGCAACAGTTACATTTTTTATTAGCCGCCACCCAGCAGCAACCAGTGCCCACTAATCTGGCCGATTCTGGCCAGGAAGCATTGCGGCTGGTGCTGGAGATTCATGAGCAGATAACCCGACAACTACTAGTCGACTAGCTAACATCATAGCCCGGCTGTTATAATAACAGTCAATCAGAGGAGAAGAAGCGTGATATCGATTGCCAAGCCGTACATCGGCGCTGAAGAAAATGCCGCCGTTAATGAGGTGCTCACCTCGGGTCAACTCGCCAGCGGGCCCCGCGTACACGAATTTGAGCGTGCTTTTGCAGAATTCTGCCATTCCCCGCGCGCCGAAGCCTGCTCTAACGGTACCGCCGGGCTATGCGTGAGTATGATGTCGCTGGGCCTGCCCCATGGCAGCAAGGTCCTCACCACGCCATTCTCTTTCATCGCCACGGCCAATGCTATCCTCTACGCCGAGTGTATTCCGGTATTCATCGATATTGACCCGCAAACCTTCAACATCAGCGCCGCCGCCGTGCGCGCCGCCTTCGAGGCCGACCCGACAATCCGCGCCGTCATCCCCGTGCATCTGTATGGCCAGGCGGTAGAGATCAAGGAGATCACCGAGATCGCCCACTCCTACGGCGCAATTGTCATCGAGGACGCCGCGCAGGCGCATGGAGCGGAAGAATATGGCGTACCGGTGGGGGCTATCGGCGACCTGGGCATCTTCAGCTTCTACCCGACGAAGAACATGATGACCGGCGAAGGCGGAATCATCACCGGCAGCAATGACGCGCTGCTGGAGAAGTGCCGGCTGATTATCGATCAGGGAGCAGCCGTGCGCTATTGCCACACCACGCTGGGCTTCAACTATCGCATGACGAGCATCGCCGCCGCCATCGGCCTGGTACAGCTGGGCCGTCTGCCCGCCTGGAACGACCTGCGCCGCCGTAATGCAAAAATGCTGAGCGAGGGCCTGGCCGACCTGGCGTGGCTGACGATCCCCTACGAGCGTCCCGGCTGCACCCACGTATTCCACCAGTATGTGCTGCAGGTGCCCGAGCGCGACCGCCTGCAGCAGCACCTGCTGGAGCACGGCGTCGGCTCCGCCGTCCACTACCCGCGCACCATCACCGACCAGCCGCTCTATCACGATATGGGCTTCAGCAGCGAAAACACACCCATAGCCCGCGAGATGGCGCAGAAGGTTCTCTCGCTTCCCGTGCATCCAGCATTGAGCGAAGAGGATGTGCAGACGGTGATCGCCGCCGTCCGGTCGTTTGTACCGGCGGGGTAGGTTATTGCAAGCGAATACCTGGGACGGGCCAATCTACGTACTGGCCCGTCCCACGCGCCTTTTTGGCTGCCCATGCTATACTCGCAGCTCCTCCGCCACCCGCACGTCCGCGGCGTCATCCAGCTCCAGACCGCAGACTTCCCGCAGCACTGTCTCCAGTCCCAGTGGGAGGACTTCATTGATCAGTTGCTCGTCCATGGGGGCGAGGTGGCCATCCTCGTCGGTGGCGCGGAATTGCAGCGCGGCAGCGAAGACCTGCGCGGTGGCCGGGCAATCGAAGCCGTGGCGGGCACCGGCGCGCAGTGCGCCGATGATCCTGTCCCCACGGGAGAGTTTGCGCGGCAGGTCGCGCCCGACGCGGAAGATGGTGTCCCCCAATGCCTCATTGCCGAAGCGGCGTAGCAGGTCGGCGATGTGCGCGTCCAGCGCCTCCGGGGTGAACTCCTCCGGGTAGGCGGCCAGCAGCGTGCGCGCGGACTCCCGCATCGCGGCTTCCGCGGCCGCGCGTACTGCGGGCACATTCACCGCCTGCCAGATGTATTTCATCGCCGGGTCATACAGGTAGCCCAGGTAGGCTACCGCGGCATGGCCCAGGTTGTGGATGAATATCTTGCGGTCGACATAGGCGTCCATGTTCTGCTGTGGCGACAACCCCGGCACCTGCGGTATCGCGCCTTTGAATGCTACGGCATCGAGGATGAGCGTGTTGTAGGCTTCGGCGAAGACCCACAGCGGATCCTCCTGCCGGTGCTCCGCCGTCATAATCGGCACCATCTTGCCGATACTCGTCTCCACCAGCCCCACCATGGCATCCAGCGGGAAGTCAGCGGGCAGCAGCGCGGCCAGCCCGGCCCGCACTATCTTTGGCGCGTGGCGCAGGTTCTCCGCCAGGATAATATTCAGCGGCTTCAGCCCATAGCGCGTATAGCGCAGCTGCAGCCCCTGGGCGATGGCGGGGTAGAGGTAGGGCAGCGCATTCGGCCCCACCGAGGTAGCGGCGATATCCGCCTCCGCCAGCGTCTCCGCCACCGCCGCCACGTCCTTGCCGTTGACGGCACGCACGTGCTCCACCCATATCTCTCCCGGCGGAGTATCCTTGATGATCACACGATAACGCCCACGCGCGTTAAGCTCCCGCACCAGCTCATCCATGACATCGACAAAAACCACCTCGTACCCGGCGGCAGAGAAGAGCTGCGCGACAAAAGAACGACCGATATTCCCGGCCCCGAATTGCATAATAGTTGGCATAATACCGTTTTATTCGCTTCAGAGGGTGGCGAATCCTGCCGGAGGCAAGGAGAAATGAGGAGGGTAATCACAGATTTCGGTAGTTTTTACTACGATGATTAATCTTCTGCAAGAAGAACGTAATCAATATTTGTTCCATCGAAGAAAGCGTACATAATGGCAAGTCCGCCAAACAATAAAGACTCATATTCATCTTCGCATGTTTCACGGTTCATAAGCGGATATTGAGAGCCACTAACAGGAAGTACAGATTGAAGTTGGCACAAGAAATTCCCGTTTAATTTGGTATATACTTCCTGACACCAATTTGGAATTCCACCAATTTTTGTGCCATCAGTATTGTTGATTAATAGATCGTCATTTTTTGAGGTATCGATTATATCAAATGTACGGTGCCTGGTGCCGAAATATGGCTTAACTCGTTCCATCTGCTCGGGTATCTCATCATATTGTACCAGTAGCATATTTTCATCGATAGAAACCCACTCAAAATAGAGCTTGATATCATCGTCGGAGAAGACCAATAGAATATCACCCGGTACTTCGGGGATAATATCTCTGGAATCCGCAAATACAATCTGCGCCTGGAAGGTGAGGGGAATGCCAGCATTATCTGTGGGCCAGGGTGATGCGCTATCCCGATATGGTAGTCCGCCAACTTTCATCATCGTCCTGTCATCTGGCTCTCCACTAGACATGACAAAAACGTCACACGAGACAGTACCCGGCATGTCTGCACATAACTCATTCTCTTCTCTTCTCTTAATTGCTCCATGATTGCAATATCAAAAGGACCGGTGATTGTTCCCCCGCTGGGCAGTTGATCTTTAATGAAAACTTTCAATCTTTCTGGAGTTAATAACTCGTCCATATGATCGAAAACGTAATTATCAAGAAAACGTTGTCTCTCTGCTCTATGTGCGGCTAATGGAATCTTTGCTTTCCAGTATTCATAATCGAAGGTATTTCGCATGTGTTGCTCCTAACTTCTAGTCATAAAATTAACACAGTGATATGTAACCGTCAAGGGAAGAACAAATGAAATGTGCGGTAATCACCCACGCGTGCTATAATTGTCAGCATCAATACCCGTAATAACGGCATGTTATAGGAATCAGTAATGGAGTGCACTTCATTGTTGGGGGATGAAAAACTGATAAGGTATCTATGGCGTTAGCCTTGGTCTACCTAACCCCCCAGCCCCCTTCCCGGCGCGGGAAGGGGGAGGATGATCGTTCTTGCATGACGATCAGTCGTTTGGACACCCCTTCCCTCGCCGGGAAGGGGCTGGGGGTTAGGTAGACCAATGGGCAAAGCGTCCGCTGGAACTTGAAACTTGGAACTTGGAACTTGGAACTATTTCACAAAGGGGCATACGATGGCAAGAGCAAAGAGTGGCGGTGGGGATTCTGGGGGCGGTGGCGGTGCGAGTGCACCAAAGTCGGGGCTGGTGGGGCTGGCGCTGGGGCGGATATTTCTCGGTGGGTTTTTCCTCTACAGTGGGATACTCAACATCTACCTGTTCGCCGGTTTCACCGCTGCCCTGCGCACGGCCACCACGCGGAGCGGGGACTACGTCGCCGGGAATTATGTCGATGGCTACGCTAATCTGCTCAATAACGCCATCAACCCCCACCCCGACATCGCCGCCATGTGCATAATCGGGCTGGAACTGCTGGTGGGTGCGCTGCTGCTCTTCGGGCTGCTCACGCGGCTGGCCGCCGGTATCGCCATCGTCATGAACATCTGCTACCTGCTGGCCCAGGCCCATATCGGCACCACGGTACTGCAAGTGGAGTTCGCCTGGATCAATGGCGCCTTCATCATGCTGGAGCTGGCCGTCATACTGGGTGCCGCCGGACGCATGTGGGGCATTGATAGCAAACTGGCGCGCAAATCGGGGGGCGGATTTTTCTGGTAGGTAGCAGCGGTTCAGCTTAAGCCATTGAAAAATGCTAAGCCTGGTGGTAAAATAATCGTATGAATAGCGCCGAATATTTGAAGTTAAGCATACCAGAAAGATTAATACTGGTAGAGGATATCTGGGATAGCATCGTAACATCTCCCGATGCTATTCAGCTTACTGCTGCACAGCAAGTTGAAGTCGAAAAACGCCTGGCAGCGTACCATAACTCCCCGGATGAAGAGTGCTTACCTGATTGGGGTGGTGAATTCTTCCATTCAGTATAATGCAGCCCCTCTCAGCCCGAAGGGCTCGTATGTTGAAGCCCTGGGCAACGCCCAGGGTAGAGGGTTTCAAAAACTGCCCAGCCCTGAAAGGGCGGCATGTTATATCGCCCTTTCAGGGCTGGGTCTTCCTTTGCTATTGTATCCCCTGGGCGTTGCCCAGGGCTATAACATGCGAGCCCTTCGGGCTAAATATATTGCCATCATTTCACCTGTGCGGTACTCTAGACAAACTAAAAAGAGGTTTTGCATTTAGCTCTAGTATTCAAAATATTGTTTTCCGCAATCTCTAATAATCCTCTCCCTACCCCCACCCCACTGCAATTTCTCGCGCAAATCGGGAGGCGGATTTTTCTGGTAGCTTTTGTCTTAGAACCATGATTCGTAGGATTAAAGGATTATTCATGCGCTAATTGGTTAAGCTGTTGGATAGCCTCACAATCTACCGCTATCCAACAGCAGAGGCATTACATCCAGCCTGATCCTTTAATCCTACGCACCGTGGTTCAGACAAAAAAGCATGGGCAATGCTTAACCCCCAGCAACAACACCACCATATCAACTCTACCGCAAAAACTGCTCTGGTTTCCACAGCGGGTAAAACCCCGCTCCATGATGTCCTTCTTCCCAACAAGGCAATATGTTCATAACAGCTACATACTATCCTCCGACGTGTCAGGGTTTTCGACCTCCCAACAGGAAACAAGTAGGTTAGCTCCCAATCTTCCAATCCTCTCCAGAGTCTCGGGAGAAAATGCCAAGTTACACAGTCCATCGTAACCATAGGCAAGGTAAAAACTTTCATATTTTGCGTCTGGGAACATTGCCGACAAAGAAACAATATCCCTGACGAATTTATCTAAACCACCAGCCATAGACCCGACATGCACAAAATATGGTTGGTCTTTATTGCTATTAATATAATTACCGTTTCTGTCTATTGCCAAATAATTATGTATCACCTCTAACACACCTTGTTCGATAATTCTATCACCGAGTGAACTATCACCATCCATTGAAAAGGTCAAAATCTCAGTTTTAATCATTGCCTATCTCCACAATTACAGAGTCATACACTGCTAGATAGCCTTAAACAATAGAACCTTCTTCCCAGCAATGCAATATATTGATTACCGCTACTCCTCACCCATCAATGTGTCGGAACCTTCGACCTTATAACAGGAAACAAGTAGGTAAGCTCCCAATCTTCCAATCTGCTCCACAATCTCGGGAGGAAATTGCAAGTCACACTGTCCATCGTAACCATAGGCAACGCAAAAATTCCCCAATTTTACGTCTGGGAACATTACAGTCAAAGAAGTTATGTCCATGACGAACTTATCTAAGCTTCCGGTCTTAGGGCGGACATTCACAAAATATTGCGTATCTTTGTTACTAATTATGTCATTACCAATACCGTCTTTTGGTAATTCATTACTTATCACCTCTAACACACCTTGTTCGATTATTCTATCACCGAGTGAACTATCACCAATCATTGAACAGGTTAAAATCTCATTTTCAATCATTGCCTACCCCCACAATTACAGATTCGCTGATATATTACAGCTCTAAAAAAATTTTGAGTTGCGCAAAAGTCCAGCCAGTTGCAACCTGAACACCCTTCTTTGTCGGATGTACCAAATAAACCATGCCTTTCTCCATTACGAGATTGGGATTATCTATGCGCTAATTGGTTACGCCGTTGGATAATCTCCCTACCCCCCACCCCACTGCAATTTCTCGCGCAGGCGGTCGTAGAAGGAGGTGTCGTCTATTTTTACCAGGGTGGCCACGCAGGGGTCGGGGGTGATTACTATCTGGTCGCCCATGCTCACCGTCACTGGGTCCTGGCCGTCGGCGATGACGAGGATTTCGTCGCCGTGAAAGTTGCCCTCGCAGGTGATCACCATGGGGTCAGCCGCTGGGAAGACCATGGGGCGGAAGGAGAGGCTGTGCGGGCAGATGGGCACCAGCACCGTCACCGCCGCGCCGGGGTGTATGATGGGGCCACCGGCGGAGAGGCCGTAGGCCGTGGAGCCAGTAGGGGTAGAGATGAGCAGGCCATCCGCGCTGAAGCGCCCCAGCTCGCGCCCGGCCACGGTGACGTCGAGGTTGATCAGCCGTCCCTGCCGCCCCTGCCGCACCACGATGTCATTCAGCGCCGTCATCTCCGTCATTATCTCGCCACTGTGCATGATAACGCCACGCAACATGCTGCGCGATTCCACGGTGTATTCGCCGCGCAGTGCCAGTGGCAACAGCATGGGCAGTTGCTCGGGGGTGATAGCAGTAAGGAAGCCCAGCGCCCCGGCATTGATGCCCAGCACCGGCACATTATACGGCGCGGCAGCCCGTACCGCCCCCAGCATGGTGCCATCGCCGCCGATGGCGATGGCCAGGTCAGCCCCCGGCATCAGCAGCTCCTCCGCCACGCCCCCGGCGAGGCCGAGCGCTGCCGCCGTCTCCGTTGTCATGTACACCTCGGCACCCGTTGCCAGTGCCAGCGCAACGGTAGTGCGCACGATCTCCAGCGCATGAGGTCGCAACAATGTAGCCACAAT
>JBBQQW010000012.1:0-25068 GCA_038215455.1 Armatimonadota bacterium
ACTGACAGAAAACGGGAGACTACACACGCGACTAACACTGTTGATCTGCGCGCTGTCTGCTACGTTGGCAGCGATGGGGCAGGGATTCGGCACCTCGGTGTACAAACCGGTGCCCGTTGAGGCGAAGGTGGTGCCATATACCGTGAAAGCGGATATGAGCAACGTCGACAACGCCAAAATCCTGCCGAAACTCACCGATGAGCAGCAGAAGTTGCTCACGGGCAACGGTTTCCTGGCGCGCCCGACTGGGGACGAGCAACTGTTCTACGTCTACGAAAACAACGCCTACCAGAAGATCCCCACCTTCGTCACCACCGACTCGGTGCTGCACACCTACCATGTTTTCTACGACTTCACGCTGCGCTATCTGGAGAAAGAGAAGCTGATGCCGGCGGTGAAGGAGCTGAGCACTATCATGCTGGCCACCAACCTGACTGCGTTGAAAGCGGAGACAAACGACAATCTGAAACTGGCGCTCACCCGCAACAGCGCGTACTTCGCCGTGCCACTGCTGCTCGCCGGGGAGAAGCCAACGTTGCCGACAGAGGTGAGTAAGCTGGCTGCGATAGAGATCGCTCGTATCGATGCGCATAATGCCTGGACGTCCGGTCTCACCGGAGCGGAGGTGGATTACAGCCAGTTCGTCCCCCGCGGCCACTACACGCGCTCGGAGGAATTCAAGATATACTTCAAACAGATGATGTGGTACGGCCTGGTGCCGATGAATATGCGCCCCGCTCCCGAAAAGACAGTCAAAGAGAATATGATGCCGGTGCTGCAGGCGCTCACCATCAGCGAGGAGCTGGGTAAAAATGGCCGTGCATCCTTCCTGTGGACGCAGCTATACGACCCCACCGTCTTCTATGTGGGCAAAGCCGACGATATCGCCTACGCGCAACTGTTACCGCTCATTGCGAAGAATTTCGGGGCAGGTGAATTCAGCCGCTTTGATGATGCCGACAAAATTGACGAATTCCGCAAGCTGATGCAGGCGGAGGTAGCCGGGCCGGGCATTGAGAACTACAACTTCTTCGAAGGTGGCGTACAAGGGCAGCAGTTCCGCTTCATGGGACAGCGTTTTATCCCGGACTCCCGCTATATGCAGGAGCTGACTTTCCCCAAAGTAGGGACTGAGAAAATAAGACGCGGCTTCCCGAAGGGACTGGATGTACCGGCAGTGCTGGGCAACACCCGCGCGATGGATCTGCTGGATAACACCTACAAGCAGCCACAATATGAGAATTACCTTACCCAGCGAGCTAAACTGCGTCAGGAAGTCATCGCCATGAATCCTGCTGACTGGAAACAGAACCTGTACTACGGCTGGATGTACTGCCTGCTGCCACTGAACCAACCAGTACCGAATGGCTACCCGTCCTTCATGCGCAATCTGGCATGGAGGGACAAATCGCTGGTCACCTTCCTGGGGAGCTGGACTGAATTGCGCCACGACACCCTCCTCTACGCCAAACAGAGCGTCGTCGCCGAGTGTGGCGATGGCGAAGATACCCCTCCCCCGCCGCGCCCGGGATATGTGGAGCCACAGGTAGAGGTGTATGAGCGACTCTCCTGGCTACTGAAATATAACAAAGAGGGATTGGTATCGCGGCAGCTCGTCGATGGCGAATCACAGCTAGCGAGTGAATTCGACAGCTTCACGGAGCTACTGGACTACCTCGCCGTGGCATCACGCAAGGAGCTGCGCAATGAAAACCTGACCAACGATGAATTGCGTCAACTGGAGCGCTACGGCGGTACCATGGAGGCATTGACCCTCTCCATCACACAATTGGCCAGCGGAACCACTGGCAACACGGGGTGGTGGGATCTCACCAGCAAAACCGACCGCAACATGGCGTTGGTCGCCGATGTTCACACCTACAATGGCGCGGTGCTGGAAGAAGGCGTAGGCCTGGCGGCGGAACTGTGGGTAGTGGTGCCCTTCCGCGGTAAGCTGGTGCTCACCCGCGGCGCGACCTTCAGCTACTATGAATTCGAACAACCCAGCGAAAACCGCCTTACCGACGAAGCGTGTCAGGAGATGCTGCTGAATGGCACCGCCCCGGCGATGCCCGACTGGACGAAGAGCTTTATGCTGCAGCCGGGTAGAACAACCCCGACATCGCAGAATGAGATGAGCACCAGGGATGATAGCGGCGGATGCTGAAAGCACGCCTGACCCCACCCCCTTCCCGCGCGGGAAGGGGGTAGGGGAAACCACCGCATTTAGTCCCTTCCCAGTTATTTTCTAAACAACTTGTATAGAAAAATTGCACGAAAAGTGGAAATAACGACCTGATACGGTTCCAGGCTATTACTGAAGATTAATATCATAGCCCCGGATGAAATCCGGGGAAGGGGTTTATCGTTTGAGGTCATGCTTCGATAAGCGTACCCCGGATTTCATCCGGGGCTATGATATTATTCCGATTGAATGGTAATTTACCGTATCAGCGCGTATTGAGTTTGGTTCCGGCTTAGCCGGGTCAGGTATAACCAATGTCCAATGAATCTTCTCGAACACTAGCAATAGCCCGCATCCTAATATGTATATTTTCGCTCGCGCTATCCCTGGCCGGGATTCGTGCCGCTGACGACTCGGTGGTGCTGGCTGCTGTGGGCGATGTTATGCTCGCACGCAGTGTCCCCGCGCAGATCGCCTCCCACGATCCAATGTGGCCGTGGGAGGCATTGGCTGGCCAGATGAAAGATGCGGATTTGCGCTTCTGCAATCTGGAGTGCCCCGTCAGCACCGGGGGATTACAGATTCCCAAGCGCTACTCATTCCGCGCGGATCCGCTGCAGGCCGCCCAGGTGCTGCACGCCGGGGGGATCGACGTGGTATCGCTGGCGAATAACCATAGCTATGACTACTCGCGCAGTGGGTTGCGCGACACGGTGAATTTCCTGGCCACCGAGAAGATCACCGCGCTGGGCACGGGTATCGGCCATGCCGGGGCGGTGCAGCCGCAATTCCTCACGCGCAACGGGCTGAAATTCGCCTTCGTCGCCTATACCGAGTGGACGCCGGACGGCTACATCCCGCTGGATGACGCACTGTCGCTGGCGGTGGTTGACGAGGCGACCTTCAGCGCGGAGCTGCGCGCGGCGAAGCAGGACGCCGATTTCCTCGTCGTCAGTATGCACTGGGGCGCTGAATATTCCCGGGGCTTCACCGACTCGCAGCAACGGCTGGCGCACCAGGCGATTGACGCCGGTGCTGATCTCATCATCGGCCATCACCCGCACGTGGCGCAGACGGTGGAAGTCTACCGAGATCGCCCGATTCTCTACAGCCTGGGCAACTGCATCTTCGACCGCACCGGCCCCTACCACAGCAACGGCGCACTCGCGCGTGTGCGCTTCAGCAAAACCGCCGTGGAGGTAGAGAAACTCCTCCCCTTCAACATAGAAGAAGCCCGCCCCACCCTTTTCCCCCGCCCGGATGATGTATTCGTCTGCCGGAAAAAGATGTGGGGGCGGTGATTGCACAGTCGCCTCAACTCCCCATCAACCCCTGCTCCTTCAATGAGACGAATCTGCCATCGCCGATGATGATGTGGTCGAGGACGGGGATGCCGAGGAGGGCACCTGACTGCACCATGCGGGTGTTGATGACAAGATCTTCGTGGCTGGGGGATGGGTCGCCGCTGGGGTGATTGTGCGCGAGGATGATGGCGGCGCTGGAGTAGGATATGGCGGCGGAGAAGGTCTCGCGCGGGTGTACCAGGCTGCTGTTGAGGGTGCCGATACTGATGACGTTATTCTGCATCACCTCATGGCGCGTATTGAGAAAGAGCACGCGGAAATGCTCTACCTTCAGATAGCGCATCTCTTCCATCAGCAGGTCGACGGCATCCTGCGGGGTTTCCATGACCGGGCGCAGCGTGTCACCGCTGGTGGCCAGGCGTTTGCCCAGTTCAAAGGCCGCCTTCAGCTGGCAGGCTTTGGCCAGCCCTATCCCCTTCACTTTGCTCAGTTGCGTGATACTGGCATCGGCTAACGAGCGCAGATTGCCGAAGTCGCGCACCATCATCTGCCCCATCTGCACCGCCGACTGCTGCGCATTGCCCACGCGCAGGATGATGGCGATCAGCTCCGGCACCGAGAGCGCCCCCGGGCCGTAACGCTCCAGCCGCTCGCGCGGGCGCTCGTCCGGGTGCATATCCTTGATCATTATCGCTTTATTGTCATTGTTCAGCATCGGCTTTGCTTAACTCCTGTTTCAATTTTCCGTCGAGCTTTCTCCCGCGCAGGCCACGGAGGCGAATGCCGGAGATTGGCAGTAATATCATGACAATCCCAAAGAAGAGCAGGCCCCCCGCCCATATCCACTGATCCGGCGTTGCCAACGAATCCGCTACCGCCACCAGTCCCACAATAATGCCGACCAAGGCTGCCAGCATACCAAATATCTCTAATACCCAGCCAAAGGAGGAATTGTTATAAAAGAACAACGTCAGGCTTTTACCCAGGGCATCACCACCGCGTTTCTGCACTAGCAGGTAGTAGAGATACTGGCAGGTGAGTATATCATCGGGGCCGTACTTCAGACTCTCGCGCAGCCCCCACTCTCCCCCTATTACATCATCAATATGGAATGCGGCGATGCCAAAATCCCGCAGATAGTCCGGGCGGAAGGGGTAGATGCGGATAGCGGTGCGCAGATATGGCGCGGCCACGTGGTATTTCTTCTGCTTCAGGTGGTGCATACCCAGCAGCGCACTGGTGTAGCCGTCGTTCGGGTTCACCTCCAGCGCCTGCTGCGCGGTAATCACCGCAGCATTATCCTGGCGACGGCGAAAACGCAGATCGGCCAGCTCCGCCAGTAGCATGGCATCCTTGGGGAAATGCTGCAGCGACTTGACGAGCGTCTCCTCCGCCTGCGGCAACAGCCCAAAGGTGAGGTACACCTGCCCGAGAATGGCGTAGGAAGCCGGATTGTTGTCCTCCAGCTCCACCGCACGGTAGGCGGCCTGCGCCGCAGGGGGGTACTCCCCGCGCGCCATATGCAGGTAGGCCAGCACGCGGTAGACGTCCGGCTCCTGCGGGCACTCGCGCCACGCCTGCTGCGCCGCCGCCAGCCCCTCATTCAGGTTCCCCGCCAAATAAAACTGCTCCGCCTCGCTCAAGCGTGCGGTAGCTACCCCTATTGGATTAAGATTAAAAAATTGCGCCATATGGTTTCCTTGCTCATAATTATTGTCAGAACCCGGATTATCGTGATTTTAAGGATTTAAGGATAATTCAACAACTGGAACGGCCTAACCCGGCCAGCCGGAACCAATATAATACGCGCCGATACGGCTGATTACCATTCAATCAGAATATTATCGTACCCCCGGTTGAAATCCGGGTAGGCTTATCGAAGCATGACATTAACAATAAACCTCTTCCCCGGATTTCATCCGGGGCTATGATATTAATATGCGGTAATGGTCTGGAAACGTATCAAGTTGTTATTTCTACCTAACACGGACTTCGCCAGCAACCCAATGACACTATCAGCTCTGTAAGCAATCATGTTCTGGCATATTACCAAACGCTTTAATTCACAGGATACCAGGATAGTTTAGCGTGTTCGTCCCCGCCAGCCTATCGCCCAGCCGTAAACGACAGGGCTAGTGGGCTACGCCGATCGTCCTTCGGACGGGACGGCTTAACCTTGACCGTCCCGCCCGAAGGGCGATTGGCCGAAGGCCTGCCAGCCCAGTCCTTCAGGGCTGGGCTAAGGGGTTCTGCGACACCAGTTTTTCATCCAAAAAAATGAAGCGCACTTCATCGTTGACTCCTTCCCAAACTGTGATTATCTTTTTGTCCCTATATCACGCCTGCTTCTGATGACGGTGCTTAGGATCGCAACCTCGTTCTCATGGGCTGGACGCACATGCTACGTCTCTATCTCTAATATTTTCCCTCCCACCCTTAATTTATCCTTCTTTTGTTTCCTCATTTCGTCGCCCGGCGCGGATTAAATGCAAACCCGCGCCGAGGAAGAGGCCGGCGTCGGCCCAGGTGAGGAAATTCTGCAGGGCGAAGGTGCTGACGGCCAGGTCGGAATACGGCTCTACCAGCGTGCGGCGGAGGAAATCCACGATCAGCCCGGTGAAACCTGCCATTACTATCCCGCCGAGCAGGCAACAGGTAAGACCCAGCGTCAACAGCGCTGCCTGCCGACGTGTAGCGGGCAGGCCGTGAAAGCGCACCAGCAAGACAGCGCGGCAGAAAAGCGCCAGCACCGCACCGATACCGACGCCAAAGACGAGGAAAGAGTCGAGCGCATCGCCCGCATGGAGGTAACCCGGGATGAGCGCACCCAGGTAAAAGTTCATCGCCCCCACCCCGCCACCGACGAACGCCCCCACCAGCAGGCCGGAGAATATCCAGCCGATGGGGGTAGGGCGTGGGGTATTTTCGCTGTCCTCAATCATTTCCGTCACGAAATCTCCACAATCTCACCCGTCACCACCCCCGCCTCCACACGGAGCAAGCCGACGCTGTGCGCCGAGTGTTTCGGCTTCACCGGGGAGCCGGGATTGAACCAGAGCACGCCGTCACGCTCGGTGTTGTCGGCGCTGTGCGTGTGCCCATACACTACTACCCGCGGGGTGGGACTGGCACCAGCGCCCCGCCACGGCTCGTGACAGAGGAGGATGTCCACCCCCTCCAGTGTCAGCCGGCGCGTCGCGGGGAAGGTCAGCGGGCTAAGATCGTAATCGGTATTCCCCCGCACTGCCACCACCCGCGCAATCTGCTCCAGCTGCCAGATGACATCCTCATCCCCCACGTCCCCCGCGTGCAGGATCAACGCCACCCCGGCAAAGATCCGCTCCACTGCCGCGGGATAACGACCATGTGTATCTGATATTACGCCGATGAGCATGTAATTAGTTCCTAGTTCCTAGTTCCAAATTTCAAATTCTAAATTCCAATATTGGTTTCACCCATTGGTCGACCTAACCCCCAGCCCCTTCCCTGCGCGGGAAGGGGGGCCGATTCAATGATTATCTATTGAAAAACGACTATCCTCCCCCTTCCCGCGCCGGGAAGGGGGTCGGGGGGTTAGGTAGACCAACGCTAACGCCATAGAAACGATTCAATTTTTCTATTCCAAATAATGAAGCGCACTTCATAACCGATTCCTTATACCGCCCGCGCCACTGTCAACGCCAGCACGCGTTCTGCGCCGGCGCGTTTCAGCATACGTGCGCATTCGCGCAGGGTGCAGCCGGTGGTGTAGACGTCATCTACCAGCGCGATGCTGCGGCCCCGGATATCGCCGTCCACTGCGAAGGCCCCGCGCACGTTGCGTTCGCGCTGCGCCGCGGGCAGCTCCATCTGCGGGGTGGTGTTCTGCGTGCGCTGCAGCAGCTCCGCCTGCACCGCCATGCCCCAGCGGTTGCCGATCTCCTCGGCCAGTAACAGCGATTGATTGAAACCGCGCAATGCCAGCCGGGATGGATGCAGCGGCACCGGGCAGAGGATATCCACCGGGAAGGGTGGCTCCACCTGCCGCGCGATGAAATCGCCCAGCGGGGCGGCCAGCGCGCGCACACCGTCGTACTTCAGCAGATGTATCGCCCGGCGCAGCTTGCCGCCATACACCCCGGCGGCACGCGCGGCGTCATACACCGGCGGCTCACTGCGGCAGGCAGCGCACTCCGGCAGCATCTGCGCCAGCGGATCAAAAGGCAGCCCGCACTGCCGGCAAAACGGCGCGGTGACAGGCGCAAAATCCGCCGCACAGCTCGCGCAGATCACCGCCTCCTGCAGCGTCCCACACACCTCACAGCGGGGCGGGAACAGCAATGAAAGTATACCTTCCAGCACCAGCGCCACCGGATTAGCCATCCAAACCTCCCAAGCATTTTTTGTGACTTGATTATACGAATTGTAGGGGAGAATGACAAGAGAGAATGGCAAAATAGTTTGAATTTGAGTAGATAATCGGGGGATTTCCGCGGCAATGTGTTGGTAAACATCTCCCCACTCTTGACGTCCCCCCACATAAAGCTATAATGGTTTCATTCGAGTCTATTTTCGTTGAAGGAATCAGTAATGAAGTGCGCTTCATTATTTGTGGGATGAAAAACTGGTGTGGTATCAATGGCGTTAGCGTTGGTCGACCTAACCCCCCGGCCCCCTTCCCGGCGCGGGAAGGGGGAGGATGATCGTTTTTGCATGAAGATCATTCGTTTGAACACCCCTTCCCTCGCAGGGAAGGGGCTGGGGGTTAGGTAGACCAATGGGCAAAGCGCCCGCTGGAACTTGGAACTTATTTTGAAGGAGTGCATTATGGTACGTTTTCTGTTGGGGCTGTCTTTGGCCCTGTGTGCGGTGGGCTGCTGGGCGGCGGACTTGAAGGTGGATTTAGCCACCTACCTGGGCGGCGCGAGTATGGCCGAGGAGTGGGTGGCGGTGGATATCGCGCCGGATGGCACGGTGGTGGTGGCGGGGATGACCTCCGACGGCAGCTTCCCCGGAGCGAAGACCATGGAGCTGATGGGCGGGGGCTATGGTGTGGTGCTGCGTATTGACCCGAAGACGCAGAAGCCAATATCGGTGACCCGGCTGGGCGATACTATCGATGACATGCAGGTGGGTGAGGACGGAAATATCGCCGTCACCGGCTCATTCGGCGTGGCGTTGCTCTCGGCTGACGGCTCCAAGCTGCTCTGGCGCGACGGGATGATCTCCCACGGCACGCGCACGGCGGCGTTCCGCAACCAGACGCCCCCCTTCCGCAATGATCGCTACACCCGACGCGTCTCGCGCGTGGCAGTCGGCACTGACGGCACCGTGAGTAGCCTGCAGAATGACGAGAAAGCCTACAGCGGCGATATGAAGGGGCACCTCTATGTCTGGGACAAAGACGGCAAGCGCCTGGCCGATATCGCGCTGCTGAAATACAAATACCCCGAGGATGTCTGCGTGAGTGCCAAGGACGGGCTGGTGATCGTGGGCGGGTGGAACACCTACTCCGCCGACTCGAAATATATGAAGGACCATCCGATCCACATGCCGTGGATCGCCGCCTATACCTACGCGGGCGAACGCAAGTGGGAGGATTATAACTTCTCCGCCGCCGATATCTACGCCGAGAACTCCTTCGCCGACAGCCGTGTGCAACGGCTGACCATCGGGCGCGACGGCATGATGTACATGGGCGGATATATCCATGGCGGTGACTACGTGTGGGCGCACGACCCGCATGACCTGAAAAAACGCGTCAACGTGAACGGCGGCTACGACAGCTTCTCTACCGCCAGCAACATGGGTAGGGGGATAGACCAGGCGTACTATGCCAAATATGACCCCGCCACCGGCGATATCCTGCGCGGCCAGGTGCTGCTCACCCGCCAGCAAGCGGGAGGCGGCGGCAAGCCGGCGCAGATTCAGATCCGCGGTATCGACGCCGACGAGAAGGGCAACGTCTACATGAGCGGCTATTGCGAGGCCTTCATCAAGGACCGCGCTGCGCAGAAGATCAACGGTGTGGAAGTGGGCGAATACTATAAGCCCGAGCCTTTCGTCATCGCCGTCCCCGCCGACTTCGGCCCGCGCAAAACCTGGACAGTATTCGCCAAGCACGGCGAAGCCGCCTTCTGGGGCATGGCCATCCGCAACGGCTACGCCGCCATGGTAGGCGAGCTATACGAGGGCGAAATGATCACCAGTGAAAACGCCTGGCAGAAAACCCCCGCTGGCCCAACAGACGGCTACCTGGTCCTCTGGAACACTAATCCCCCACCCCCGCCGGTGGCACCGGTTGTAGAAGGCAGGCCAGTAGAAGCGGTGGGGAATGATGCTGGGGCGAAATAGAGCGTGACCCCGATAGCGCATCCCGGATGAAATCCGGGATGCGGCGGAAAGAGGTTGGCATATGCCCCGATAGCGCACCCCGGATTTCATCCGGGGCAAAGATATTTATCTACGCTGTATGGTTTGGTACCGTATCAGCCCGTTACTATAATTACGACTTGATACGGGCAGAGGCAAATAGCGAAGTATAATATCTTTGCCCCGGATGAAATCCGGGGTACGGTTATCGAAGCATGACCTCAACAGATAAACTTCTTCCCCGGATTTCATCCGGGGTGCGCTATTTTGCCTCCAGCTTCACGCACCAGGCCATACGGCGCGCGAAGTCGGCTTGGAAGATGGGGCGGTGGCTATGGACGGTGGCACGGGCTTCGTCGCCTTTGGTCACGGGGATATCGATCCACCAGCCGTCGGGTGCATGGACAAACTGGCCGCCCCATCCGGGCACGGTGGGATCGTCAGGCTTGTTGCCGCCTGTCGGCAGGAAGAAGAACCAGGACGGGGTATCGCCTTCTTTGAGGCAGCCTTCGGGGTTGGGGGCGGTCCAGGTCTTCAGCGGATAAAGGGCACCCAGCGGGCCGGTGGAGACGATATTCTTATTGATCCAAGCGCGGCCGGTGAGCGATTCGTCGCCACCGAGGTACATGCCGCGGTAACATCCGTCCCGTTTGTCGCGTCCGGGGTTGCTCTTGGCGAGGATATAACGAAGGCCGGGGTAGGTGGCGCGGAGATGGTCGGCTAAGCTGTCCTGGTCGTCGATATCGTACACGCGGAAGCGGGTGATAAAGGTGGCGAGTTCAGCGGGCGTGCGGGTGGACTTCACGCGCCAGAGAGCTTGGGCGAGGTCAGTCTGGCCACCCCAGATGGTGATATTAAGTGGATCATCGGCAGTGCCGGAGTCGATGCTTTGGATGAGCCAGCGCGAGGCGTCGGTGTCGTGGACCTCGCCACCAATGGCAGCGAGACCGCGGGCAGCCTTCCCCGGATGCACGAGCGCATGGAGGGCGTCGGGGGCGGGCCAGCGGTCGGCGTGGTCGCGGAGGTTGGGGAGAACCAGCGCGTAGGCATCAATGGTGCTATTAATCAGGTCAGCACGCGGGGAGGCGTCATGGCATTCGCCGGGAGTGCCGGAAGAAGTGGGCAGGAGACCCTCCAGGCGGAACTCATTGGAATAGATGAGAAGACGGATCAGGGATTGCTGGTCGTCGGGGTCGCCGCCAATATCGGTGAGAACGCACAGACGTGGACGGGTGTCCGGCACGGGCTGCCCGTCAGCGCCCTTCGTTACCGTAGCGGGGGATAACGATGCCGGCGTAGTTGCAGGCACCTCCTCAGCGTGCAAAGCGGGCATTCCTGAAAACATTGCAGTCGCAATAATCATGATAATTAGCCTCCAGAGTCGAATTGTTGGATATCTCATAGTTAGTTCCTCCATTTCATGCCGGAGAGCGGCGAAAGCGCGCCCCCACTGCGTCATTCACGTCACTTCGGTAGTGAATACTGCCCCCGATAGTTCGAGTCGTTCCACCACGGATTGCGTGCCGGGTAGTTGGCCGGGGTGCGCCCTGGCACATCCGCTTTGTAGATCCAGATGCCTTCGTGATCCCAGGTGACTATCTCGTCAATGCCGTCGCCGTCGAGATCGCGGGCGTCGTTGCAGAGGGTGGGGTGGCCATCATCGGGGAAGAGACATACGCGTTCGCCGCGTCCGGTGAGGCAGCCGCCCTGTGCGGGGTGGGTGGAGAGCAGCAGGAGATCAGCAGGACGCAGGCCTTCCGACAGCGGTACCCAGTTCACCGGCTGCAGCAGGCAGGCGTAGGGCATCGGCTCGTACTCGCCGAGCATACGCCCCGCCTCGTCGAAGACTGCCGTGATCCCCGCCGCACCCCAGAAGGTGTTCACCGCGATCTCCAAGCCGTCGCGCTCGGGGATGAGGTTGGCCAGGCACAGGCTCTGCCCGTGGCCTATCGGGTAGCTCAAGCGCTCGTGTCCCTGCAGGTCGACTATACGGAAGCCAGCGTCGGAGGCGGCCCAGAGGATGCGCGGCTCCCCCTGCAGCTCGGCGATAAGCACATTATCCGCATGGTCGAAGAGATCCGCGTGCCACAGTAGGGTACCGTCGTGATCGAGCAGATAATGGCCGATCGCAATCTCATCCTTGCCATCCCCATCAATGTCGGCGGCACAGGGATAATGACCCAGGTTGCCGGAGAACGACCAGAGCAGACGCAATTCGCGGTCGAACGCCCAGCACATCTTGTACCGATCCTTCACCAATAGACAATCGGCACGCCCTGAGCCGGTGAGATCGCAAAATAGGAAGCTGTCGGCCATGTGCCGGTACAGTCCCGGCTTCTGGGTGGGATCTGGCAGGCGATGTGGCATCAGAGTTGAGCGGAGAATCTCGCCGGTGCGGCCATCGGCGACGCACAGCTCGAAGTCGCGGGCGAAGATAACCTCGGCCACGCCGTCGCCGTCCCAATCATGCACCTGGAAGGGCAGGTCGCTGGTGATCTCGCGGTGGCTGATGTCCGGCGCGCCGATAGTCCAGAGCTGCTCGCCATCAAGGTTGTAGGCGGCCAAACTTGCGATCGTGTTGTACGAATCGGAGTCGCGGCGCGGCGTGCCGGTGGCTACCACCAGCTCGACCTGACCGTCACCATTAATGTCGCCAAAGCGGATATTCCGGTCACTACCCCAACCCGGCGTGGCGATGCTCCGCCAGAGCTTGGGCTTGGGATGGCGTGCACGCAGGATGTTCTGCCGGTTCTCTACCTGCTGGGTGTCGGATTGTCCACTGACGCGCAGGGAACGGAAGCGCGTAACATCATTCGCCATCAAGGCAAGGCAGCCACTGGTGAACGCTTCAGGCGAGTCATCCGCACAGGTAATCAGTAGCTGGCCGTCAATCTCAACAGTTACCGATCTTCCCCGGCAGACGATCCGCACCGCGGCGTAGCGATCAGGATCGAGCACGCAGGCTGCCGCGCCGAGTGTCGTATCGACAGCGTTGTCATGGCGAATGACCGTCACTTGTTCATCTGCAAAGGCGACCGCATAGTATCTTCGAGCGTGGCGGTAGCGGAAGACAATCGCCCGCCAGCCGGTGGAGCACATGGGCCGGATTGCCGCCTCGACGGTGACCTCGCTCCAGTGCGGCTCGCCCGCCGCGAGGGTAGGGCGCTGGGTCGTCGTCAGCAAACACTGCTCCAGTGCGCGCCCGCCGTCGGCCTCGGGCACGACCTGCCAGTTGGCCCACGCACCGTGTGGAAAGGAGTGGTGTATAATTGTCTCGCGCCAGCGGCCCGGCGCACTAAGCGTGGGGCTGACATGGTATTCGCCAGCAGGAGTATAGTCACCGCGTACGGGGCCGACCGGCAAGTCGGCGAACTCCTCGGTGAAGAGCAGCTGTTCATCTATCATCGTTTAATCCTTTTCGGGTAAAAAACTCTGGTTCCTTTTTACAATAATAGCATCCATAGTATCTGATGTTTTTTACCGTCACACCAATACCATATTAATGCTTTATACCGGATAATGCAATGAGTGTTCTTTGTATATCAATATTACCCGCTAATGAAGCTATATCCTCAATATTCCCCAGTCTCCCAACTTACCGTACCCCGCCACGCGGAATCCACGCTCACCTCCCGAGAACTATACGGAATAAGCAAAAAACGCCAATAACCAGATGGTTATTGGCGTTAAATATATTGCGGGGACAGGCGATCAACACCCCCGTCCCCGCTCTTGTACCGCTGGTTACGGCAGGTCGAATTTCTGCCCATTGACCGCGTGCAAATTGAACCAGGCCTCCGCTTGTTCGCGGTCGGCTACCCAGAACATTTTGCTGCGTTTTTCTTTCGGCACATCCGTTGCTTTGAATATCAGCTCGCTGGCTTTTTTGGCGGGGGCGGCCAGCATGGCGGCTTCGTCGGCTTTGCGCTGTTGGCGGATGGCCTCCAGGGCTTTCGCCTGGGTGATCTCCTCATCGCTTACCTTCACGAGGGTGGGGGCAAGTGAACCCCAGTTGGGGCCGTCCAGGCGTAGCACCACCAGCATGGGATAGTAGCCCTTCTGCAGCTCTACCACTTGCTTGTGTACGATGGGCACACCATTGATGACCACCTGCAACCGTCCGGCGACGGAGAACGGGGCGTTCAGCTTCACATTCGTGGTCTCGGGCACTTCCAGCACGGTGTAGCCGATCATGGTTACCGCCGCGCCCCATTTTTTGACACCATCGAGGGAGATGCCGCCGTCTTTGGCCACACCGCGCGGGGCTACTGCTTTGAAAGTCGCCTCGTAGTCATCAATTTTCACCTTGTCGCCGGCCTTCGGGCGCAGCTTATCCAGCCCGTTCAGGTCGGTCATCGGGTCGTTCACCATGGCGAATTTTATGCCCTCGGTCGCCAGCCAGGTGGTGGGGGATTTGCCGACGGTCAGCAGCCCTACCGGCGCATCCTTCTCCGGGGTCACCACCGGCGGAATCGCGACATAGCCGGTGACAGGGCCTTCGTCATTCGTGCCCACCAGGTAACCAGCGGGAGAGTCTACCAGCGAATAATGCGGCTGGCGGAACAGCTCCTCCACCGCGAAGGGGTCGATCAGGTACCCGCTCGCTTCATCCACCTGGTTCAGCGTTACCGGGCCATCGGTGGCGTATTTATCCATCGGCACACGAACCGTGATGGCTTTATCGATGAAGATAGACATATAATCCCAGACGTTGATACAGGTGATCTTATCGGGAAAAAGCTTGCCCCATCCCGGCCCGCCATTCGCATCGACGTAGTTGCCATGCTCCACGCCCTTGGCCACCGTCTGATGCGCCAGCCAGCCTTTTTGCGCACGGTAGTTGAGCAGCGAGGGACGCACATGCACGAACCAGGTGCCGCCCCATTCTGCCTCACCGTTGGCGTTCAGATGCAGGATAGTTTCGCCATCCAGCTTGGCGGTGGGGTCGGGCGGCCAGGTGGGTGTCTCGCCATGATATTCGATGCTGGCGATGGTGCGTTTGGGGTAGATCCATTCCGCCAGGATGGGGAATTTACCGCGTGAGGATTTGCCAAAGACGATCCACGGTGCATATTTGATCTCCGGGATGCCGGTCTTCTGGGCGAGCGCGTTCAGCACCGGCTGAATCTCAGGCACATCGCCATTTCGCATATAGACGATACCCACCTCCTGCCGCGCGGCCACTTCACGCAAGGGTGCATGCTCGCCGAAATTCTTCGAGTCGGTGTTGTTGGGGATGATGAGGAGCGCACGTATATGCTTTACTCCCTCCGGCATCCACGCCAACAGCGGGGCCTTTATCACTCCGGCGGCGTCGGGCTTGGAGGCTGGCACCTCGGGTATCTCCAGGGCAATCGGCCATGCCGGCAGTTCCGGCATTATCGTGGGTGCCACCGGCCCCTGTGCTCCCACAGCAGTGGCTAATCCCACCAGCAATGCTGCGATAATCCCCACCCAACGGCGTGGGGTACTTGTTACTCTCATAATACTCACTCCTTATTATGCTCAATAACCGTTTTAACTTACCGGAAAAATTACTATCCTACTAAGTATACCCGAAAAGTGCGAAAAAGTTCTGTCAGCGGTGAGATGCAACAAGAATATTACCGTTTACCGGACAATTTACCCCACGGGGCGGCGAAACCCGGATGGACATTGAAGGGCAGCTGGCTCGCATCGGTGGCGACAGCGGGATCGAATTTATCCACACCGCACAGATCATGCAATTCCAGATGCTCATCCAGTGCGGCGCGCAATTTTCCGGCTATCTCATCTGCCTCATGCGTGCGCAGTAGATCCCTGGTGTCATAGGGGTCTTCCGCCACATTGAAGAGCAATTCATGCCCCTGCAGTGTCTCGCGGCACAGCTTGTAGTCGCCTTCGCGCACGGCATGCATATACATGCAATCCAGGAATAGCCGCTCGCGCGCTACCTCCTGGCGCGCGACTGCCAGCATATCGATTCCCTCGACCCCTGCCTCTTCCGGGATAGGCACGTCGGCGAAATTCAGACAGGTGGGCAAAATATCCGCCAGGCATACCAGCGCGTCATTGGTTACTCCGCGCCACGGCCGATGGTGGTTACGCAGCGTGCCCGGCATCCTGATCAGGAGCGGGATGTGCACCGACGCCTCGAATGGGACGCACTTTCCGCCCATAAAATGGTCACCCAGCATCTCACCATGATCGCTGGTAAAGATGACAATAGTGTTTTCAAATATGTTCAGCTCATGCATTTGTGCAAAGAGCAGGCCCAACTGATAGTCTACCTCTGTCACGCAGGCATAGTAGGCCCGGCGAAGTTGTTCCAGCTGCTTCCCGGCCAACCGCTGGGTCATACTCAGCTCATACGTCACACCCAGAAACGCGGGGGGGATATCTGATTCCGATGTTGACCAGTTGCCGTAAACTGGTGCGGGCATGGCGGTATCGCGATATAACTCCCAGTATTCCTGCGGCGACTCGAAGGGCGGATGCGGGTGATGAAAGTTCAGCTGCAGGAAGAAGGGCCGGCTGGGGTCGCGTGTTTCCATGAAGTCGCACCCGCGTTGCGCCAACCATGCGGTGGCGGTGTGCTCCGGTGCCAGGGTGCTGAAGGTCGGTGCATGCTCGTTGCTGCCGATACCCATACCGCGTGGACGCCCCAGCTGCTGATTCTTCTCCATGTAACGGTAGTAATCTTCCTCCACTTCCATATGTTCGAACCCCTGATTGACACGCTCCGGGCCAAAGTGCGTCTTTCCCAGCAACCGCGTCTGATACCCGGCGCTTGTCAGCAATCCCGGCAGCGAGTATTCCGGACGCACTGCCTCGGGGCGGAACTTGTTTGACATTACCCCGTGCGTCGCAGCATGTTGCCCCGTCATCATCGTCACCCGAGCAGGCATACATACCGGGCAGTCGCTATAGGCATTGGTAAAGCGGATGCCGTTGTCTGCCAGCCAGTTCAGATGCGGAGTCCAGATATTCGGGTTCCCCGCGCACTGAAGCGTATCGAAGCGTTGCTGGTCAGTGGTGATAAGGAGTATATTAGGTCGTTCTGCTGTCGGCATCTCTTCTCCTGGCAATTCATGGTTAGCCATCGCTCCGACGAACTGCATCTTCTGCTTCCATCATAATACTCCCAACTATGTTCGTCAATTTATGTGCCGGTATGGATTGTTATCTCTCACCTTTTTGCGCATAAATCATCGACATTCTGGTACCTGGCAAAATATACTGTGATTGTTGCGACACTTTTTGCATCAATGGACGTCTAACAACATAAGGATGTTAAATAATGGCACGTGCGAGTAAAGCTGATACCCACTATCGCTGGCTTGCTGGCTACTTTTCGCCGTTACTGGTGAATAGTGGGATTCCGGCGTTCAATGCTCATGCAGCTGGCATGGCGCTGACAGCGTATTTACATTCAACAGTATCCAATCCCGATTTCGCGAAAGGAGTCAATAGATGAAAATACCTGATGCCCTGGTTGCCTTCGGCCTCGCAGTGACTATGGCGCTGCCGGTAGGAGCTACCCGTTTCGACACGTTCACTCAACGGTTCGCCGACAATCCCGATCAAGCTAAGGTGATGGCGGCGGGGTACCTCGGCGGTGCCGGTACCGAATGGCTCGTGGGCGGTGGTTTCCAGCCCGACGGAACCATTGTGCTGGTGGGCACTGCCCTCGGGCCTACGCTGGAGACCGCTGGTACCACCGCAGTGATGATCGGCAATGTACCGGAAAATATCCCCGCACGCCTGTCGCTGCAGCTGGCCGATCTCCGCACACCCGGCAAGCCAGCGGCACTAGAGCTGACCTTTGACGGGAAAGCCGTCACGGGCGGAACTCTCGATGGCGCGGCACTGGCCTTGACAAACCCCCAGCTGAAGGACAACGTCCTGGACACAACGCTGAAGGTGACATTGGGAGCCGATGCCTTTGTGCTCACGCTCAAAGCGGCGGTAGCCAATGGTGCGGTGACCGGCACCTACAGCGGTACCCGCGGCGCGGCGCAGATCACCGGCGCGGTGGCGGGCCGCATTGCGGACACACCGACTCTGGCAGCAGTGACAGCCCCTGGCAATGCCAGAGCGCCCCTGGCGACATGGACGCATGAGAATGCCACGGCATATATCCTCCGCATGTCGCCCGATATGAAGACCGTCAAGTCGCTGGTGCGCTTCCCCTGGAAAGCGGCAGGTGCCACCTCCGCAACCGTAGATGCCCAAGGCGCGATCTACTTGACCGGAGCAGCCAGCAATACTCTCGGCAACGCCTTCCCAGATGCGACAGCCTCGCCGGTTGATACCGAAAAAATCGGAGACACCACCGTGCCGGTGCGCACAATATACCTGGCTAAGATCAATCCGGCTGGCGACACAGTCGAATGGCTGTGTACCATGACCGGGCCCTCTAATGCTCCGACGATAGAACTGGATCCCGCGGGCCTGTTGCGCTTGCAGGGCACCGACGTGCGCTGCTTCGACGCTGACGGCGCACTGAAGCAAGTTGCCGTGGTGCCAGGCGGTATGACAACGCATAACGCAGTAAACCCGACAGACGGGTCATTCTGTTACGCATTTGAGCACCACTGGCCGACCGGACGTGAGCCGTGGCGTTGCCCGGTGTTGAAGATATACGATAAGGATGGGAAACTTCAGCATCACCTCTACGACTTTGGCGGGCCTTTCGTCGGTCTGGGAGAGATGCGGCTGGTAAGTGATACCGCGATCCGCGCGGCAACCTACGACAAGGACGGCAACCTCATCCTTTATCTCTGGTCAGATGGCGGAAACAGCGTAGCCTTGCGCGAGCCAATGGATGTCTACAAGGCTTCTCCTAACATGAAGGGTCTGGGAATGAGCAGCTGGGGTGCCGGGGTACTCTCGATGGCCTATATCGTGAAGCTGGACGGGAAAACTTTCCGTGTCGCCTCGGGCACAGTCTGGGCGGCATATCTGAAGGACCGCGACAAACCGAATTCCATCTGGATCGACACGATGGGCTTCGGCGCTGATGGCTCGACCCTCATCGGGGGCCGGTCAGCCAGCGGGTTGATCCAGACCGGAAACAACCTGAACCCGTATACAAAAGCCGATCCCACGGTGACCCCGGGCGGCACCTATGTGTCAGTAATGAGCCCCGATCTTACCTCGTTGCGTTTCAGTTCAGTCATGCCCAACTGCGGCGTAGCCGATGTTGGCAACGGCAATGTCTGGGCTTTTCGCACCGGCACGGTCAACGGCAAACCGCTGGCACTGGTGCTTAGCGGCGCTTCTGGAAAAAATGCTAATGGCTACTCTGCCCCGATAGTTGCGGGAGCGCAGCCAGAGTTCGGCGGTGGCCTCACTGACGGCCATATCCTTATACTCGATCTTTCAAAGGCCCAATAGGAGGAAATAACAATGACACGTTTTGTAATACTAACATTGAGTTTTATACTTGCAGTCAACGTTGCGCTGGCGCAGCTTGACCCTAATCCGAAGCCGACAGCACCTCCACCGGGCCCGCCCGCCGGCACCGAGTTCCTGGTCGTCGACGGCGACACCGGCAACAAATTGAGCGAAGGATGGAAAGGGAAATTCCCCAGCTATACGAGCGTTGCATTTAACTTTCGTGACGGCCTGGAAACGACCGATATTGAGAAGGCAAAATGGCCCAACTTCTTCTACGGCCGTCCAACAGGAGAGGGAAAGCTCACCTGGAATCCAATCCTGCCCGTGAGTAGTTTCACGCTGAAAGCCGAAGCGGCGGTGCAGCCGCAGGGTGACCAGACGACCCGCATTATTGGCGCTTTAAGCAAGGACGGTAAATACCCGGAGATTACCTTCGCCGTGCGTGAATTCGGCACAGTTGTAGCCGAGGAGATTACCGAAAAAGACCGCAACGGGCGCGAGACGAAGAAGACAGTCTACTGGTACCCCGTGGGGGCCGTACTCACCGTGGGCGAGCGCATCATCCCGGTGCGGGCGAAGACGACAGTGCGTTACCCTGCTCCCGGCGAAGGCCTGGATCGTAACGCCCTGTATCTGAACATGACATTTGAGATTTCCGGCGCGGAACTGGCGTTGCCGAACCCACCCGCTGAACCGATCAACTGCCGTGTGAGCGTAACAGCATTCAACAAGAAGATGCCATAACCCGGATTAGCTACCGGAAAAGAAGGAATAAGTGATGAAGTGCGCTTCATTATTTGTGGATGAAAAGCTGGTATAGTATCTGTGGCGTTAGCGTTGGTCTACCTAACCCCCCGGCCCCCTTCCCGGCGCGGGAAGGGGGAGGATGATCGTTTTTGCATGAAGATCAGTCGTGTGGACACCCCTTCCCTCGCAGGGAAGGGGCTGGGGGTTAGGTAAAACCAGTGGGAAAAGCGTCCGCAAAATCTATTATCGTAGAAGGAGAATAACCATGAGACAAGCAATGATTCTGCTGGCGCTACTGGCGCTATCGCTGACCGCGTGGGCGGCCACCCCGACGGACAACCCGGTGACGGCGCGCTATGCCGACAAAGCCGATGCCGTACCGGCATGGGTGAATACGCTGCCGTGGGCCACCGCGGTGAGTGTCGCCGACTTCCCCGGGGCCAATGACAATGAGCGCTTCAGCGCGGCGCAGGCTGCGTTGGTGGCCAAGGGTGGCGGCGGCGTGGTCTTCTTCCCCGCCGGTACCTACACCTTCAAGGACAGCCTGGAGCTGGAGAACGGCGTCATCCTGCGCGGCGAGACCCCGGCGCTGCTCGATGCCAAGCTGGACACCTACGCGCTCACCACGCGCTTTGAATTCCCCAAGTACACCTACTCAGCAGAAGGCAACGGCACGCCCAACGACACCGCTTTCAAGGATATCCACCTGAAGAGCGCCAAGGAGTGCGCCAACGTGGGCGTAGTGAATATCGCCATCAACCGCGGGCATATCTATTTCGCCGAGGATGCCGAGCATAACACTGCCAAGAACCGCGTCGTCTTCGGTAATATCCTCACCAACACTGCCGGCGTCGCCGGTGATGTGCCCAACCCCGACTACAAACAGCTACCCAACCAGCGCTGGACGGCACGCCACCTGGCCGCCATCCACATCTTCGGCGAGAACGTCTTTATCGCCAATAACCGCATCCCCAAGAGCGCCGATGACAACTTTGTGATGGCAGATTACGCGCTGGTGCGCGTCACCAACGGTAAGGGGCAGGATTTCAACGTGAAGAATCCCGCCGGTAAGCCCTTCGTTTTCGAGACGGCCAAAGATGTCACCTTCGACTACGACAACCGCCCGGGCGTCTATCTTAATCCCTTCGGCATCGGTTCCTTCGGCCATGGATCCACCAACGGCACCCCCGAGACGCACCCCTTCGGCTTCCGCAAGGGTGGGATCGTGCGCGACAACTACATCTATAACAGTGGCCGCTGCGCCGTCTTCTTCTCTGGCGACGGCACCTACATGGGCTTCAATATCATCCGCTTCCCCGAGGGATTGAAGCGCCCCACCACCACCGGCCTGGTGGCCTCCGACGGCAGCGCCACTAACGACAATCGCGCCCTCACCGCACGCGGCTATCGCTGGGTAGTCGAGGGCAATGACTACGTCGTCTTCAGCAACGTCGCCTACGGCGGGCAGAAGATCAACGATGGCGAGGGGCTGATGCACGAGAACCACGACAACTCCGCCGTGCGCGATGCCAAGCTCATCAACAACACCGGCAACCGCTACCTGTGCCTGTGGGTGATGGATATCGACGGCCTGCTCATCAGCGGCAATAAAGTCACCGCCGGTGGTGCCGCCATCAACATACTAAGCAACGGCCGCCCGGTGAAGAACCTCACCATCATCAACAACGAACTGCCCAATGGCGATATCAATGTGACCGGCAACCAGCTACTGAACATCACCGTGAAAGACAACAAAGTGAAGGGCAGTATCAGCGTAACGCAGAACCCGCCCCCCAACATCGTCGTCAGCGGCAACACCCATACTGACCCCATCGAGGGCAAACTAACGGTATCCGATCTCTGCTGGTCCGCTGACAACACCGGCTATGCCGAGGCGTTGCCAGTGGTGAAACCCAAATAATCTTTGACCGTTGGTCAACTTACCCCCCCTGCCCCCTTCCCAGCTAGGGAAAGGGGCATGTCAGCCTAAGACCGAGCATAAAGACTCACCCATCGTGGTATAATAAATCGTTATGGCGAAGCTGTTTAAGATTCAGAGTGCATTTGGGCCTACCGGGGATCAGCCGGAGGCTATTACGGCGTTGGTGGCGGGGTTGCAGCAGGGGTATCCGGTGCAGACGTTGCTGGGGGTGACGGGGTCGGGCAAGACATTCACTATTGCCAATGTCATAGAGAAGATTCAACGCCCCACGCTGGTGATCGCCCCGAATAAGACGCTGGCGGCGCAGCTGTGCGAGGAGTTCCGCGCTATCTTCCCGGAGAACGCGGTGGAGTACTTCGTCTCCTACTACGATTACTACCAGCCCGAGGCCTATATCCCCTCCAGCGATACCTATATCGAGAAGGATTCGGCCATAAATGAGGAGATCGACCGGCTGCGCCACAGCGCCACCCAGGCGGTGCTGGAGCGCCGTGATGTCATCGTGGTGGCGTCGGTCTCCTGCCTCTACGGGTTAGGCGCGCCGGAAGATTATCTGAAGATGACGATCAAGTTGAGCGTGGGGCAGAGCGTCACGCGCAACGAGCTGCTGCATCAATTGATTGACCTGCAGTTCAAGCGTAACGATATCTCGCTGGAACGCGGCACCTTCCGCGTGCGCGGTGACGTGCTGGAGATTCACGCGGTGGACACCAAGCAGGTGACGCGGATAGAGATGTTCGGCGACACCATCGAGCGTATCTGCATTGTCGACCCCCTCACCGGCGAGGTGCTGGATGAGCCGGAACAGGCGGATATCTTCCCCGCCACGCACTACGTCTCGCTGCCGGAGAAGGTCGACGGCGTGATCGCAGCCATCGAGGCGGAGCTGGAGGTGCAGCATGAGTATTTCATCAAGCGCAACCAGCTGCTGGAGGCGCAGCGCATCATGCAGCGCACGCGCTACGATCTGGAGATGATCCGCGAGATCGGCTACTGCAACGGCATCGAGAACTACTCACGCCACTTCGATGGCCGCAAGCCGGGGCAACGCCCGTATACGCTGCTGGACTATTTCCCCAAAGATTTCCTCTGCGTCATCGACGAGTCGCACCAGGCGATACCGCAGCTGCATGGCATGTACGCGGGCGACCGCTCGCGCAAAAATTCGCTGGTGGAGTTCGGCTTCCGCCTCCCCTGCGCCTATGATAATCGCCCGCTCACTTTCGAGGAGTTTGAGGAGAGCATCCCGCAGCTGATCTTCACCAGTGCCACCCCAGGCAAGTATGAACGCGAGCACAGCGGGCAGGTGGTGGAGCAGATCGTACGCCCCACCGGGCTGATTGACCCGCAGATCATCGTAAAACCGGCCAAGGGGCAGGTGGATGACCTGATCGGCGAGATAAAAAAGCGCGTGGAACTCAACGAGCGCACGCTGGTGACCACGCTGACGAAGAAGATGTCGGAGGACCTGACCAACTACCTCATCGAGCTGGAGATCAAGTGCCACTACATGCACAGCGACCTGCAGACCTTCACGCGCTCGGAGATTCTGCGTGACCTGCGCCTGGGCACCTACGACGTGCTGGTGGGGATCAACCTGCTGCGCGAGGGGCTGGACCTGCCGGAGGTGACGCTGGTGGCCATCCTGGATGCCGACAAAGAGGGGCTTTTCCGCAGTGAGACCTCGCTGGTGCAGACGATAGGCCGCGCCGCGCGCAATGTGGACGGCGTGGTGATCATGTACGCCGACAAACTTACTCCGTCGATGGATAGGGCTATCAGCGAAACCAACCGCCGCCGCGCGGTGCAGGTGCAGTATAACACCGACCACAACATCACCCCGACGACCATCGTCAAGGACATCCGTGACCTGCTAAGCGCGGGCATGTTGGCGGAGGAAGAGCCGACATACAGCACTGCCGCCGAACCCGGTGTGAGTCTGGAGGATCAACTCGCCAAGATAGAGAAGAAGATGCTCGCCGCCGCCAAAGGGATGAAGTTCGAGGAAGCGGCCGTGCTCCGCGACCAGATGATCCTGCTGCAGGGAAAAACCCCCAAACCCGGTGCCGCCACCCCGAAGAAATACCTCACCGCCAAGCAAATGCACCGCGAAGAAGCGGCGAAACACGGGCGCGGCAAAGTGAAGAAGATGAAGGGTAAGCCGTAGGGAGTCGCTAGTCGCAAACATGGTACCACAAATGTTTCATCCCGAAGTGGTGGCGGTTGTTTGCCCAGCCGTGAACGACTTGGCTAGCGGGCTACGCCGATAGTCCTTAGGACGGGAACGCTTACCCTTACCCGTCCCGCCCGAATGGGCGATTGGCCGGAGGCCTTCCAGCCTGGTTGTTTGCCACCTACTTCGGGGGGTGGGCTAGATCTTCCGCAGTTCCGCCACACATGCCTGCACGCTGGGCACCGGGTTCTGTTCGTCGCCCTCGTATTCCAGCGTGGTATAGCCGCTGAAGTTAATCTCCTGCAGCGCGGTGAAGAGCGCGGGGAGCTGCAGGTTGCCGGTGCCGACGATGACATCCACTTCGGAGCCGTCGGCCTTGAAGGTGAAGTCCTTGATGTGGACGCCGTAGAGCCGGTCGGCGAAGTGGCGGGCGATCTTCACCGGGTTCTCGCCGGAGTCGAGCATCCACGCGGTATCCAGGCAGAGGCCGATGTGCGCGCTGGTCCTGGCGAAAACCGCCTCCAGCTCGCGTACACTGCCCCAGCGGTGACGGCGTCCGTGGTTGTGGATGGCGACGTTGACGCCATACTCCGCACACAGACCTTCCAACAGCGCGAAGGCTGCGGGATCCGGGTCAGCGGAGATCGCGGTGAAACCGGCTTTGCGGGCGAACTCAAACAGCGGGCGGCAGGCGGCCTCATCATCGGGCATCCACGCTGCGCCGAAGGAGGTGATGGTGATACCGCTCTCCCGATAACACGCCAGTGCCGCATCCACCGCCGCCGCATCATGCACATCCAGATGTACTTTACACAGTTCTATGCCATCCAGCCCACACGCCTGCACCGCCGCGATCACCTCATCGGTACTCTTGTAAGTGCGAAAGCACCAGCTTTGCACACCGATACGAAATTGTTTCACAAACATAACTCACTCCTACAAAAAAAGATTTTGCGAGCGCTTCGCCCATTGGTTTGACCTAACC
>JBBQQW010000013.1:0-24931 GCA_038215455.1 Armatimonadota bacterium
GCGGTGATCGTGACGGCCGTCAGCTCTGGAGCTGTGATTGCCAATGCGTCAGCTAATGTGCAGCTCCCTCCATCGGCGTTAGTAACTGTTACATCGTATCGACCAGTAGCGACCCCCGAAATATTCACTGTGCAGGAAATCTTCGTGGCTGTGGTAGTAATTACTGTCGCTGGAATCGAACCCACTAATACTGTCGGCGTCCCGGTAAATCCTGTCCCATTGATCGTCAGCGGAAGACTTGTTTGATTATTCACAGCTTTCACCGGCGATATAGAAGCAATAGTTGGGTGAGCGACAGCGGATACATGCACTGTGACATTGTCCGTGCTATTAGATCCATTATTAGTGACGATCACCTGATAATTACCTTCGGGTGTATTCTCCACAGGAATGTTAAAGGTCGCCGTTAAGCGATTCTGCCCGACGAAGGTTACTGAGGATGCATCTATTATAGTTGCATCCTTCTGAATCTTTACGGAGGCACCGCTGGCGAAACCGTTGCCCAGGATGTCGGTGGTGAACGTCTGTCCAACAACTCCGGTGGTATTGGTGATCCACGTTACATGTGGTTTAGCTTCTGTAAGCGTGACTGCTCCGGCTAGCGAAGCGCTGCGATTGTTCTTTATTACATAGATATCCCAGTTGCCAGGATTATTTTTAGTAAGGAAGAAGTTGCAGGTGATGCTGGTGGCGCTGTTGACTGAAATGAATGTACCTGTGATGGTGGGCTGGCCAGTCTGACGCAGTTCTATTTGATCGCCCGCTCTGAAGCCAACACCGGTCAGCTCGACGCCCAGTAGTTCACCGGCATTACCAGCGGTGATGTTGGCGCCACCCTGTATCGCAGTGACTGAGAGTGCATAGAGATCAAACGTCGCCTCTGTAGTAGCGGTAATGGGAGCTGCGTCTATCGTTGCTGAGACGATCTTTGCACCAGCGTCTATGGAAGAGATAGTTCCCGTTGCCTGGCCGTTTATGTCTGTCACAGCACCTGGCTGCACCAGCGTGTTGCCGGTTCCCGTGGCAGCTAAAGCGACTACAGCTCCGGGGATTACATTATCATATGCGTCCTTCGCGGTGACGGTGATAGTAATCAGGCTGTCACCATCGGCGTCCGCATGGCTGGGAGAGGCGGATATTGTCGAATGACCCGCGTCCACTGCGCCCACTGTTATTATACCGGTATTCACGGGGACGAAAGTGACATTGTAGTTTGCGCCGCCATTCCCGTCAGCTACCGATCCGGCAGGAGTCAATGTTTTGCCGGTGCCTACGGACTTGGTATTGAATATCTGCGTCCAAGTCGCTGTTTGTCCTAGCACCAGCGCACCTGATGTGATAGCAGGGATTTTTGTTGAAGATGTATTGTCATCGTAGACCTTGCTATCTGTGGTTGCTGTGACAGTGATCGGGAGTTGGTTAACCGTCAACGTACCCTTCACATAGGAGATTTCGTAGTTATCTAATCCGGTGCCAGTGGCGTCGCTGATATTGATATCATAGGTAGCTACGGTAGCCGTTTCCGCTCCGCCAGTACTGGCGATTGTTGCGCCAGTGGCGGTATCGCCATTGATCAGCCCGGTGCCGACGGTGAATTCCGTACCGGCGAAGGTTTTTGTGTCACCGTAGGTTTTGCTCGTGTTACTGGCGGTGATGGTCAGGGCCTTTTTATTCACCGTCAACGCCGTACTGGTGTTATTCGCGGCTGCATTCAAGTTTGCATCGCCTGCATAGGTGTAGGTAATAGTATAAGCTGTGCCTGATGCGGGGATTGCGGGTGTGGGGAAATTAATGGTGAACCCACCGGTGCCACCTGCGATGGTGGCTTCCTGCGTAGAACCGTTAATGGATATCTGTACTTTTTCACTGTTGGCCGGATAAACACCACCGGGTGCGCTCACGGTGCCGCTCAAGGCAATAGATGCTGCACCGTAGGTGATACTCTGGCTGGCAGTAACACCGCTGATCGTCGGGGTGGCTTTATTCACGGTGATGGTGTAGTCCTGCGAGCAGGATGATATCCCGTCCGAGGCTGTGACGGTGATAAATTCAGTGCCTGCGACCTTACCGCCCGGGATGGTCATAGTGCGAGCGCCTGCTGAACCTCCGAAGGTAATGCCTGATGCCAGATTTAGCGTACCGCTCTGATGAGTTGCAGTGAGTATCAAATTGGCAATATTGCCGTCGGGATTTGTAAGTGTAATGGGCACATTAGAAATTGTGGCACCGGCAACGCAGGAACCGCTTGTCGATGATAACGAAATCGTTGGTAGAGCTGAGTCCCAGGTGACTACACCGGAATACGTATTGGGTTTACAAGACATAATTCTCGCCGTAGTTATCATGCCGATGCGCGGCCCGGTAGTAGAAACTGTTAATTCGGTGGGGGTGGTAGCTAATATTGTGCGCACTCTGGTGCCATCTGCAGTCTTATAGAGGTAAATATCTGCCCCATTAGTGCTGGCGCAGGTCAGTAGCGTACCATCCGCCGACAATGCAACCGGTGCTTTGCCTTCAAAAGTACGTGTTGATGAGCCACCCACATTAGAACCATCACTCAAATTATATATAGAAACTAACCCTGCTGCTGTTTGTAATGCGAGGTAACCGGCTCCTATTGCAGGCTTATTTGTTGCAAAACTGATAGTAGCTCCGGCGGCGGCCTTTGAATAAAGTGCTGCAGTCGTGTTGGTGGTGCTGTAGACATATACAGTATTGCTCTTCTGAAAAGCAATGTAGTTACCATTTGAGTCACAAGCAATATACGAGGAGAGCCCGGTGGTGATCTGTGTGTTGACGCTATTGTAAGCATTGTTTGAATTATTAACGTATGCTACCACAGTTCCATCGTATTTCATAGCCGGGTAGCTGAAGTCTGGGAGTTTGAGCGGAATATTAGATGGAAGAATATCTCCAAATTGAAAATTGTATAGGCCTTTGTCCCCATGATTTATTTCACCATAAAAACCGATCCAAACACCTCCCGTTTCTTTAGAAAAGAAAGATGGCACAGAGCTTTTCAATAAACCTGAACTCGCTGTTCGGCTTGTAGATATATCTGATGCGTAATATACGATGGGTACTGTACCAATTACTATATCATACGCCTGGTTTTTCCCATCTGCACTCATCGCCAGATTTTTGCATACGTTAGTGTTGGGGTCGGTAACCCAGGTGAATGTGCCAGCTATGGAGATACTGGCCCCCACCAACAACAATAGAACCAAGCCTAGAAACTGAAAAGTGAAACCAACCTTCGATTTCAGAACATTTGTTTTCATCTCATACTCCTTCGTGAGAACCAAAGTGCAACCGTTAAAAGATTTCGGTCGCATACAAATAGCGAGTGGAACCCTCTGCTATAATACTATATTCCATATTTCGTTTTGAATTGATTATAAACGGCGGTTAATTCTGTATCAGAAAGTACACGATCGTATATAAGCAACTCTGAGAGATCCATGGAGGTAGGATTTGGCCAGGTCGGCCAATTCATTGGATCACACCCGAGATAAACCGGACCTATGCCCGGTAAAGATGACCTGTTAGCTAGAGTGAATCCCGTCTGGTAGGGGCCACCGTTATATTTGACTCCTATATTAAAACCAGAACCGCTTTTTTGCAACGTAAGGCATACCATATGGTTATTGACTGTTTGATCAGGGAAAAGTCCCTCCACGAATACGCTTGATCCCGGAATTGTCATATTGGCGGTGACTTCGCCACCACATATGATGAGTCCTGGAGTCGATATTTGCGTCGCCGAAGTAGAGATTCCCTCAAAACGTACCATGACAATCGTCATATCATTACGATTGAAATCAAATAAAGATGTTGCTTTTCCCAAGCCTGCAGGAGCCTGTAGCCAGGTTCCCGTAGGATTGTCGAACCTGATAGATCCCTTCCCATTCAAATTAGCATTAGCAGCGACGTAGGTGGGGGCTTTGGCGACATCAATCTGGGCGAAGGTGCTGCCGGGGGCTAGCTCGCCGAGGTTGGGGACGGCGGAGAACATCTCTACATGGCCATCGGCGAAGCTCATGCAGGCTTTGCCGGTGTGGCGAAAGACACCATCTGCCGCGGTATAATAGCCGGTGGGCACGTTACTGTCATCGGCGTAGGGGGGCAGTTTCGGCGCCCAGGCGGTTACTTTGGCACCGCTGCTGGTGACGCCGGTATCGGCGCTGTACCAGGCCTGCAAGCCGTTGGCCCATCTCCAATCGATGGCGGTGTCATGGTAGCCGTCCATCGCCACCATGGTGTCCACCGGGTTGGTGATAGCGCCCAGAGGTTTGCCACTCAGATCGGAATTATAGATATAGCCGGTGGTGCGGCTTTCGTTCGGGCATTTGAGGACTTTGTTATCAGCAGTGAACAGCTTTGCCCACGCGCTGGTGACGGGGAAGGTTTCGTCATTATCCTGCGAATTCATCTGAATTCCGGTGGTAATTTGCCGGAGATTGCTAGTGCACTGGGTTTGTCGCGCCTTCTCGCGCGCTTTCGAGAAGACAGGAAAGAGGATGGCTGCCAGAATAGCGATAATGGCAATCACGACGAGCAACTCAATTAGAGTGAACCCGGATTTTGCTTTATTTGAAAAACACATTTTTATACCTCCGCTAAATTCTAGACGACATTATACTAAGGATAAATCGGATCTTTGCTAATTTTTGCTATGAATATGGCGACTAAATCGTCACTTCTACAGGCAATTGATCTATGCTGATTTCAACTCTATATTGGCACATGACTATGTATTCCATATAAACGCTCTGTTTCCAAGACAAATAAGGAAAAATTTTTCCCTAAAAATAATTATACGCGTTATTTTGTCCATATCAATAGCTTTTTGCAAATTTGTACTGAATATAATACATAACCATATGGTTATGTAGTTAATTCACGGTAATCATTGTAGTTATGAAATTTGACATGCCTGGGAAGCAGAAGTCTTGCATTTTCAGACATTGTTGCAATTTATTTTCAAAATAGTTGGCAAAGCACCAGAAGCCACGCCCAACCTCCTTCAATAGCAGGAGTTGCTCATTGAATTGCGCTGCTGCGGCGTATACTTCAGTTACGGAAATAGGTGTCGTTGCTCTGTGATTATGTCTTTGGGGGGGTGAATCCTCGCAGCACCGGACTTCACCAGGTGAATTTGGCAATTACAGTGAAGCGATTATCTGCGAAAGCTCCTGTGAGCGTCATTGATCCGCAGCAAAGCCAGGAATGTGCGGCGATCGGTTCAGCAGCGTCAACACCATTCTTCGCTACGCCCAGGTAAAGCGTCCCCTGGATTCCGCGTTTGCGTAACATTCGCATGGCCGCCAATGATTGTACCAGGCAAGCGCTTTGCCACGGCGTACGCGATGCTGCAATACGTACTGCCCAGCCAACACGCTCGGCAGTAGCTGTGTCAATTGCCGTGGCAGTCGCGGCGGCTTCTCCCTGTTTGAGTTGGTAATATTCTACTACCCGGCGGAATGGCACGGTAAGGATGGCAATTCGCATGATACCCAACCAGGCTAGCGCCTCCAACAGCAGCCATCCTTTTTGCCGGCGTTCAGTCCATTTAGACGACATCTGCTGCTGTTACCTCGATGAGACTCACCTTCTGCAATTCCTCAAGAAAAGGCAGTACATCTTCGCGTATTTGTTCCGGGGTAGCAGCATATCTATCTGCCAATTCCTTACATATGGCATCGACGCTCTGCGGGGTCTCCAGCATCTCCCAGATCACCCGCCCAATCTCATCAACTGCCACATATTCATTGCTAGCCAGGCTCACTACCACCAGCTCGTTATCCATAGGCGCTACCATGCAGGTTTCGGCGCGCGTGATAATTGATGTTTGCTCCATGTTATTCTCCTTAAAAATTGATATAGCGGGTGCATTGCCCATCGGTTTCACCTAACCCCCTCCCCCTCCCCCTCCCCCTTCCCGCGCCGGGAAGGGGGAGGGGGGGTTAGGTCGACCAACGCACTTCATTACTGACTCCTTATCCCAATATATAATCAACTAGTTCATCAACTGCCCAGCGCTTGGCAGGACGCTGTACTATATGGACCTCTGTCTGCAGAGAGATGGCGCAGAGTAATGGAAATAGGCGCTTCTTTTCCTGTGGAAGTAACGGGCCATATAGTGAACTTACGAGGGTAGAAAACTTTTCAGCCCCCTGCAGCTTATGCACCAGTAGCTCATCTCCGTCATGCACACGCAGTATAAATAATGCGCGGAGCGGGGCCGCCACCTCCGCCATGTGCATTCCCGTAGGAACCACCGACTTCATCCGCCGCCACGGGTAAACTGGCAGGCCGGTGAGGTCATGTCCCAGATTTTCGGCGGCATCCGCACACATATGCAGATGTGGCATACCGGGAATAACTTCTATTACCCCATCGCGTTGCTGCAGTGCGGTGATATCATCGGTGAGCATGGTACACCCGCGCGCCAGCAACGCGGAAAGCGCGGTGGTCTTGCCCGCGCCCGACTCCCCCGAGATCGCCACTGCTCCGGTGGGGGTAACAGCTGCATTGGCGTGTAAAACCGCATACCCACGCTGCATCAGGATCATCGCCATGGCGGCATCCAGAAACTGCACCGCCAATACGTCATCCTCTGCACCATCAGCGCGCTGCAAGGTGACCTTCTTCCCATCCTCGACCAAATATCGCCCCACACATGCTGCTGTGTAGAGCAATACCTGTCCCGGCGCAGCTTGCCAGAAGTCGCCCGACAATGTAGGAGACGAGAGCCTTGATGGCACCGCTCCATCCACCACCAATACATCCGGCTCACCAGCAAATGTCATCGGTACCAGCGAAACGCATTGGAAAGGGACACTTACTATCAGGCCATAAATGGAGTAGGTGTAGGTCATAGTGAGGTAATTATATCAGCAGTGAAGGGTTACCACAATGGGGAAATTCGTTCATAGTCAAATATTCAACGAAGACCATCAAGTATGGCTAAAACGCATTCAGCGCCGCCATTGCTGGCGACGCTGAATGCACTATAAAAGTATCATCCGTACTAGTTGATAGCGAACGGCTGACAATTCCGGTTTACCTGCGGATAGCCGACCTGCTGAGTTTCAGCGTTATAATATACGCCTGTTCCAGCAACGCCACCCGCATCTACATAGCCGGTATCAATTGTGGCATTTGTACCATTGGCATACATTGTCCAAGTACATCTGGACTGATCCAGAGGATACGAAACGCTATCGGTGCCGAAGAAAACTCTTACTTCAGAATTGAAGTCTGAATTCAGCGGCATATTGGACGGACCAGTTACCTGCAAGGATATCATCTGATCGCTCAACACCAAGAATACATGGTTACGACCGATTGTTACATTAACTTTCTTCGCAGAGGCAGAACCGAGTACGTTACCTATCCCACCGAACGCATCCCAAGCAGAACCAGCAATAGTATAATACCCTACCGGCACGATATTGAAATCAAGGGTTCCTGAAACTCCCTGATTCGCGAACAGTGTTCTAATGTAGGCACCGGTTTTCGGTGAACCATTAGAATTGGTCTCGGTGATGGTTACTTTGATGCTCTTTGTTCCTGCAGGAATAACACGAGCGCCATCAGTCGGCCATGCAATTGCGATCTGGATGCTACCTGCATCGCCTGTAACTACAGGCTCGGTGGTGTTCGATCCGCCGTCAGAGCTGCTGCAACCGGCAACTAAGGTCACCAGTAATGCGGCTAGCACCAACATAATACTAAGAAAACTCTTCTTCATAACTTCTCCTCGTCAATTGTCACATGCTGTACCATACTTATGCGACAGCCAAGTATGGAGCAAAAAAGTGAGCACTACTAAACGTACCTAGGACAGGTTTACGTCTAAATATGCATTTCCGTCGCCACCACTACCCATTGTGAATTTCATGTCAATGCGGGTGACAGTCGGGCGATGCCAGGTTGGCTTCGCAGTGACGATGGAGGAGCTTTTCTCCTGCGGGACTTCTTTCTCTTCGATCATGGTCTTCTCCTTCAAAAAAAATTTATTACTGCGTCGAAAACTGTTTAAAGTCGTGCTAAATTGGGTAAGATAAATCTTTACCGATTCAACTAGTACGAGATAAATAATATATTATCAGAGGTGTATTCTACTGTCAAGTACTTTTTGTAATAATTTTAAAACTTTTTGTTTGTCAATAGCCACGCTGGTACGTTCCTTATTATTAATAGCGCAGGATGTTGCGATTGCCCTACAAAGCGTAACTATCTGCTATAATTCAGCATCTGCATACACGCTGATTGAAGGGTATATCAATGAAAATTCTCGTTACTGGTGGTGCCGGTTATATTGGCAGTACTATTTGTTCTGCCTTGGAAGACAGTGGCCACACACCTGTTATCCTAGATTCGCTCATCACCGGCTGCGAGCGATTCGCGCAGGGGCGGGCCTTCTACCAGGGTGATATCGCCGATACCGCAATATTGGCACAGATATTCGCCGAACACCCGGATATAATCTGCACCATTCACTGCGCCGCGCTCATCAGCGTGCCGGAGTCCGTGGCGCTCCCCTACGAGTATTACCATAATAATGTTGCGAAATCGCTAGTACTATTTCGCACGCTGGCGCAACATGGCTGTTTACACGTGGTCTTCAGCTCATCTGCTTCGGTGTACGATGATCCGGACGATTTTATTGTAACCGAGGCATCCCCATTGAACCCGCGCAGCCCCTATGCGCGGACAAAATATATGATGGAGTTAGTGCTGCAAGATTTCTGTGCCGCATATGATCTGCGCGGCATCGCTCTACGCTACTTCAATCCCATCGGTGCAGATCCAAAGATGCGCAGCGGTTCCTATGTGGCGAACCCCGCACATGTGCTGGGTAAAATAATGAGCGTCGCCGCCGGGGTCGCTCCGGTCTTTAACATCACCGGCACCGACTGGCCCACGCGCGACGGCAGCGGAATCCGCGACTACATCCACGTGTGGGATCTAGCCCGCGCCCACGTGCTGGCAGTTGAACGACTGGAGCAGCTCTTCCCAGGTGCAGCGAAATACCGGGTGATCAACCTGGGCACCGGGCGTGGTGTCACGGTAAAAGAACTGGTGCGTGCCTTCGAGGCCGTCACCCACCAACCACTGAACGCCATCGAAACCCCCGCTCGCCCCGGCGACATAGCCGGTGCCTACGCCAACGCCGAAACCGCGCGTGAGTTACTTGGCTGGGAGGCGGAACTGACCATCGAACAAGGAATAGCCGACGCACTGAAGTGGGAAAATATCAAAGCAACCCGATAGATACATAAAAATTGAAACGGCCTTCGATTGTTATATCGAAGGCCGTTTCAGAAAAGCTTTGGGGTGGATAGTCGGGATCGAACCGACGACCTCTAGTGCCACAAACTAGCGCTCTAACCTACTGAGCTATACCCACCATGGAATAATTATTAAATTTGGTACGCCCAGCAGGGATCGAACCTGCGACCTACTGCTTAGAAGGCAGTTGCTCTATCCGCTGAGCTATGGGCGCATGTGGAGCGGGAGACGGGACTTGAACCCGCGACATCCAGCTTGGAAGGCTAGCGCTCTACCACTGAGCTACTCCCGCCGACTACTACAAAATGCACCACAAATATTTACCATTAAAAAAATGGTCGGGGCGAGAGGATTCGAACCTCCGACCTGCTGGTCCCAAACCAGCCGCGCTACCAAGCTGCGCCACACCCCGTCATGCCACTTGAAGTATACCCAAATAGCCCCAAATCGTCAACCACCCCAAACTACAAAGAATATTGACTTCCAAAGCAAATTCTCTGCACTTTCAATTGACGCGGTATTACACGTTTGCTATACTCTTAAATGCAAATGCGCCATGGTATTCATCGGCGCCGGATATGGAAATGAAAGGGACATGAAAATGCCGAAAAAAGTTCTGGCTTGTGATGATGAGAGGCACATTGTCCGCTTAATCCAAGTCAATCTCGAACGTGCTGGTTACGAAGTTGTCACGGCTTTCGATGGCCGTGAAGCGCTGAAGAAAATTGATGAGGAACATCCGGACATGGTTGTCCTGGATGTAATGATGCCTTATATGGACGGCTTCGAAACCTTGAAGCATATACGTGCTAACCCGGCTACCAGAAATTTGCCGGTTATTATGCTCACGGCTAAAGCTCAAGATCAAGACGTTTTTCAAGGGTATTCTCATGGCGTTGACATCTATCTGACCAAGCCATTCAATCCCATGGAATTGTTGACCTTTGTGAAACGCATCTTCGAAGAAATGGAGTCGGACGAAAATGACAATGTGTACAACGTCTAAGTGTAGTTCCACGGTTGGCGTTTCGTTACTGGCCGGGCTGGTTATCGCTATCGGAGCCGTAGCTGTCGCGGTGGCAATTTCTCGTCACCATGGTTGTAGCGCTGTCAACCCGCAGGAAGAGACCGACCGTCGTATCGACGAACTGGAGAGATCTTTGCTCCACCTGCAAAGCAACTTCTCTGATACCGTCAAAGGCTGAGCTTTTTGCCGGGATAATCGAATCTTTTCTCACCCTCGGTGTCCATGCCGAGGGTGGTTTTTTAAATGGCGCGGCACCTGACAAAGGTTTGCTCCGCGATGCGGCGAAATATTAACTTCTATGTTCTCAAATATCACCTGGCGAGAAATATGGCTGATCCCGGAAACCGGACGCTTGCGCTGTGGTTGGCGTATCGCCGCATTTGTACTGATGATATTCTTTTTTTATGGCCTGCTCAGCGATTTTACCAATTTATTACTTAGTTTTTTCCCTAACAAATTAAGCATATCCCCGATATTTCGAATCGTCCAAGCTCAATCCTATATGCTGGTAGCTAGTTTTGCCGTTGGCGTATGGGCTTTGCGCACCTTTGAATCCTTGACCCCACGTACTCTGGGGCTTAACCTGGAAAAGAAAACTTCGCAACAATTTTTTCTGGGACTTTCGCTTGGGCTGGGGCTGATTCTGTTTTGCTGCATTATCGCGTTCTTCGCCGGTAGTTTCTCGTGGACACTGATCGCCATCTCGCAGAATAATTTGTACTCCCTATTACTTGCCATCGGACTATGTCTGGTAGTCTCTTTCAGTGAAGAGCTATCATTTCGCGGTTATTTCTTCCAAACTATGCTACGCGGTATCGGCGTATTGCCCACTTTACTGTTTTCCAGTATCATTTTCGCCGCAGCACATGCTGATAATTCGGGCATCACACTGCTTGCCTACGCTAATCTCGGCACCGCCGGGGTGTTCCTCGGATTGCTCTATCTTCGCACCGGATCCCTCTGGGCACCTGTTGGATTCCATCTCGGGTGGAATTTTGCACAGATTCTTTTCGACATTCCAGTGAGTGGAGCCAGCAAAATTACGACATCGCCATTCTCGTTAATTATACATGATCACCCCTGGTCTACCCTACTCGTAGGTGGCGAATTCGGCATAGAGGGCGGACTGATCATCACGGTGATATTACTTGCAGCCGTCGCTGTTGTTGCCCGTGGTCCCTGGGGCATCCCCCTCGACAGCCAATGGTGGAGCTGGCCTGATACAGCCACTAAAGCGGAAAAACCTGTCGCCTGGGATTTTATTATCGGGAAAAGTCATTTCCAATGGAAGTTACCACCCCACCGCAACGACAATTGAACGAAATAGATTATCCGGCTAAAATAGACTAGAGACTGAGGTAAAAAGATGCGATTTTCATCATTATTCGCCCCCACCCTGCGTGAGGTATCTGCAGATGTGGAGATGACCGGGCATAAACTGCTGCTGCGCGCCGGATATATCCGCCAGCTGGCCGCCGGGGTATACAGCTTCCTGCCGCTAGGCTGGCGTGTGCTGCGCCGCGTGGAGCAGATTGTACGGGACGAGATGGATGCTGCTGGAGCGCAGGAGCTGCTGCTGCCCACGCTGCACCCGCAGGAGATCTGGGCGGAAAGCGGGCGCGAAGCGCGTATGCAAGATGTGCTATTGGCAACCAAAGACCGCAAGGGTGGCATCTTCTACCTTGGCCCCACGCATGAGGAAGTTATCACCGACCTGGTGCGCAAGAACGTCAAATCATACCGCGAGCTGCCCCTGACGCTCTATCAGATTCAGACGAAATTCCGCGATGAACCACGCCCGCGCGGTGGGCTGGTGCGCACGCGTGAATTTATCATGAAAGACGCCTACTCCTTCGACCGCGATGAAGCGGGCTTGAATAAAATTTATGAGCGTATGCACGCCGCTTACCTGAATATCTTCCAGCAATGCGGGCTGGAGATCACCCCGGTGGCCGCCAGTGGCGGTGCTATCGGTGGTAAAGAGACGGTCGAGTTCATGCTCCTCACCGATGCCGGCGAGGACAGCATCCTTATTTGTTCGGAGTGTGGCTATGCCGCCAACCAGGAGATCGCCGACTTCAAAACGGTGGCCGCCACGGATACCGAAGCATCTGCTGCCATCACCACCGTCGCGACACCCGATGCACACAGCGTGCAGCAGGTCTGCGAATTTCTCAATGCTAAGGCGGAGAAACTGCTCAAAACACTCATCTATATGGCCGACGGCCTGCCGGTGGCGGCGCTGGTGCGCGGCGATCGTGAGTTAAACGAGGGGCGCTTCCGCGTCCTGATCGGTGCCAACACGCTGGAAATGGCTACCCCGGAACAGATTCAGGCGGCGACCGGCGGGCCGGTGGGCTTCAGTGGCCCGGTGGGGTTGAAAATCCCCATATATGCAGATGAAGAGCTGCGCGGTATGAAGAACTTCATCACTGGCGGGAATGCGGTGAACACGCATCTAACCAATGTGAACTGGGAGAATGTCACCGGGGAGATCACCTGGGGACGCCTGCGCTTCGCCACGGCGGGCGACTCCTGCGCCTGCTGCGGCACCGGCTTCACCGAGCGCCGGGGTATGGAACTGGGTCATATCTTCAAGCTCGCCTACAGCATCAGCGAACCGTTACATGCTATCTTCACCGATGAAGACGGGAGCGACAAGACCATCATCATGGGCTGCTACGGTATCGGCGTCAGCCGCATTCTCGCCGCAGTTGCCGAGGTCAGCAATGACGCCAACGGCATCATCTGGCCCAAGAGCATCGCCCCCTATCAGGTGGTACTCATCGTGGCCAATACCACTAATGAAGAACAACTCGCGCTGGGTGAGAAACTCTACGCGCAACTACAGGCCGCGGGCATCGACGTATTATTCGACGACCGAGCCGAACGCGCGGGGGTAAAATTCAAAGACGCCGACCTGATCGGCATCCCCACCCAGGTGGTAGTGGGCAAACTAGCCGGGGAGAACCAGGTAGAGTTCCGCGACCGCGCCACCAAGTCATCCGAGGTAATCAGCGCCGACGAAGTAGTGGGGCGAGTGTAATCCAATAGTGAATGCTCCCCGGATTTCCTCCTGGGAGCATTCATCTGTAAGTTTCAGTGTGTTTAACGGTAAGAACCACCTCTCTTAGGGGTGGTTCTTTTAAGTTGAGGCCTTCCCTACCGGCTTCCCGTTATGCAATACCGCCTGTACCGGCAAGCTAACGCCAATGTAGGTGGACATCTCATCATCTTTAGCGATGGTGAAGATAACCCGCCCGCTATCGGAGCGCAGAAAGACGTATTCTGCTTTGCTCTCGCGCTTGCCCGCACGCGCCTTGCGGGTGCTGTGCCCGGCACCGTGGTAGACGCAGTTGAACAACTCGCCATCATGGAGCAACGCTGCGGATGGCTGCGCCATCCAATTCTGCTCGAAGTGCTTCAGCAGGAAAAGCGTTGGCTCCGGTTGCAGAGCCAGCAGCACGCGCTCATGCGCAGGAGTCGCGCCGGCGATGTGCGCCATATCAATGCGCAAATCAATTTCGTGGAAGGTATTCTGCTCTACAACCCGGTAGCGGCAACCATCGATCTGCAAAATAGCTCCAGTGGTCAGTTCAAATGTCATGTTCAATCCTATCTTATGTAGCATATCAGTGACACTGGTATGCATATATCTCTAATTCTACCTGCGCGAGTAATTGCCTGCAATAGCAAAATCGGCAATTTTTGTCCCGTTTTTCTTCTTTCTCACAGATAAATCGCACATAGCTAGTGTTTCCATTTTCAGATTATGTTATAATACAGCTTACGCCTGTCATACAGCGGAACAACTTGAGGAGTGAACATTTGAACAACTATTACAAGTATATCTTTATTGCGCTAATTGCTCTGGTAATTGGTAGTATCATTTTCAGCCAGTTATCAGCACCTAACAAGATGTTGGAGCTAAAGACATCAGATTTCCTCACTAAGCTAGATTCTGGTGAGATTAAGACGGTAGATATTCAGGGGACAAAGCTTAGTGGAAAGCTCCGTAAGCCGGGCGAAAAGAATGAGACTGATTACTCCACATACTGGGTGGTTGATCAAGAACTGTTGATGACGAAACTGTCAGAGATGAATTCCAAAAATGCCAAACCAGAAAAGCCCGGCGATCCAGATAAGAGCTTCAGCTACAACGTGACGCAAAGCAAATTCTCGGAAGGTCTGATCATCAATATCGTCAGCGGTGTGGTGATGATTGCCCTCTTTATCGGCTTCTGGATGTTCATCATGCGCCAGGCGCAGTCCGGTGGCAATCAGGCGATGTCCTTTGGACGTAGTCGTGCCAAACGCATGACCAACGATGCCGAGCGCGTCACCTTCGAAGATGTCGCGGGTGTGGATGAGGCGAAACAGGAACTGGTAGAGATCGTCGACTTCCTGAAGAATCCGAAAAAATACGTGGTGCTGGGCGCACGCATCCCCAAGGGTGTGCTGCTGCTAGGCCCTCCGGGATCGGGCAAAACCTTGCTGGCACGCGCAGTAGCCGGTGAGGCTGGCGTGCCCTTCTTCCATATCAGCGGTTCCGACTTCGTCGAGATGTTCGTCGGCGTCGGTGCCTCTCGTGTGCGTGACCTCTTCGAACAAGCTAAGACACACAAGCCCTGTATCATATTCATCGACGAGATTGACGCAGTAGGGCGTCAACGCTTCGCAGGCGTCGGCGGTGGCCATGACGAGCGCGAACAGACACTGAACCAGTTGCTGGTAGAGATGGATGGGTTCGAGGCCAACAGTGGCGTCATCCTCATCGCCGCTACCAACCGCCAGGATGTGCTGGACCCGGCATTGCTGCGCCCAGGGCGTTTTGACCGCCGCATTGTAGTTGACCTGGCAGATGTGGGTGGCCGTACCGCTATCCTGCGCGTACACGCCAAAGGCAAACCTATCTCCGACGATGTCTCGATGGAGGTGCTGGCACGCCGTACTCCCGGCTTCTCCGGTGCCGACCTGGCCAATATGTTGAACGAAGCAGCGCTGCTGGCGGCTCGCAACAATAAAACAATGATCGAAATGGTAGATATGGAAAACGCCATCGACCGCGTTATCGCCGGACCGGAACGCAAGAGCCGGCTTATCGGCGACAAAGAGAAAGAGATCATCGCCTACCACGAGGTAGGCCATGCTCTTCTCGCCGAGTTGCTACCTCATGCGGATCCGCTGCATAAAGTCTCGATCCTGCCGCGTGGGCAAGCGCTGGGCTACACATTGAGCCTGCCGATAGAAGATAAATACCTTACCACGCGTAGCGAACTAATGGACGATATCGCCGTCAGCCTGGGCGGGCGCGCTGCCGAGTCGATTGCCTTTGATGAGGTAACTACCGGAGCACAGAGCGACCTGCAGAAGGCTACCGCTATCGCCCGGGCGATGGTGATGGAGTTCGGCATGAGCGATGTCATCGGGCCACGCGTCCTCGGACGCCATCACGGCCAGGTCTTCCTCGGACGCGATATGATGGAAGAGAAGAGCTACAGCGAAGAGACCGCGGAGAAGATTGATAACGAGATCCGCCGCATTGTCGAAGAATCCTTCGCCAAAGCCAAGCATGTTATTATCCAGCATAAAGACGCCGCGCGAAAAATTGTGGACATGCTACTGGTAAAAGAGACTCTCAGCCGCGACGAACTCAGTGCAATTCTCTACGAAGGTCAGACACCACCAAAGAAGGACAAAGAGTCAGATCAGACCTACGATCAGATAATCTGACGCTCTCCGCTAATTGAACGGCAAAAAGGGTGCCAGGCATTATGCTTGGCACCCTTCTTTTTCTAGTGGACTCACCAGCACGACTACCCCTTAAGATACTCGTCTATCGCCGCTGCTGCACATTTGCCATCACCCATAGCGAGGATCACGGTGGCGGCACCACGGACGATGTCCCCGCCGGCGAAGACGCCGGGGATACTGGTCTGGCCGTGCTCATCGGCGATGATATTGCCCCATTTGTTCAGCTTCAGCTCCGGGGTGCTGTTCGTCAGCAATGGATTAGCACGCGTGCCAATAGCCACCACCACGATATCGCAGGGGATGATGTACTCGCTGCCGGCGATCGGCACCGGGCGGCGACGTCCGCTGGCGTCCGGCTCGCCCAGCTCCATGCGCAGGCACTTAAGCCCACTCACCCAGCCGTTCTCGCTCCCCATCACCTCCACCGGAGCGACGAGGAAGTCAAATTCAATTCCCTCTTCCTCGGCATGGTGCACCTCTTCCGCACGCGCGGGGAGTTCGGCCTTGCCGCGCCGATAGACGATAGTGGCGGAGTCTGCCCCCAGGCGTTTGGCGGTGCGCACGCTGTCCATCGCTACATTGCCCCCACCTACTACCACCACACGCTGGCCTTTCAGCACCGGGGTGTCCACCTCGGGGAAGCTGTAGGCGGCCATCAGGTTCACTCGCGTCAGGTATTCATTGGCACTGTAAACGCCCTTGAGATTCTCCCCTGGCACTTCCATGAAGACGGGCAGCCCGGCTCCGTTGGCGATGAAGATCGCGTCGAATTTCTCGTGTAGCTCTGCCAGTGTCCAGGTAGCACCGATGATAACGTTGCACTCAATCTTCACCCCGGCACGCTCCAGCCGCTCCACCTCCTGCCGCACAATCTCCTTGGGCAGGCGGAACTCCGGGATGCCATAGACCAGCACGCCACCGGGGGTGTGGAATGCCTCGAAAATCGTCACCGCGTGGCCGAACTTCACCAGCTCGCCCGCCGCTGTGAGACCCGCCGGGCCACTGCCCACCACCGCCACACTTTTGCCACTGGGTTTCACTTCGATAGGAGCCAGCACTTCATCCAGATGCGTGCGCGCCCAGTCGGCCACGTAGCGCTCCAGGTAGCCGACAGCCACCGGTGTACCCTTCAATCCACGCACGCAACGCTCCTCGCACTGGGTCTCCTGCGGGCAGACGCGCCCGGTCACTGCGGGGAGGGCGTTGTCCGCCATCAGGCATTGCGCCGCGGCGGGGAGGTTGCCCTCCGCCAGGTGATTGATAAACTTTGGAATATTCACCAGCACCGGGCACCCGGCGATGCACTTCGCTTCTTTGCACTGCAGGCATCGCCGCGCCTCCAGCAGTGCCAGTTGCTCAGTCAGCCCCAGGTTTACCTCGGAGAAGTTGGCCGCACGCTGCGCCGCTTCCTGCTCCCGCATCACCTGCCGGTCGATTGCCATACGCTCTTTCGCCGGTATGTTGTTGCTCGTCATCACAATCCCCCTATTTCAACCCAAGTCTACATTTCTCTTCGTGCCGTGCCAGTGCTTCCTTCTCAAAGTCTGCATAGGTGCCCAGGCGTTCGCGCAGGCTGGCGAAATCTACCTTGTGCCCGTCGAACTCCGGGCCGTCAACACAGGCGAATTTCGTCTCACCGCCCACGCTCACCCGGCAGCCGCCGCACATCCCGGTGCCGTCGATCATGATGGGGTTCAGCGAGACAATGGTGTGAACGCCGTAGGGGCGGGTGAGTTCAGTCACTGCGCGCATCATCGGCACCGGGCCGACAGCGTAGACGATATCCACCCCACCCTTCTCCAGCTCATCCTTCAGCGCCTCGGTGACGAAGCCGTGCCGTCCCAGACTGCCATCGTCGGTACAGATTACCAACTCACCGCAGGCTGCCAGTTCCTCAGCGAAGATCACCCACTCGGCGGAACGCCCACCGATGATGCTTGAAACTGGGATTCCATTTACATGCAGCGCGTGCGCTATGGGATGTACTACCGCGGTGCCCACGCCTCCGCCAACGCAGACCGCGTGGCCGTGCTCCAGCAGCTCTGTTGACTTGCCCAGCGGACCGACGATATCCTTGATATGATCACCCGGCTGCAACGCCACCAGCTCACGCGTGCTCACGCCTACTGCCTGGATCACCAACGCTATACTGCCCTTTTCCGCATCGGCATCGGCGATAGTCAGCGGCACGCGCTCTGACCCCTCGCCTTTGCGCACAATGACGAATTGCCCTGGTTTGCGAATAGCCGCCAAGCGGGGCGCACTGACATCAAGGCGAAAAACGTTGGGGGATAGCTGGGTGTTAGCGAGAATTTTATGCATATTACCTCCGACCGGATCGAATCCTTATAAAAAACCTCGTAGAAGTGGTGGTAGCCATCTCTACGAGGTTTCATGGTTCTGGTAATGGTGGAGCCAAGCGGACTCGAACCGCTGACTGGTCCGTGCGAGGGACCCGTTATCCCGCTTAACTATGGCCCCAAAACCGAAAAGAGTATAGCATTCAGCACGTAGTGTGTCAAATCCGCTGGTTACTCATACATGTGCCAGAAAATAGCATTCACATTTTCCCCATTGAGGATTAAACTATGAATATGGTGGTGAATACGATGAATAATTATGAGGCTATATTCCGACGGCAATCAATCCGCAATTATGCGGAAGAACCAATTGTCGCGGAACCGTTGGCACAGATCATTACGCTTACCGTAGCAGATAGGATCAATACGGATATCGCACTCGATATCCAACTGGCCGATGGTGTGAAGATGCAGCAGGTGCTGTCCGGGATCATCGGCAATCTGGGCAAAATCATCGCCCCGCATTATCTGGTGGCAAGCGCCAGCCCGCAGGGAAACTACCTGGAGGAAGTTGGCTACGCCGTGGAAAACCTGGTATTGCGCCTGACGGCAGCAGGAATCGCTACTTGTTGGATTGGTGGCCATGTTAAACCCGAGCAACTGGCCGCCGTCGCCACTATCCCCGATGGCCACAAACCAGTGGTAATGGTAGCGCTGGGAATGCCGGCAGCGCACGTGGAACTATACCGCGTCGAATCTGAAAGTAAACATCGAAAAACCGGCGAGGAACTCACTCTGGCAGGTGAGGTCAATCAAAACTGGGAGCTGCTGCTCCCGGCTATGCTCGCCGCTCCATCCGCCGCCAACACGCAACCCTGGCGCTTTGCATTTGACGGTGACACTATGCATCTCTACGCCGCCCAGCCGAACGTACTGCTACGCCCATTGTTTGAGCATATCAACCACGTAGATATGGGTATAGTACTCTGCCACTGCGTGGTGGCTGGCAAACACGAAGGCTTTACACCAGTAGTTTCCGCTCTTGCAGCTCCGACGTTCGCCGGAATGCGATATTTTGTCAGTGTGAAGTTATGACAAAGCAATACGGCTGATTATGATATCAGCAATTAATACTGCGTAGATTTGTAAATAACAAATTTTCGTAGTATAATATGCAGAGTATGAGCACAATGAATGGTTTACAACAGAATTATGCTATGCCGCAAGGTATTCTCTTGCTTAAGGAGCTTACTTCTCGAGGCATTTTCATCTTTGCCACTGCGGAAGCGCGGGACGTTGCGATCCAGTGCGGTATTTCGGAGTCAGCTATAACGCGTCTGCTCCATCAACTCGTTAATTCTGGCTGGTTACTTCGCCTCCGGCGGGGGCTTTTTGCAGGGACGGGGGCATTACCAGGTGGGGTGAATATACATCCATTTGCCATAGCTACCAGATTGTTTGAACCCTCCGCCATCAGCCACTGGTCGGCATTACAACACCATGGATTGACTGAGCAGTTGCCACAATTTATCACGGTAATGACACCATGCGAAGTTGTTACCCCCAGTATGCGTAAGGTCATCAAAAGTGATACCATTCGCCATGGTAAGCACCATTGGACGGTAGCTTCAGAAGAGATAGAGTTTATCTCTATCCAAAGCAGACACTTCTTTGGAATTGAGCAGGTATGGGTAGATCAGCTATTTCGCGTGCCTATCACTGATCGTGAAAGAACTCTATTGGATCTATGTGTTTCCCCCCGTCGCTTTGGAGGAATGACCGAAGTGCTAGGGATATTTGATGAACACTGGCAGTCGTGCGATGTAATGCGCCTGGTTTCTTATGCCCTCGAGTATAATGTGGTTACGGTAGCAAAGCGATTGGGGTGGACATTGGAAACAGTAGGTACCCCCGCGAAAATCATAGAACCGCTGCTAAAATTACCAACATCCAGCGTCGGGCTTCTTGATCCATCACATCCGAATGCCGGTTCCATAGCGCAACGGTGGAGCTTGCGTAACAATTTGAGTGTCTAAGGATTTAACATGAATTCACCATTACAAACTCGTCTTAGTCGTATTGCACAGGCTACAGGGGTTCCACTTCAAGTAATCGAGAAAGATTATGCGCTCAGCTATGTTCTTGCAGGAGTGGCTAGAAAAGAATTATTAGCAAATTCGCTAATTTTCAAAGGGGGTACCGCCCTGAAGAAGGTCTATTTTGGCGACTACCGGTTCTCTGAAGACCTCGACTTTTCTACTATCAATGCCCCCAAAGGTGATGAATTAGAACAAACTCTTTCTTATGCCTTGAATTCAAGCCAACAACTATTACAAGTGCATGGGGCATTTGAAGTGGTACTCTCAAGGTATACCGAGCGTGAACCACACCCCGGCGGGCAGGAAGCCTTCAGTGTACATGTGCAATTCCCTTGGCATCCACGCCCGCTTTGTCGGATTAAACTAGAGATAACCCACGATGAGCCGGTAATGCTCACCCCGGTAGCACGCACACTTATTCATAACTACGCCGAAGACCTGGCACCCATCATTATGACATATTCATTAGATGAGATTGTCGCCGAGAAACTACGTACACTGTTGCAAACAGATGCAAAACTACAGCTCCGAGGATGGAATCGCCCTCGCGCACGCGATTATTATGACCTTTGGCGCATCATCGGCGATTTTCACAACGAGTTGAATATGATTCGAATACGAGAATGTTTAGACAACAAATGTGCAGTGCGTAACGTATCCTACGCTGGCCTCGACAGTTTCTTCACCCCACTCCTGGTTAGTGAAGCACAACGTGCGTGGAAGAGCAATCTAGGCACATTCGTGCGTAATCTACCACCATGTGATCAATTATTAACCGAGCTTCGTATTCTCATTGCAGATGTACTACGATAACTGCGATTATCAGGAGTATCGTTTTAAGCGCCCGTCCGGTTTGCCCAGCCGTGAACGACTGGGCCCGTAAGGACGGCTTGATGCTAAAAAACGATACTCCTGCTGCGATTATGGCATCGTCACCGATACCCACTATTTTGCGCAGGAACACCCGCTACTCCACCGGTGCCACCCACGTCTGCTTCTTCGCGCCTTCGTACATAGCGGCCATTACAGCGCTGCGGTAGGCGGCTTCACGGGCGGTTACCAGCTCGCCGGGGACTTCCAGGCCGGCCAGTTTGTCGAGGAAAAGCGGGAAGCCGGCGGACTGCTCATCGGGGAGGGCGGTCCAGGGGGTTTTGCCGTCCGCTCCTTCGATGTTCTTACAATTGTAGTAGAGCTGACCACGGAAGATGGTGGCGTGGGCTTCAGTGCCACTAACGAGCATTGACACCGGATTATCGATATCGTCCCAGCTGGAGGCCAGCGTGCCTATAGCTCCGTTGGCGAAGTGCATCATGCCCTCGCCGAATTCGTCACAATCGCCATAGCGTGCCGTGCCGACGCCGATGTTGGCGGTGGCACTGGTAACTCGGCCCATGAGCCAGAGCATAATATCCAGCGAGTGCGTGCCCAGATCGCCGAACGCCCCCACCCCGGAGACTTTCGGGTCGGCCATCCAGCGCCATTCGCCATCAAACCAGCCGCTCAATGCCCCGCTATGACAGTTGGAGCCGCGGATGCGCGTGATTTTGCCAAAATTCCCGGCGGCGATCTGCTCGCGCAGGAAAATATGCTTGGCGCTGCCACGCTGGAAGTAGCCGGTGTGGAATATCACCCCCGCTTTCTCAATAGCGCTGGCCATAGCGTAGCCGTCTGCCGCCCCCATCCCCAGGGGCTTCTCGGCGAAGATCGCCTTGCCCGCGACAGCTGCCGGCAGCACCAGCTCTTCGTGCAGATTGGTCTCCGAGCAGATCACCACCGCCGGGATATTGGCGTCTTCCCACACCTGCGCCAGATCGCTGATAACCGTCGCCCCCAGCTCCCCTGCGCGTTTCTCCGCCCGTGCAGCATCATGATCCCACACGTATTTAACGCTGAACTGCTCCTTACGAGCATTTAAATCCTTGATAAAGCCAGGGGTATGAATATGCCCGGCTCCCAACAACGCCAATTCCATCTATTTTCCTCCACATATACTGTACCAACAGCTTTGTTCGCCATATTGTAGCAGAATTCGGGAGGTTGTTGGGAAGAGTGTTGGGCCGTAACGATATTCAACCACGAAAGACACGAAAAGCACGAAAAGGGAGATACATCCGAATAATTCTGCTTTAAAGCTCTGTGCCACGGGCGTCCTTAGCACCACGCCCTAAAGGGCATGGCTACCCGATAAAATACGCTAAAGCGCACTGCTGATTGAAATATGCAGCGCGCTTCAGGGTGCTTGATCGTATAGCCTCGTGCTTTAGCGCGTGGCGCTAAGGCATTACAAATTAAGTCGCCTTCAGTCCCCGTACCAACGACACCTGGCCACTGCGTACCATCTCTTTGATGCCGTAGCTTTTTAGCAGGCGCTCTATTGCGTCGATTTTGTCTGCTACGCCGGTGGCTTCAATGATGATGGTCTTGTCACCTATGTCCACGATTTTAGCGCGGAAGATGTCGACTATCTGCATTAGTTCCGCACGTTTCTCTGCGTCCACGGTGTGGACTTTGATGAGCGCCAGCTCGCGGCTGATCAATTCATCATCCGTGTGATCCATTACCTTGATGACATCAATGAGCTTGTAGAGTTGCTTGCCGATCTGCTCCAGCACATCCGTCGGCCCTACCACCACGATGGTCATGCGCGAGGTGTGCGGATCCTCGGTAGCGCTCACCGTGAGGCTATCAATATTGAAGCCACGCCGGGAGAAGAGGGAGGCGGTGCGTGCCAGCACGCCCGGTTTATTCTCCACCAGTACCGAGATTGTATGTTTCTGCTGCGGGGTTTCCGCGATATTTGTCGTCATGGTTTCCTCCTCTCCCTGTTATTCAGTGATCATCTCTGCCACGCTCATGCCGGCAGGGATCATTGGGAAGACATTCTCCTCCATATCGGTGATGAAGTCGATGAGCACGGGGCGATCAGTGATCGCGCGCGCCTGCTCGATAGCAGCATTCACTTCGGATGGGTCAGTCACGCGGATGCCCACTGCGCCGTAGGCTTCCGCCAGCTTCACAAAGTCCGGCGTGCCCACATTCAAGCCCACTTGTGAGTAGCGCTCGCCGAAGAACATGCGCTGCCATTGCCGTACCATCCCCAGGGTACCGTTATCCATCAGCGCAATTTTGATGGGCAGCTTGTGGATCACCGCGGTGGCCAGCTCCTGACTGTTCATCTGGATGCTGCCATCGCCAGTGATGAGCCAGACTTCGGTGTCCGGGTTGCCGAACTGTGCGCCGATAGCGGCGGGCAGCCCGTAGCCCATGGTGCCCAGCCCGGCGCTGCTGATGAACTGGTTCGGGCGCTTCACTGGATAATACTGCATCGCCCACATCTGGTGCTGGCCGACGTCAGTGACGAGGATAGCGTTGCTCTCGGTGATCGCGGCCAGCGCGCTGATGACCGCCGGAGCCTTGATGCCGTTATGCCCACCGGGGCAGACGGTGGAGCCGCACTTGCGTCGGCCTTCGTCGTCGCAGGCACCGCCGCACGGGGTATCAATATTCGTGCCCCACTTCAGCGGGAACTGTACCTTCCAGGCATCACACTGCGCACGCCAGGCACTGAAGTCAGGGAAAGCCTTCCCCTGCGCTTCGATCTCCGCGAGCAGCTCTTGCAGCACTACTTTGGCGTCGCCCACCACCGGTATCTCCGTCGGCATCACTTTGCCGATCTCCGCCGGGTCGACGTCCACATGGATAATGCGCGCATTGGGGGCGAAACGTTTCACATCGCCGGTAATACGGTCATCGAAACGGGCACCGATGTTGATGATCAAGTCCGCTTGGTCAATGGCCAGATTGGCATAAGCGGTGCCGTGCATACCGGGCACGCCCAGCGAAAGCGGGTCGAGATCAGGGAATGCGCCCTTGCCCATCAGCGTATTAGCCACTGGAATACCCAGCGTATGCGCCAGCAGCGTCAGCTCGTTGGCGGCGTTGGCACGGATGATACCGCCCCCCACCATCAGCACTGGCTGGCGCGCTTCGTGGATGACCTCCAGCGCGCGACGTATCATCTTGGTGTTGCCCTTCACCGTGGGCTTATAGCCGCGCAGGTGCAATTCGATATGCTCCCAGTCTACCTCCACCATGCTGGTGGTGATATCCTTGGGGAGGTCAATGAGCACCGGGCCGGGGCGGCCACTGCGGGCGATGTAGAAGGCCTCTTTGACAATGCGCGGCAGATCGGCCACGTCCTTCACCAGGTAATTATGCTTGGTGATGGGCATGGTGATGCCGAGGATGTCAGCCTCCTGAAAACTGTCTTTGCCGAGAGCACTGGTGACCACCTGCCCGGTGATGGCGACCATGGGGATTGAGTCCATGTAGGCGGTAGCGATACCCGTGACCAGGTTGGTAGCCCCCGGCCCACTGGTGCCGATACACACGCCCACCTTGCCGGTAGCGCGCGCATAGCCGTCCGCCGCATGTGCCCCACCCTGCTCGTG
>JBBQQW010000014.1:0-24240 GCA_038215455.1 Armatimonadota bacterium
CTCGGCTATTTGCACGGCGTTGAGCGCGGCGCCCTTGCGCAGGTTGTCGGCTACTACCCAGAGGTTGAGGCCGAAGGCCACGGATTTGTCGGCGCGGATGCGGCCTACGTAGGTGTCGTCGGTGCCGGAGCAGCTGCTCTGTACCGGGTAGGCGTTTTTGGCCACGTCATCGATAAGTTTGATCCCCGGAGCAGCGGCGAGCAGTTCGCGCGCTTTCTCTACGGAGATCGGCTGGTAGAATTCCACGTTCACCGATTCAGCATGGCTGTTGTCTACCGGCACGCGCACGGTGGTGGCGGTCACCTGGATGGTGTCATCGCCGAGGATTTTGCGCGTCTCCTGGATCATCTTCAGCTCTTCCTTGGTGTAGCCATCGGGCAGGAAGGCGTCGATGTGCGGGATGCAGTTGCCGAATATCTGGTGTGGGAACTGCCCCGGATCGCAGGTGATGCACACGCCCGCAGCGGCCTGTGCCGTCTGGCTGCGCAGCTCCTCGCGCGCGCCGGCACCCTTGCCACTCACCGCCTGGTAGGTGCTGACTACCACACGCTTGATGCGCGCGTAATCATGTAATGGCTTCAGCGCGACCACCATCTGGATAGTGGAGCAGTTGGGGTTGGCGACGATGCCAGTGTGGGTGCGCAGCGCCTCCGGGTTCACCTCGGGCACCACCAGTGGCACGTTCGGGTACATGCGGAAGGCGTTGCCGTTGTCGATAACCACCAGCTTGGCGAGGCCGGGCACGGTGTTGCGGCGCTCCTGCGCTTTTAGCCCGAAGTGATCCTCCGCCTTCTCGCCGCCGGCAAAGAGCGCTACGTCGATATTATCCAGCGAATCTTCGGCGATCTGCTCCACCTGGTAGGTGACGCCATCCACCACCTCCGGGCGCGCACTACGCGCAAAAATCTGCAACGAAGCACAGGGGAAATTCCGCTGTTTCAGCACGCGGATCATCTCCGCCCCCACTCCGCCAATACCCACCACAGCCACACGATAAGACTTGCTCATAATACCCTCCATCCAGATGCATATATCTCGCACACGCGCGTGTATCTTAGCACGGGGGCAAAGTTGGTGTCAACGAAATTCAGGTTTTCTCGCCGGGATTGAAAATTCCGGCTGCGTGGCGCTTCCTCCTTCGCACTTCGAGCTACAGTGGACAAGTCGCGCCGGTCACTTCATCCTTACCGCGCCGGCGTACAGGTACCGGCTCTTCGGCTACCGGAGTGTCGACCGCCTGTATACCACAAAAAATGCCTCAATGATGAAGCTTTTCTACATCATTGAGGCACATTTAGTAGCAATGAATCACTAGATAACTCAGCAGGCTTTCACCACCCGCATCAGCACCTCCCGGTTACGCGTGGGGTGGGTTCCTGTGCGGGCAGCGCGGGTTAGGGCGCGCTCGATAGCTGGTAGTGCGTAGGCCAGCTCTTCGCGTGCGGCGGGCAGGTCGATATCCAGCAGTGTGTAGAGGGTGTAATAATAGGTGAAGCTGTTCCAGCGCCCCTCGCCATCGCGCAGGGAGCGCAGGTGTGCCATGCCGCTAGCGAAGATCTCTTCGTTATTCGGCAACTTTGCCGCCAGCAGATGACGCCACATGGACACCGTACATTTGCCGCAGCAAAAAACGCCGTGTGGATTATCCTCATTCTGCGCCAGTTCGCGCAGGATATCCGTCGTCTCCACCACCGCCTGCTTCGCTTTGGAGGATACCGGATCGAGCATAATCAGCGCGCGCGCAGCTTCCTCACCCAGGATATGCCGTATACCCACATTGGAGGTGACAGCCTCGCCGGTGAAGAGCTTCAGCGGCTGCTGGAAATCCGCCTCGGTGGGGGCATAAAGCCCCCGGTAGGCCCCGCGTGCCCAGTGCCGTTCCGTCAGCCACGCCTCCGCCTCATCACGGACTAACCCCGTCAGCTTCTTCCCCTGAAACTCCAACTCCTGTATAGCGTCCAGCGTCTGTGCCAGGCTTTTGCGATTTACTATGCTCATATGATCCTTTCTTAGGGCGCAAGCCTTGCGCCTCTACTTGTGATAGACAGCGTCCGCATCAAAAATCGGATCGGCGGCGAAGGTTATCTGGCCGTCCTCGATTTTGCGGTAGAAACAACTGTAGTAGCCGGTGTGGCAGGCACCGCCGGTCTGCTCTACCTTCATCACGATGCAGTCCAGGTCGCAATCCACGCGTAGCTCCAGCACGCGCTGGCGGTGGCCGCTGCTCTCGCCTTTACGCCACATCGTCTGGCGGCTGCGGCTATAGAAGGTGCCATAGCCGGTCTCGATAGTCTCGGCCAGTGCCTCGCGGTTCATGTAGGCCACCATCAGTACCTCGCCTTTGGCATCCTGCACCACCGCCGGGATCAGCCCCGCCGCATCCCACTTGAACCCCTCAATATCCAGTGCCATCTCGCCTTCATACGGTTTCATTTCTCAATCACCTCTCTCATTGGTTAGGGGAATTATAACATATTGCGGGGGTGAGGTTCTAGGATTGCTGGTGAGAAACTGGCGGACGAAACATTTTTTCAATTGATCACAATTTAACACAAATAATATATTGACGGCGGAGATTTTACCGGATATAATTATATCTGTTACAAAGAAATGAAAATATTTTTCCGAATATGGAACTTTTCCCTGGAACCCCCAGTCTATGTGAGTAGAGCTAAGAAGCTCAAACATTAAAGGAGGATGGTATGAAGAAACAGGATTGGTTGACCTCATGTGCGGTGGCGACGGTGGTCGCCCTGACGGTTGCGCTGGCAGGCCCGAAGATGGGCTTCGCTGACCCCACTTCGCTGGTGACGGTGCCCTCGTTGCCCTCGACCAGCATGACGATCCCCACCATCAACGCCGAGGTGGCGGCCACCGCTACTGCAGACCCGGGCAAAGCGGTGCTGGTACATGTCACAGTCAAGTCTCCCTCCGGCGCTGGCGTAACGGAAGTACCCGTCACCCTCACCGCCAGCAGCACCACCAACTACCCGATGTCACGCTCCATGCCGATGCCAGTACAACTGGCGCAGGTGAATGAAACCGTCGCCATCGGTGAAGATGGTTGTGGCACCGCCGATGTGGAACTGCCGCTGACCTGGGAGACCCCAGTTGTGGCTCAGGCTCAAAAGCCTGAAAACATGCCGCAGGAGCTGCAAATGAAAGCTACCACCAGCTACCAGTTGGCCCTCAGCTCCTCGCTCGGTTCCAAGGCGGCACCAGCGATGCTGCAAGGCCGCATTGCTTCCTCGCAAAGCAACAACAACATCGGGCAGATGCTGTCGAACTCGGTGCAACGGTTGGTCTCGTTCTAAAGAAATTAGCCTAACCCTCAGCCCCTCTTCTCTACACGGGAAGGTGGCTGGGGGTTAGCTGAAACCCACGCTTCATTTTTACCCCATACCGGGAGACTTCATGAAACTACGCGCCGTAGCAATAGGGATTGTGGGTGGGCTGCTTATCGGTGCTGCGGTAGTTGCACTTCGCGGTCCACTCCATCCCACTATCGAGCCGGTCCCGCTGGCGGAGGATCACGGGCAGATCACCCGTGTGGTGATGCAGTACCGTGCTGATATCGGCCCGCTGGTCACCCCGATCTACACGCAGTTCCTCGCCGCCATCAACAAAGATGTCGATGTCATCTGGGTGACGGGCTACCAGCCCGACGTCGATGACCTGAAGACTCGTCTGGGCGCAGCCTGGCCTGCCAGCAGCAGCTCGGTGCTGGTAAACAAAGATATCTCGACATGGGGCAAGGATCGCTATGTGGCGCTGCACTACCCCGGAATAACCGGCAAGGCCGTGCTCTGTGCCCCGGTACGCACGCGCACCGCCAACCCACTGCGCACCAATGACCAGGAGGTGCCCTACCGGCTGGCGCTGGATGTGCCCAAGCTCTTTGCTGCGCGTGACACACTGGTTGATTTCGATGGCGGTGACTTCCTCGCTACCACTGGCCACCTCTTCGCCGGGCCTACTATCATCGAGAAGAACTCACCCGAGGAAGTAGGCGCGACTTTCAAGACGCTGGCCGCGCTCACCGAGCATCTTAGCCAGAAGATGTCCAGCAAGATCACCTGGCTGGGTGAGGATCCGAAGCTCTCGCCGCCGCACCATATCGGCATGTTCCTCACGGTGATGGGGCAGCAAGCCGCCGTTGGGGATGTACGGCTGGCGGAAAAAGTGGTGGCCCAGCACCCGGAGGTTCTCGAAGCGCTGGCACCGGCGAATGGCGAAGCCACACCGGAATTCCGCGTTGATTTAACTACCCGCCTGGATCGCATCGCGCAGCAAATGGAGTCCCTCGGCTATACGGTCGTACGCGTACCGCTACTGCCCTCGGCCACCACCCGCGCGTGGATGAGCTACAATAACGGCATCGTGGAGACGCGCAACGGCGAGACCATCTTCTACATGCCCACCTTTGGTGCCAAAGCGCTGGACGAAGCCGGTGCCGAAGCCTTCCGCACCACTATGGGCTGCCGGGTAATCCCCATCGACTGTTCCACCATCTGGCAACTGGGCGGCTCGCTGCATTGCCTGGTCAATGTAGTAGGGCGGAAATAATCATCATTGCGATGCAGCTATTGCCTCGCGCACAACAGCGAGCAATGCATCCGCCGTGAAGGGTTTGAGCAAGATGCGCGTACCTTCCGCTAGTACTCCGTTGGGCGTCAGTACATCTTCGCTGTAGCCCGTCATGTAGACAACTGGCAACTGTGGTCGCGTTTTATGCAGTTCTATGGCTGTCTGTTGGCCATTTTGCTTTTTCATGATGACATCCGTGAGCAGCATGTCGATAGTCCCCGGATAGTCAGCGGCCAGGCGCACTGCCGCTTCACCACTCTCGGCGAGGATGACGGTATAGCCGTGTTCCTTGAGAATATTGCCCACCAGCATCCGCACCGGTTCGGCATCCTCGGCCACCAGGATAGTTTCCCCTCTACCATTTGACTCGGGAGTCAAAATTGATGGTTGTTGAACAACCACCGTGCGCGCTGTGCGGGGAAAATCGATATTGAAGGTGGTGCCCGCGCCGGGTTCGCTCTCTACAGTGATGTGTCCATGATGCTGCTGCACAATGCCATAGACCGTCGGCAGCCCCAGCCCAGTTCCTTTATCTTTTTCCTTGGTAGTGAAGAATGGCTCGAAGATATAGGGCAACGTCTCGGGGCTGATACCTTCCCCGGTATCACTCACCATCAAGCGCACGACTCCGTCGGCACCATTCTGAATATTGATGGTAAATGTTCCGCCCTTCGGCATAGCGTCACGTGCGTTAACGGCGAGGTTAATCAACACTTGTTGTAGCTGCGTGCTGTCGGCCTCGATGCTGCCCGTATCAGGATCTAATTCGCATTGCAAGTGGACTTTGTTCCCCAGCAGGGTGCGCACCATGTCGCTGATATCTGTTATCACTGCTACGGGATTCAGCACTTCTATGTTCAGCACCTGCTTACGACTAAAGGCGACCAGGTGCCGGACCAGCTGCATAGCGTGCGTTGCTGCGTCATATATCTGTTTGCAGGCCATTTTTTCTTGCGGGTCAGCCAACTCACGAGTCATCAGGAATTCGCTGAACCCGATAATAGGAGTGAGTAAGTTGTTAAAGTCATGGGCGACGCCACCCGCCAGGCGGCCAATGGACTCCATCCGCTGCGCCTGGCGTAGCTGCTCTTCCAATTGTGTCTTGGTCTGCTCGGCGGCCACGTGCTCGGAGATATCCTGTATCACTCCCTGATAATGGGTGATATTCCCCTGCGCATCGAAAGCGGCACTGGTATTGTCCACAATCCAGCGCACCTCACCAGATCTGGTAATGATACGGTATGAGTGACTGAAAGCCGGAACCTTGGTCTCAAAGAGAATCTCCACCGCTTTCTCCAGCCAGGTACTGTCATCCGGGTGCACCATCTCCACCCAGGTGATTTCGCCACTGTATATCTCCGCGCTGCTGTAGCCCCACAGCGAGACGTTTTCCGAGACAAACTCAACGGGCCAACCCTCAGCGATACGCCAGACAAAAACGACCACCTTACTATGATTTATAGCATGAATCAGCGTCGTAACTGTCTGCGCCTGCTTGTCTGTCACCGGTGCCCAATCAGCCCCTGCAACAGTCGGATCCATTCTGTGCGTTCTATTGTCGTCTGTTCCCATTAATATACCTCTACGTATAACTGGCACGTAGTATAGCATATCTGCTGCTGCCTGGTTTATCGTTGGTATTATGAGCAGGAGTATCGTTTTTAGTGGTAAATCGTTCTCCCTCGCCTGGCCGTGAACGACCAGGCTGGAGGGCCTACGGCCAATCGCCCATTCGGGCGGGACGGGTAAGGGTAAGCGTTCCCGTCCGAAGGACGATCGGCGTAGCCCGCTAGCCCAGTCGTTCATGGCTGGGCGAACAGGACGGGTGCTAAAAACGATACTCCTGGTATTATGAGGTAATTGCAAAACCCCCTAAAATCAGACCTGGGGCGTGGCGCTAAGGCTCATGCATTTTTTACAGCCAACTCTGAACTGTCACCGTTGGAATTTGAAACTTGGTACTACATACCCATCTTCCCCCCACCATCCCAAAATGGTATGCTTAGTGGCGAGGAGGATACTAATGAGCAACAACTATTTACCACCTACCGCCGAAGAGATCGCGGCGGCGAAGGCCACCGGGAGATTCACCGCGACGATGACGACGGAAAAGGGCGTTATCAAGCTGGAACTCGACGGTGCCGAGGCCCCCATTCACGTGGCTAACTTCGTCAAGCTGGCACGCGCTAACTTCTACCATGGCGTCGTCTTCCACCGCGTGGTGGAGAACTTCGTCATCCAGACCGGCGACCCGCAGGGCAACGGCATGGGCGGCCCCGGCTACCAGATCAACTTCGAGAAGAACAGTCTGCAGCATAACGACGGCGCACTGGGCATGGCCCGCTCGCAGGATCTGAACTCGGCAGGCAGCCAGTTCTACATCTGCCTCGGTGCCCAGCACTTCCTCGATGCCAACTACGTCGTCTTCGGCAGAGCAACTGACGGCCTAGATGTAGTAAAAAGCATCCGCGAAGGCGATAAAGTGCTGTCAGTCGAGATTGACTGAAACTCTTACCTAACCCCCCGGCCCCCTTCCCGGCGCGGGAAGGGGGTGTCCAAACGAATGGTTATACTTTTTCGTATTATCTCTTTCAATCGGCACCCCTTCCCTCGCAGGGAAGGGGATGGGGGTTAGGTAGAGTTACGCATCAGCGACTCATATATTTTGCTTCCAGCTTAACCGGATTAGGATTCAAAAAATGCCCACCACCCAGCAAAAACTACTGGTTACCTTCCTTCCCGATGGACTCTCCGCCGAGATCAACGCTGGTGAGACGATATTGGCGGCGGCGCGGCGTGCGGGGGTGGCTATTGACGCCCCCTGTGGACGGCGCGGGCTGTGCGGCAAGTGCCGCGTGCACGTGGTGACGGGGGAAGTAGGCGAGCCTACCGGTGAAGAACTATCGCTGCTGCAACCGGGCGAGCTGGCGGCGGGCGAGCGGCTGGCCTGCGTGGCCACCGTCCTCGGTACATTGACGGTATCGGTGCCCGAGAGCAGCCGTAATATGACACGGCGCAAGGGCACGGCGGCGTTGCCCTATCCCATCACCCCGGAGCCGTGGACGTGCAAAGTTAGCGTGACGGTGCCCCCGGCAGACCTGGCACTACGTGATTTCCGCGCTGATCTCACCCGCCTGTGGCATGCCGTGAGCAGCCCTGAAGGCAGCAGCGAGTATGCGGCGGTCACCGCCCTGCCTGGCGCACTGCTGGCGGGTAATGGCACGGTGACCGGACTCTTCGCCGGGGATCAGGATCAACTGCTACTAGCGGTGGAAGCGGGCAATACCGCCTCCGCCCACTACGGCGTGGCGCTGGATATCGGCACCACCACGGTGGCCGGGTACCTGCTGAACCTGCGCACCGGCGAGGAGCTGGGCACGGCGTCGCTGCCCAATCCGCAGGGGATCGACGGCGCGGACGTCATCTCGCGCATCGAATACACCCAGCGCAACGGTGAGCGTGTGCGCAAGCTGCAGAGTAGCGTGATGGGGGCGGTGAATACCATCCTCGGTACGCTGGCGGGCGAGGCGGAGATCAGCGTCGCCGATATTTACGAGCTGACGATGGTGGGCAACACCTGCATGCACCACCTCTTCTTCGGCATCGACCCCGCCACGCTGGGACACGCCCCCTATGCACCGGTGGTCACCGCGCCGTTGACCGTGCGTGCCACCACGCTGGGCATCCATGCAAACCCGCAGGCGTGGCTGCGTGCGCTGCCCAATATCGCCGGTTTCGTCGGGGCGGACACCGTCGGGGTGCTGGGGGCTTCGTTACTGGCGGAGCGCAACGGGCTGTACTGCGCGGTGGATATCGGCACCAATGCCGAGGTGCTGGTGGCGAAAAACGGGCATGTGGTCGCCTGCAGCACCGCCGCCGGGCCGGCTTTTGAGGGGGCGAAGATCACCCACGGGATGCGTGCGCAGGCGGGGGCCATCGACGGCGTGAGTATCACCGACGAGCTGACCCTGCACACCATCGACGAGCGCGCCCCGCTGGGCATCTGCGGCTCCGGCATCATCGACGCCATCGGCGAGCTGCGCCGCGTGGGGGTGATCGAATCCAGCGGACGCTTCACCGACCAAGAAGAGCTGACCGACCTGCCCACCCCGCTTCGCGCCCGCCTGCGCGCGGGTGGCTTTGCGCTGGCAACGGAGGCGGAGAGCGGCACTGGCAACGAAATATTACTCACCCAGCATGATATCCGCGAGGTGCAACTGGTAAAGTCGGCCATCTACAGCGGGGTGCTCACCATGCTGGAGAAGCTGGGCCACACCCCCGCCGACCTCGACGGCCTCTATATCGCCGGAGCCTTCGGTGCCTACATCACGCGCGAGCACGCCATCGGCATCGGCCTCATCCCCAATATCCCCATCGAAAAACTCCACTTCCTCGGCAACGCCGCCGGAGCCGGAGCCAAAATGGCGCTGCTAAGCACAACAGAGTACGACAAAATTATCACCGCCGCCGCCAAAGTAGGCTACATAGAACTAGCCGGCGACCCCACCTTCTCCGAGCATTTCATGTACTCAATGGAGCTGGATGTGGATTGTGGGGAGTAGATTATTTGTCTGAACCGTGATTCACTTGATTATAGGATTTGGTTCGTGCCTATTGGTTGCTGCTGTTGGATGGCACTATTTGTAATGGTTTTTCTATTGCAGTAGAATTACCAATATGAGTATTGCTATCCAACAACAGCGACAAAAACAACATGTATAATCCTTTAATCATGCGAATCAAGGTTCTGACAAAATACTGGTTCTACTTCGCCCTGCTCACCGCGTTTATCTTTGGCTGGTATCTGCCGGGGGCGGGGGGAGCGCTGAAGCAGGGGGGGCTGCTGCCGTGGCTGGTGGCGGGGGCGTTTTTTCTCAACGGTTTCATCCTCGCTACCGATGAAGTGCTGCGCAGCATCCGCGAGTGGCGGGCGCTGGCCTTTACGCTGGTCAGCTCCTTTGTCGTCGCGCCTGCGCTGGTGCTGCTGGTGCGTACCTGGCTGCCGGGGGGCGAGACGCCGCTGGCGCAGGGGTTTCAGCTGCTCGCCGTGGTGCCCACTATGCTGGTCTCCACCGTGGTGCTCACGCGCATCGCCCGGGGCAATGCGGCGCTGGCGCTGTTCCTCACCGTCGCCACTAATCTGCTGGCCATCATCATCGTCCCGGTGTTGCTACTCCTCACCCTCGGAGCCAGCAACATCAGCCTCGATATCCCGGCTATCACCACCAATCTGCTCCTCACCGTGCTGCTGCCCACCGTGGCCGGGCAACTGGCGCGCCACCGCTGGCACGCCTGGGCTGTGCGTTACCAGCGCGTCATCTCGGTGCTCTCGCAGTGCGTCATCCTGCTCTTCATCATCATCGCCATGGTAGATATCCCGCGCGGCAACATCACCCCCGCCACCTGGCTCATCACCATCGGCGGGGCGCTGCTCTTGCACATAACACTACTCATCGGCAGCGCCAGCGCGGGGGTAGGCTTCCGCTTCGACACCCCCTCGCGGCGCGCCCTCACCTTCTGCGGCGCACAAAAATCCATGGCCTTCTTCGTCATCCTCTACGATAGAGTCTACGCCACCCACCCCGGCTTCGGCCTGGTGGTGCTACCCGCGATAGTCTTCTACGTCATCGAGCTAAGCCTGGACAGCGTGCTGGCACAACGGTGGGGGGCGAGTGAGGGTAGGAAATAGTTTTGTGGCATGGGCGTCCTGCCCATGCTTCGATTGCTTGCAGGTAGGCACTGCCCAATCAACTTACAACTTCCCCCTGCAGCACCCGCAGCGACTGTTCCATGACGGCTATCTCAGCCGGGTTGTGGATGTCGGCCGTGTAGTGCTGGGCGGCGATGTTGGGGCAGACTTCTACCGTCAGGTGCGTCGCCACGCCTTTTGTGTGCAGCGCCTCCAGCAGTGCGGGCAAGTCTAATGTGCCGGTGCCCAGGGCGTGGTGATCGTCCTTCGCACCGCCATTGTCGGACAGGTGTACTTCCAGTATCGGCAACGTGGCGCGTTGGACGTATGCGGTGATGCTCTCTCCTGCGCGATGGGCGGTGACGTTGGCGTGCCCGGCATCCAGCAGCAGGCCCAGGCCGGGCACCTGCGCGTATTCGGCGAGGGCGGCCAGCTCATCGGCGTCGCCAAAGCGCCCGATGCTGTTCTCGATCCCCACGCGGATGCCGGCGGGCTGCAGCCGCGCGGCCAGGCGGCGGAGCGCCGTGGCATTCAGCTCCAGTGCCGCCGCCAGGCCTTCTGCATTCGGGCGCAACGGGTCGATGGCGCAGGCACGCACGCCCCCGCACATCCCGTGCCATGCCAGCACCTCGTCGCACACCGCTTCCACGCGCGCCATATCCAGCGTGTCATCGCCCGCCACTGCACTCTGCAGGTTCGGGTGGTACGTCACCGACATCCCATGCTCGCGCATCAGCGTCGCCGCCTCCACTCGTGGCCCGGCCTGCTCCAGCATCATCATCTCATGCAATGCCACCCCGCTGCACCCATGCTCCAGCGCCCACAGCACCCGCGCGGGCAACGGCGCACCCCGAAGAAGCCACAACGCTAACGCAATTCTCATACCCTACCCCCGATGCTGAACTACCGGGACAATCATACCACGCCATCTTGCCACTAACAATGAGGATATGGTTGGAACTAGAAACTAGGAACTAGAAAATGGTATCATGGGTTACCGAGGTGAAATGATTATGAGTATTCGCTTGTATAACACGATGACGCGGCAATTGGAAGTGCTGCAGCCGCGCGCGGAGGGGAAGATCGCTATGTATGTCTGCGGCATCACGCCGTATGACTACCCGCATATCGGCAACGCGCGCGCGGTGGTGGCCTTTGATATCATCCGCCGCTATCTGGAATACCGTGGTTTCGACGTGCTTTACGTGCAGAATTTCACCGATATCGATGATAAAATTATCAACCGCGCCGCCGAGCAGGGCGTCCCCTGGCAGTCGCTGCCGGCGCGTTTTATGCAGGTGTATTTTGAGGAGATGGAGGCGCTGAACGTGAAGCGCGCCAGCCTCTATCCGCTGGCGACTGAACATATGGCGGAGATGATCGCGTTGACTGCCGATCTGGTGGCCAAGGGCAACGCCTACGCGGTGGGCGGCGATGTGTATTTCTCGGTGCGCAGCTACGCTAATTATGGCGCACTCTCCGGGCGGGCGCTGGACGATATGCAGAGCGGCGCACGCGTGGAAGTGAACGATATCAAACGCGACCCGATGGACTTCGCGCTGTGGAAATCCGCCAAGCCGGGCGAACCGAGCTGGGACAGCCCGTGGGGGCCAGGGCGTCCGGGCTGGCATATCGAGTGCTCCGCCATGGCGGCCAAGTATCTGGGCGACGGTTTTGACATCCATGGCGGCGGGCAGGATCTCATCTTCCCGCATCATGAAAATGAGCTGGCGCAGAGCGAATGTGCGCTGGGCGCGGGCACCTTCGCCCACTACTGGATGCACAACGGCTTCGTCTCGGTGAACCGCGAGAAGATGTCGAAGTCGCTGGGCAACTTCTTCACCGTGCGCGAGGTGATGGAGAAGTTCCCCGCCCCGGTGCTGCGCTACTTCCTCACCAGCGCACAATACCGCTCCCCCATCGACTTCAGCGACCAGACGCTCACGCAGGCGCAGGCGGCTTATGAGCGGCTGCACCTCGGCGCGCTGGGCATCACCCGCGCACTGGCAACCCCCGTGGTGGATAGCACGGCAACGGACAACGCCGACGCGCTGCAGGCACTGCTAGCGCATGCCGAGGACGACTTCCGCACCGCCATGGATGAGGATTTCAACACCCCGCAGGCGCTGGCCGTGCTCTTCGAGCTGGTGGGCGAGAGCAACCGCCTCATCACCGGTGGTATCAATGAAGCCGCTCGCGCTGCACTTGCCGACGCCCACGCACTGCTGCTGCGCCTCGCCGGGGTGCTGGGCATCACGCTGCAGGCCGAGGAAGCCACCGACACGCTGGCTCCGCAACTGATGGAGCTACTCATCTCCCTGCGTGCTCAGGCGCGCAAAGAGAAGAACTTCGCCCTCGGCGACGCCATCCGCGACCGCCTGGCCGAGATAGGTATCCTGCTGGAAGACACCGCGCGGGGGACAGAGTGGCGGGTGAAGTAGGTTGATATCGCCGGCTTTGCTATATGGCAACCCTGTTAGCATGTGAAATAGAGGTATGTAATGAAGACTTCAAAACCAATATCAAAGTTGACGATTGAGGATTGTATAGATTTCCCGATTTGGGAATTTACGAATCAAGATGACGTTGATGATGACGAGACATGGGTGATGCCAGTCAGAAAACTACCCGTTACATCTTTATCAAATAGGTTGGTTGTAACAAAAGTTTGCTTGAATAACGGTGATAAGATATGGTGTGTTCTATCAAATGTTACATTGAATAGTCTGGTACATACAAAACATTTTATAACCATATGGGTATTCTATCAAAACAATTGGTTTGAATTAGCTCGATATCATGATGTCGATTATGGAAGACGCGGGCCAGACGCTTTAGCTTCATTTATGGGGTTATCTGTCGATGAAGTATTTCCGATATCTTACAATATCTCCAATCTCGCAGTCGGGATACCTGATGTCGTAAGAGGAATTATACCAGTTGATGTTCCAGGTAAACTCAGCGATAGTGAGTTAATTGATATGGCCGTTCGCGGGTAACCCCAAAGATGTGGGTAATTAACCATCCGTTGCCTGGCACCATTTATGATATAATTATTTCACAGTTATAGTAGCGGTGAATGCGAGGATGGCTATGGGCTTGGATTTCAAGCAGGTATTTCGCTATAAGAAAGACTCCGCGTTATCCGGTGCGCAGAAAATGGCAATTGCGCTCAATGTTCTGCTGGTCATCCTCGCCGGGTTAGTGGGGTCACAGCTTTTCTACCCATATGAGCGGTGGTGGGTGGCGTGGTTCTGTCTGGTACCGCTTTTCCTCGCTATTCGGCGTGCACGGAGTAGCGCCGGGGCCGGGTGGCTGATGTTCCTTTTCGGGGTGGTCTTCTTTGGCGCTTCGCTGCCGTGGATCACCCTCATCTTCCAAGCGGCATCCATCGGCCCCTATGTGCTCATGTCGTTGCCGTTGGTGCCGATAGCCATCATCTACTACCTGGCGGCGAAAACTTATCGTCCGTTATTCCTCGTCCCACTCACCGCGCTGGCCTAGCTGGCATTTGACTGGGTGCGCTGCGAGGGGTGGTATTTCCAATTCTCCTGGGCACAGCTAGGGTTCGCCTTCGTCCCGGCTCCGGCGGGTGGGGTGCTCTATCCGTGGATAGGGGTATACGGTGCCACGCTGTTGATCGTGCTGGTGAATCTGACCTTCGCCGAGATCATCCTGGCACGGCGGCAGTTGGCGCCACGGCTGACGCTGGCAGCGCTGCCGGTACTGGCGCTCGCGTTTTTCCTGAATACTCCAGCGCCGTTGAACACGCCGCCGGGTACGGTACGTGCTGCTATGGTGCAAAATGAAACCGGTGGTTTTGACGAACTACGCAAGTCGACGCTGGCGTTGAAAGACGAACATCCAATGCTGGTGGAATGGCCGGAATATGCGCTGATAGAATACCCGCTGAGCGATAGTCGGCGCATGAAAGAGCTGAGCCAACTGGCACGCGAGATGAACACCACGCTGATTTTCGGCACCAAGGAGCACCTGCCTGCGGACACCCGCTGCGACTGGCTGCGCCGCCGTAACATGACCGCCGACGGTGCCGATGGCCTCTACGGGAATATCGCGCTGGTGCTGGACCCACAGGGGAATGTGGTGGGAAAATATCGCAAAGTGCACCCCATCCAGTTCTTTGCCGACGGCGTGCCGGGCGTGGAGTATCCGGTATTCACCACCCCTGCCGCGCGTATCGGTGTGGGCATCTGTTACGATTTCGACTATGCCAGCACCGCACTGCGCCTGACGCAGAATGGCGCGGAGATCCTGGCGGTGCCTACCTTCGATCAGAACGATTGGTAAAACCAGCAGCATATCCAGCACGCACGCATGGCGCAGTCACGCGCAGCCGAGGTCGCCCGCTGGGTGGTGCGCACCACGTCGTCTGGGTACTCACAGATCATCACCCCTACCGGAGCTAATGCCGTCACTATCGACAACATCATGGTAGCCAGCGCCTCCGCCAACGTCTCGCCCTCGAATGTCATGACCATATACACACGCTACACCCACCACCTGCCGCAATTCGCCTGGGCGGTAATGCTGCTGTGGTTGGTGGTGATAGTCGGGAGGGTTTCGCTGGGATTGAAATCCCGGCTGCAGGGCATTAAAATGCCAGTCGTCCGCCTTCGCGGACTTTTCTGAATTGAATGATCCAGCGCCCTTTAGCGTGCTCTGGCGGAACTTGATTCTCGAATACTAAGAATTGACGTGGAGGTGGTTGCGCAATAGGCGCTGAACCGGGGACTGTCCTCGCACACTGCAGTTGGCATATGCGCGATTTGTACCTTCCGTAGTTAGCCTCCCTTTCGTTTTTAGCCTCCGGTTGGGACTGTCCCACCCAGTCGAAACAACCTGACCTTTCGACCAGGTGGGACAGTCCCAACCGGATATTATGGACGAAAACAGGCGCAAAATTGGTGGGCTGGGCTATAGATATACCGGGTGCTGTGCGCGAGGACAGTCCCAGTTTTAAGCTCCGTAAGAACGAGGCCCGCCACGTGCTTTAGCGCGTGGCGAATGGCCGCAACCCCGTTCTCATGGGCGGGACGCCCATGCTACGGGTTTCGCTGGGATTGAAATCCCGGCTGCAGGGCATTAAAATGCCAGTCGTCCGCCTTCGCGGACTTTTCTGAATTGAATGGTCCAGCGCGCTTTAGCGTGCTTGATCTTATAGCCACGTGCTTTAGCGCGTGGCGAATGGCTGCAACCCCGTTTCCGCTGGGATTGAAAAATATAACATTCACAAACTCGCCTCCGCATCAACCTCCTGTTTTGCCGTCAGTGCCCCGAAGGCGCGCAGGGCGGGGAAGGAGATGGCCCAGAGGGCTACTACCACCAGCGTGCCGATGCCACCGCTGACTACTGAGACCATGGGCGAGAAGGCTTGCGCTACTATGCCGGATTCCAGCCCACCGATCTCATTTGACGAGCCGATGAAGATGTTGTTGACCGCGCTGACGCGGCCGCGCATGGCGTCGGGGGTGAGCAGCTGCACCAGCGTGTGGCGCACCACCACGCTGACATTGTCCATCGCCCCGGTGAGGAAAAGCATGGCCCAGGAGAGCCAGAAGTTGTGCGAAAAGCCGAAGACGATGGTGGCCACGCCAAAACCCGCCACCGCCCAGAGCATGGTCTGCCCGGCGCGGCGTAGTGGGGGCAGGTGCGCCAGCAAAATAGCCGTGACAAAGGCCCCCACCGCCGGGGCGGCACGCAGCCAGCCCAGCCCATGCGGGCCAACATTGAGGATATCGCGGGCGTAGAGCGGCAGCAGATACACGGCCCCACCGAGGAGTACGGCGAAAAGATCGAGCGAGATAGTGGCGAGCAGCACCTTCCTGCCCCAGACAAAGCGCCCACCGGCCATCACCGTGTCCAGCGACATAACGCCCGCCGATGACGGGCTGGGGCGCAGCGGCAGGCTGATGAGCAGCACGGTGAAGGCGACGGCGAATATCGCACAGATGATGTAGACGGCGGGGATATTCCACGCGATGATAATTGCCCCCAGCGCCGGCCCGGCCACCCCGCTGATCTGGTTAATGCTGCTCTTCCACTTCATAGCATTTTCCAGCTTGTCCGGTGGCACCAGCGTGGGGAATATCGCCGCGCTGGCCGGCCCCTGCAGCGTGCCGAAGGAGGCATCGAGGAAGAGCAGCAGGTACATGAAAGTGATAGACCCGGCCTGGGCGGAGATATACGCCAGCCCCAACGAGCAGAGCGCCACCCCGGCCATGCACAGGGTGATGATACGCCGCCGGTCATAGCGGTCGGCCAGGTACCCGGCGGGCAGGCTCAGCAGGATCATCGGTATCGCCTGCGCCCCGCCCACCAGCCCCAGCGCCAGCGGTTGCCCGGTGCGCTGGTAGATATCCCACCCGATAGCCAGCCCCTGCGCCCCCATGCCCACCTGCAGCAATACCGAGCCTAGCAGATAGCGCCACAGGCCCGGTATCAAAAATGCTTCATAGGGGGAAGCCTTACCCGTATCGCGTGTCATCTAATTACAACCTCTTCCAATCGCCTATTAGTAGAGTACCGCAGCGGGGGGGGAAGTGGCAAATGGGGAGGTTATCGTGGCATGGGCGGTGTTGTCAGCCTTGGTTTCACCTAACCCCCAGCCCCCTTCCCGGCGCGGGAAGGGGGAGCAAGGTCGTTTTTCAATTGTAGATATTGGGTAGGTACCCCTTCCCCCGCATTTGTGACTGCCGTATCATTCACGCTCATGGCGTGTGAAAGCAGTGCGTAAATAATTGCTATAAGATGGCTGACCGGAGAAAAACTCCGGCTTTTGACCTTACACCATCCCGCTATCCGACAGCACCTCGCCCTCTATCCCAATGATCACCTGGCGTAGCGGTACGCGCTTGCCAGCCAGGGTGAAGGCTTGTTCTGCCAGACTCATGAGGCCGCGGCAGCAGGGAACCTGCATCATCACCACGGTGATGGATTTTATCCCGCCAGCGGTGATCATGGTCGCGAGTTTCTCGGCATATGCGCCGGTGTCGTCCAGCTTCGGGCAGGCTATTGCCAGCGCATGGTCGGCGAGGAACTGGCTGTGGAAGCCCCCGTGGGCGAAAGCGGCGCAATCCGCTGCCAGCAGCAGGTCGGCATCGCGGAAGTACGGCGCGGTGGGGGAGAGCAGGTGCAGCTGCACCGGCCACTGGCGCAGCGCCGATGGGGCATCAGCAGCGGGTGCAGTGGCGCTTTTTGCCGCGAACTGGCGCATTGCCATCCCCGGGCACCCGGCATGGTGAGCGGGAGCAGCGACCGGCGCGGGCTTGCGTCCGATATTCTCCAGATGCTTCTCAGTGGCTACTTCGTCAAACTCCACCGCCTCGCGCTCGATGACGCTTATCGCCCCCTGCGGGCACTCGCCCAGACACGCCCCCAGCCCGTCGCAATAGTCATCCTTAACCAGCTTCGCCACCCCATCTACCAGCTGAATCGCCCCCTCAGCACAGGAACTGATACACAAACCGCAGCCATTACACAGGCTGGCATCAATATTCACGATCTTCCGTTTAGCCATCACACCCTCCATATTATAAATACGACAGTATTTGTGGTATTACTCGGTAATTATAATACATGCGCGGAGTGTTGTCTATAGATAGAGCGTAACCGCCGTGAAGAGACTACACTTGATCAGCCCAGTTGATCTTGACAGTCTCGAAGCCGACTGTTGCCAGTAGCTGGCGCAGATTGGTCTCGGCGTTGGTGCGTGCGGTGGGGAGCAGGTAGGTTTTGCTTGTCGCGCGGGTATCCGCCAGCACTTTCAGCCGTGCCTGGCTTTCCAGGTTGATGTCCGGGGTGCATACCAGCCACCCGCGCTCGCGTGAGAAGACCTTGGAGTTCTCGTCGTCGATGCGCACGGAGAACAGCTCCGGGGCGGGCACGCGCACAGTGACGCCCTTCCCTTGCACCACGACATCAGCCGCAGTCAAGCGCGTCATGTCGATACCGGCGATCGTCTCCGTCTGGATCTGCATCAGCACCCGATCCTGCCCGAGAAATCCCGGCAGATGTGCACGGTCGGCGCTGGATGTCACCACCGAAGAGCTGACCTGCGAGGCCGTCTCCAGCCTATTCAGCGCCTGCAATTTGGTGACGATAATCGGGGTGGAGCTTACCATATTAGTGCGGGCAAACAGCCACGACTGCAGCAAATTCCGCCCCAACGGGGTACCCACCAGTCCCCAGACAAGCAGTACCGGCACCGCGAAAAGCAGCGAATTCCGCCAGAATCTGCCCACCCAGGCCCCAAAAGTGTTATTAGTCATAATAAACCCTCCATTGGCGCTAAGCCAATAGTAGGTGCATACCCGTTTTGAGGGGAAGTGAAACAGGGGGTGATCGTTGAGTTTGGACAATTAGATCAAGCCCCGCCATTGCGTCGCCGAAGGCATCTACCTGCTCTTTTGTTCTTATGTCTGAAAACCTAACCGAGCCGGGTTCGCGATGTCGCCAATTCCGCCATCACAACACGCCAAAGATATATTCACGCACTACAGGGGTGGGGAGCGGAAGAAAAGGGTGGATACCTATCGCAGGTAGAACTGCCGCCGGTATTGGGCGGGGGTGAGGCCGGTTTCCGCTTTGATGGTGATAAAGAGCGCTTTCCGCGTACTGAAGCCGGCTGCACGTGCGACATCACCGATGATGTTGTCGGTCTCGCGTAATAACTTTTTCGCCAGTTCCAGGTGGGCACGCTGTATCTCTTCCTGCGGGCTACGCCCCAGAGCGGCGCGGAAATGCCGTTCCAGCGCTCGTCGGCTCATGGGTATTTCCGCCAGCAGGTCATCTACGGTAATCGGAAGGCCTGCATGTTCACGGATGTAGGCAAGAGAACGGGTCACCTCCTGGTCAGCAATCGCCGGGGATTCGGTAGAACGTCGGGTAACCACTACCTCCGGTGAGATCAGGATAGGGCCATCGGGAATGGAGTCCCCGGAGATAAGCTTATCCAGCAGGTGCATGGCTTCGTAACCTACCATCTCACCGGGCACCTTCACCGAGGAGAGTGGTGTAGCGGCGGCATTACAAAAGTAGTCATCATTGTCCACCCCCAGCACCGCCACTTCCTCCGGCACAGCGATGTCTTCCATCATCGCTATATTGCAGATGCGCGCACCTTCTTCATCATTACGACAGAACACCCCAAGTGGTTTAGGAAGCTCATGCAGGCGTCGCGCAAGGTAGTCATCTCCATAGACTAATACATCTTCACGAGGAACAGCTTCCGTATCCCAGGAAAGGCATTGAATACCGTGCTCTGCTAACCGATCGCGAAAACTAGTACTACGAAGTCGTGAAAAGTAAACATCATTCCCAGCATAAATCAGATAGCGGTAGCCAAGTCCGATAAAATAATCGGCAGCCATTCTCCCGACAGCGTAGCTATCGGACGCCACACGGAGGATGTCAGGGGCAAGGGGATAGCTAGAAATGGCTACAACTTTTATGCCCGCCTCCTGATAGCGACGAATATCCGCTTCTTCATTCAGTATTCCGACTACACCCTTTGCGCCGTATTCTTGCATAAGTTGCAAAGGTTCCATACTATCGAATATTCGCAGGCAGACCCAACCTGGTTTCGTGGCGGCATATTTCTGCATACCACGGTCGATTAGCCGATAATAACTATAGTCGCGTGGCGCAATTACCCCAATATATGTCTTCGCATGTGCCATTTTTAATTCACCCGCATTAGACAATTCCTGCTCTTCATGGTACATGATTATAGCACAAAGATTGAATTGGCGCAAAAAGGTACTAATGTCGCCGCACTCACGCAATAAATTATTGTGCGAATATGCGACACTGCGAGTATGATAGTAATTACCTAAATCAAAGGAGGTTTGGTATGAATAATCATCGTCACCGAGGGTTTACCCTCATTGAGCTGCTCGTCGTGATCGCAATCATTGCGATATTGGCAGCAATCCTCTTCCCTGTGTTCTCCAAGGCCCGTGAGAAGGCCCGGCAGACACAATGCCAGAACAACCAGCGGCAGATCGCCATTGCAATCTCCATATACACGCAGGAGCATGACGAGCTATTGCCCGGAGCCGCTACCGTCTGGCAGTCCATCAAGCTGTCCTCAGCAATATCAACTGGTAACACCGCACTGCAGACTACCACAGCAGCCATTACCCGATGCCCGAACTATCCCGAGAAGACGAATGGGTACGTTTTCAACAGTAAAGTCTCCGGCATACCCCTTGGCGAAACCTCAAATCTGGATCCCACTACCATCTGGGTCGTCGCCGATGGCCTCCATGATGTCACCGGCACTATTATGCCGAACATCGCCTTCTCCCTTGATGATGTTGAGCAAGATCGTCACGTCACCAGTTTCATCGCCGCTGCACTCGATGGCCACATAGAGATCGTCAAATCTTCTGGCGAGACTGATTGGAATAACGCCGCGCCGCTGAGCTACCGAGTTGCCGCTGATGCTGCATCATCCAATTTGATCAACTCCACCCCCGGCAGTGTGGCGGGCACCGGCACCCCGTTCATGTTCATCAATGACCTGGGCGGTGTGCCCACCGTCAGCAGTAGTGGCGCTACGCCGGCACTCGGGGCAAACGAGTACACCATAACCCCCGCCTCCGATGGCATATCCTCTACGCTCTCTCTCAATCGCTCCTCCGGCACCTATAATATCACCGTGGGCAGCACCATCAAGCCGATCATCGTCCTTGGGCCACCGTTTGGCGGAAACTGTGATATGACAGCCGACAAACTCTTTGTGTTGAACGACGGTACCGATGTGGCAACTATCACCGTGCTGGTGAAAGATTCTGCCGGGGTGGTTCTGAAAGATGTATTAGTTAAAATGTCGGGCGGCACCACTTCTCCACTGGAGGGTAACACTAACGCCGCTGGCGTCTTTACCTGCACTACCACGGCTCCGGGTACCCTGACGGCCACCTTCGGGCCACCAGCATCCCCGGTAACGATCCCACTGACAATCACTGCTGCCGGTACAATGCCACCTACTGGCCTGCTGGCTAAGTTTAACTTCGACTACGCTACATCACCATCATCACCAAATCCAATACCGGTAGGGCAACTATGGGCAGGAGGGACTCCTCCAGTCGTAACAAACTTCAGCTTTGGACCAAAAGCGGACGCTCCGCAACAGAAAAACGGTGTTTCACCAGATGCATCTCTGGGAGTAGTGGCGTTTGTGGGTGCATTTGTACCTGACAGAACTAGTGCGATAGCCCAGGGTGCCTACGCGGACTTTACTATTACTGCACCAGCAGCGAGCGTTATGACAATCGATAATCTATCGTACAATTACAAGATCAGCAGCAGCACCCAGAAACAACGCAACCATTTCTGGCAATACAGTGTGAATGGCGGTACATTTGTAGATTTAGGTACTGAAGTGTCATCAAGTGCTAAGTCAACAGCTTGGCTGGTAACACCTTTAACATTGACACCTGCTGCCCCAGCTGACCTGACTTTTTTAAGTTCCATTAAGACGGTTACGTTCCGACTCTACGGTTATTCAAAAGATGGTACTTATAATTATGATTACGATGACATCACCCTCAATGGTTATGTATATCCGTAGTTATAAGTGAAGAATTTCACACCAGTAGAGAATAATATTTAAAAAGGAGGCATAAAATGCCAAAACGTGGATTTACCCTGATAGAATTACTAGTCGTGATCGCTATAATAGCGATCCTGGCAGCGATACTCTTTCCCGTCTTCTCCAAGGCGCGGGGCAAGGCACGGCAGACGCAGTGCCAGAACAATCAACGGCAAATCGCTATCGCCATTAGCATGTATACCCAGGAGCATGAAGAGGTGATGCCCGGTGGTGCCACCGTGTGGCAGTCTATCAAATTAACCTCCGTGCTACAGTCGTCCAATATGGCGCTGCAGACCGCGCAAACGACGGTTACCCGTTGCCCCGATATGGCCTCGCTGGCCAATGGCTACGTCTACAACAGCAAACTCTCCGGCGTGGGGCTGGGCAGAGCCGCCAAGGGTAATGCAGTCGGCATCTGGGTAACCGCCGATGGTATCCACCGCAACGGCGCTACCACCATGCCGAACCTTGCCTTCAGCATGGATGACGTAGCTGTTACGCGCCACGCCAATACGTTCATCGCTACCGCGCTGGATGGCCACGTAGAGGTCATCAAGGCGGGCGATAGCGCTACTTGGAATACTGACGCTGGTATCTATCAAGTAGCCGCGGACGCCGGTTCCGCTTCATTACTTGATTCCAGCAACGCCACCGTACCCGGTGGCAATGTGCCGATATCCTTCATCAACGACCAGGGCGGCACCCCCACCATCGCCGGGTTGACCACCCCAGCCGACTATACCGTAACAGCGGGCGCGGATGGCCTCACCACCACCATCGCCATCAACAAACCCAGCGGTACTGTTGTCACCCTCATCGCCGGGGGAACCTCCAAACAACTCACTTTAGCCGGAGCTCCTGATGCCACCCAATCCACCTTCACCTCCAGCAGAGGAACGCTACCAGATGATGGCTCCGGCTCCTCTGACATCACAATAACTGTCAGAGATTCCGCCAATGCGATACTTTGTGGCGTGCCCATCACCATGTCAGGCACCGCCAGTCCCAAAACGGGCATGACTAACTCCAGTGGCGTCTTTACCTGCACAGTAACTGCCCCCGGAACTTATACGGCAATTCTGGGTATGCCTTCTGTTACTCTGCCTATATTGATTGGTAAAATACTCGCTAAATTTGACTATGCACAAGCAGTATCACCTAATACATATCCAATGCCTGTCGGATATGTAGTCGGAACCCCAAGTCCAATCGTGTCAAATATTATCTACAATACAGCAAAAGTTAATACGAATGTGTATGGATACTCGGCATCTAATGGCCCCGATGGGAATCCGGGGTATTTAATACTTGGCGCTAATGATACCAGTCATAATAATGCAATTACCAACGGCAAGTATGGGGCGTATTTTACCATAGCTGCGCCGCCAGGCAACTTCCTCTCGATATCGGATTTGACATATAGTTATAGCGTGAATGGTTCCGCCTCCAACCGTGGTAATTTCTGGATGTACAGTGTAAACGGTGGCCCGTTTGTTGACTTAGGCGGGGAGGTTACTAGCACGACAGCCACTGTACCGTGGACAACAAGATCTCTAAAGCCGACCACTCCATCAGACCTGTATATGCTAGATTCTTCCAAAACGGTGACATTCCGTCTTTATTCTTATGTAAACTCAACGTCCAGGAATACTTTCTTTGACGACATCACCATAGGTGGGACTATCCAGTAGTAACGCGTTGTAAATAGCATCGCAAGGATGCTGACATTACTCTGCGAAGGCCAATCCTCCTCCCCCGGACTAACCACCGGGGGAGGAGCTGCTTAGGCATTATCACGGTCATAATAGCGGCGAGTTATGCGGATTCCTACCCCATCAGAATATCCGTGTGCAGATGATGATATCTGCTATTTTGGCTGGGGAGATAAGTCCCGCGCCCTGAATGTGGGTTGCAACTTCACTAATACGGATAAGGTGCTGAGCTGGCATTGCCAGGCCAGCCTTTCATCTATCGCAGGTAGTACTGCCGCCGGTACTGGGCGGGGGTGAGGCCGGTGTCTTCTTTGATGGTGGTGTAGAGCGTATTCAGCGTACTGAAACCGGCGGCATGCGCGACGTCAGCGATGGCGAAGTCGGTCTCGCGTAATAATTGTTTCGCCAGTTGCAGGTGGGCGCGCTGTATCTCTTCCTGTGGGCTACGCCCCAGTGCGGCGCGAAAATGCCGTTCCAGCGCTCGTCGGCTCATGGGTATTTCCGTCAGCAGGTCATCTACGGTAATCGGGAGGTCTGCATGTTCACGGATGTAGGCGACGGTACGGGCCACCTCCTGGTTAGTAATCGCCGGGGATTCGGTAGAACGCCGGGTAACTACTACCTCTGGTGGG
>JBBQQW010000015.1:0-23846 GCA_038215455.1 Armatimonadota bacterium
GCAGGGAAACTACCCACCGGCCAGGTGCTCTTTCCTATTGTCATTGAGTTGGCAATACCGACGCACTTCGTCTCATCCCAGCCGTTCCACGGCTCAGCATCAGTAGCCGTACCGCCCCACGGGAAGTTGTTTCCGTGGGGCCCACGGGCAGCGTACTCCCATTGCGCCTCGGTGGGCAATGTCACCCCCGCCCAGTCGGCGTAGGCTTTGGCATCATTCCAGGAGATATTGACGATCGGGTGCTGTTGCAGCTCGGCGTTGTCCCAGCTATTTTTTCCTTTCCAACTATACATATTACCCGGCCATGGTGGCAGGGCATGCCCGGTGGCGGTGCAGAAGGCGCGGTATTGCGCTACCGTGACATCATACTTGTAGATAGAGTAACCGGAGAGGGTTACTTGCTGAGTAGCAGGCCCTGTCCCCGAATTATCATACAACGTACCCATGGTGAAGGTAGCGCCCGGCACCCAGACCATGTCGGCACCGTCAATGGGATTAGTGCTAGCGGTGCCAGCGGCAAGTGACGTATCATCACCCGCCCCCCCACACCCGGTGAAAAACAGGCACAGAATGCCCAGTAGGAATAAAACTATTCCCAGGTAGTGGTGTCGGTTCATCAGATACTCCTCAATTAGCGAATCTTACGCAGTGTGAAAGCTATATCTGTTTGTTCCATACTTTGATGAGAACCTACTGCATTAAAAAAAGTATTTTCCCAGCACTTGCCCACATCTATTTTGTCACAATCATGATTCGCATGATTATCAGGATTTGTTTGATAACTAGGGCGGTAAGCTGATGTAATATTCCTATCAGGGCAGAATTACCAGGGAAATCCTTATAAGCCAATTTATTCGGGTTAGGACGAGTAATAACGGAAGAAATTGAGGTATGGACAGTATCTCATATTGCTGATATCCTATCATTATTATGTGGACGAGATATCTCTATATAATGTTATTGTGATATTTCTCTATGGGCGAAAATATGATGTCACAGTATTCCGTAGCCCAGCCATGATCGGCAGGATGATAGGTTACCATTTTGAATAATCGAAACCAGCCTTGAAATCTGAAACTATAAACTGTCTTGTAGGAGAAAGCCATGTCAAATACCGGCCATAGTTCAACCATTTACAACCCCCTATATGAATGTATGGAACGCGAGGAGATGCGCAAGCTGCAGCTGCGCCGCATGAAGGACGTGGTCTCCCGCACCTACAATCATGTGCCGGCATATAGACAGAAATGCGAGGCGCAGGGCGTCACCCCGATGCACATGCAGCAGCTCTCCGATATCGCACACTTTCCCTGCACGGTGAAGACAGACTTCCGCGATAACTACCCCTACGGCATGTTCAGCGTGCCCATCGAGGAAGTGATCCGCATCCACATGTCCAGTGGCACCACCGGCAAGCCGACGGTGGTGGGCTATACCAAAAACGACATCGATCTGTGGGCGCAGGTGATCGCCCGCTCGCTGGGATGCGCCGGCGTCACCCGGCAGGATATCGTACAGGTCTGCTACGGATACGGCCTCTTCACCGGTGGCCTGGGCCTGCATTACGGCGCGGAGTTATACGGCTCCACCGTCATCCCCGTCTCCGGTGGCAACACCGCCCGCCAGGTGATGCTCATGGAGGACTTCGGCTCCACCGTCCTCGCATCCACCCCCAGCTACGCGCTCTATCTCGCCGAGGTCGCCGCCGAAGCGGGCGTGCTCGACAAGCTGAAACTGCGCATCGGTATCTTCGGTGCCGAACCATGGTCTGAGGGGATGCGCCACGAGCTGGAGAGCAAGCTGAATCTGAAAGCGCTGGATATCTACGGCATGTGCGAGCTGATCGGCCCCGGCGTGAGCAACGAGTGCGAACACCAACAAGGGCTGCATATCTTCGAGGATCATTTCTACCCCGAAATCATCGACCCGGAAACCGGCGCTGTACTGCCCGAGGGCAGCCGCGGCGAACTGGTGGTGACCACCATGACCAAAGAGGCGGTGCCTATCATCCGCTACCGCACCCGCGATATCACCTCGCTCAACTATGAGAAATGTGCCTGCGGGCGCACGCTGGTACGCATGGATCGCGTCACTGGGCGCAGCGACGACATGCTCATCATCCGCGGCGTCAACGTCTTCCCATCACAGATCGAGGAGGTCCTCACCACTATCGAGGGCACCGCCCCGCACTATCAATTGCACGTGCGCCGCGAGGGCAACCTGGATGAGATGGAGCTGTGGGTGGAGGTCACCGAGGCGGTACTCAACGACGAAATCCGCTCACTCGAGACCCTCTCCCGTCGTATCAGCAGCGCCCTGCAAAGCGTGCTCAACGTCTCCTGCCGCGTGAAACTGGTAGAGCCGAAGACGATCCAACGCAGCGAAGGCAAGGCAAAGCATGTGATTGATCATCGGGTGATTTAGAGGGTTGTCCCAAAGTGGAATAACGACCTGGCTGGGTTTTTTCTTTAGCTCTATTCAAGGATGTTAGGCGATGAACGTTGGATAATCCTAATCTATTTGCTGTTGCGGTGATGGTATTTATCTCCGTCTTCCTGTTCCTGCGTTGGCACCGTCGACGCGTGGAGGAGTCTATGCGGCTGGAGGATTATGAGAAATGCCGCCGTGTGCTCGCCCGTGATCCGCGTAATGGGGCAGCCTATACTATGCTGGGAGAGCTGCTGGAGCGCGATGGCAAACCGGCGGAGGCGCTGGCCGCCTACGAGCAGTCGTTGGCGCTCGATACGAAGCAAGTGGAGCTGAAACACCGGGTGGAACGCCTGCAGGATGCGCTGGCACTGGCAGAAAGTGGGCAAATGCGCTGCCCCTATTGCCGCACTATCCAAGTAAAAGGCGCAGGGCGCTGCTGGAGTTGCGGCAGTGTGCTGAATATCCGCCGCGCCACATTGAAAAGCCTCGGGTATCGGGGCGTCATACTGCTTATTCTAGCGTTAACGTGCATGGTGCTGTCTTTCTATTACGCTGGGATGAGCATGTATCCCATGGCATTCTCGGCACTGGGCGGTCTGTTCGCCTGCATCTTCGGATTGATTCTCAACCATATCTATAGTAGGAAAGAGAAATAGGAGGTATTACCATGCGCTATCTGCTGTTGCCGTTATTTTTCATCTGCCACCTCGCCAGCGCCACACCCACCCAGCTGGGGCCCACCGGGGCGGTTACCTTGCCCGATGCCGTCTGCGTCACCGGCTTCGCCGCGGCAGCCGATGTCATCGACAACAGCAACCAGCGCGGTCGCCTGCTACGCGTGAATTACGGCAATGGCAATGCCGAGGTCGGCCTGCTCTATGGCGCGGATGACGGGGCCACCAGCGGTATGAACGGCAAATTGCTCCTCACCCCGCGCGATGCTGAGTATCCGGTAGCCATTGGCGCCGCCTTCCGCGACTATCCCGACTTCAGCGAGCGTGTCGCCTTTGTAGCCATCGACCACCAGTTCATCCCCGCGTTGAAAGCCACCGCCGGCGTGCAACATGCCCAGATCCACGCCCGCACCGGCGACGTCTACGGCACCCGCGGCTACCTGGCACTGACGGTATCATTTAAATCTGGCGAGGAATACTGTAGCGAAATCCAAACCCTCGGTGACTCCCTCTACGAAAGCAACTTCGTAGCCTCGCTCCGCTACACCAAGCACTACCGTCTCTACAGCTACAGCGTCGGCAGCACCAACGCCAACGGCCTCCTCGGAGGCCCCAACCAAAACCTCTACGCTGGCATGAGCATGGAATGGCGGTAACCGTAGCATATTACATTTTGGCGAATTCAATGCAGGCCTCCTTATTTTGTCGTGAAAAGGATTTGATTATGAGTAGAAGAAATTCAAGTACCCTACATGATTTGTATGAACTGTTCGTGCTATCTCCCTGGTGGGTTCCCCTCCCGGCTGCTGCACTTGTCTACCTTGTTTTATCATTGATTGTCCCTGCGCTAAATTCCAAAGATTTGCTGATCCCTGTTTTTTCAAAAATGGCCGGCAATTATCTGTCAATCATTATCCTGCTAGTTGGTGTCTTCTCATGGATTGGCAAATTATGGCGCAATAAGCACGAGCTTAATGCCAATATGAGTGATGGCATCCGCAGGAAGACAAACGACGGCTATGTCGCAAACGGACTATTGGGCATTCCGTGGTGGAGTTATCCAATCATAGGCATTATACTTTGTACTGTTTTTTACTATTACACTACATACAACCCAGTCTCTTTAGGAAGCGGCTTTGCTATGAGCTTGGCACCACTAAATATCTTTTTCATACCTGTCATACTATTCGCTACTGGTATTATGGCATATAAAACATACACAATTAGAAACGACAGGCAGGTGATCCTGGAAAAACAAACCAGCATCGGTTCCATACAGCAGCTCAATTGGAAACAATTCGAGGTTTTGGTCGGCGAATATTATCGAAAGCAAGGCTATCAAGTGGTCGAAAATGCAAATAGTGGCGCTGATGGCGGAGTTGATCTGCGTCTTCATCAAAATGGCACTAAAACCATTGTTCAATGTAAGCACTGGAAGGTAGCCAAAGTCGGTGTTAAAGATATTCGCGAATTCTATGGCATTTTTATGCACGAACAGGCGAAGCAAGCAATATACATCACCAGCGGTATTTATACCGAAGAAGCAAAGATATTTGTGCAGGGGAAGCCTATTGTGCTAATTGAAGGCCGGCAACTCGCTGCAATGATTACGTCAGTAAATGGTGCTACTCCCGCCCAGCAAACTAAACCACAAGCACCAGCACATAAACCCGCCTATACAAAACAAGCGCAAGCGCTTAATCCTATTGAATTAAACATACCAGCTTGCCCCAAGTGCGGCTACGAAATGATATTGCGACACGCACGGAAAGGTGACACCGCCGGGTCAGATTTCTGGGGATGCACAAATTTCCCCCGATGTCGTGGGACACGGCCTATTGGTTAATCGCCAAATACAAAGGCGTAGCTATTAGCCGGACTACTATAAGTAGAAATAACGACCTGATACGGTTCAATACCATTACTGCAGATAAATAACATAGCCCCGGATGAAATCCGGGGTAAAGGTTTAAAATCTACAGGTCATGCTTCGATAAGCCGACCCCGGATTTCATCCGGGGCTATGATATTTATCCGAATGATTGCCTCAGCCCGTATTAGATCGTTATTTATAACACGTTCAAAGCACTACTGTGCGCATGGCATAGACCTATGAAGAAGAACTATTCGGATAAGTCTCCCTTTTTCGTGCTTTTCGTGTCTTTCGTGGTTATAAAAAAAGTAAAAGGCGCTGGTGGGATTGCCCGCTTTCATGGGCGGGACGCCCATGGCACGGGGGAAACGGATCGCTGCCATCCTGGCACACCGTCACCTCTCTTGCTCTTTCTCCCGCTCCATGGGTACAATGAATTCATGCCTATTGAAGCCGATGGATTGATTTTGCGCGAGCAGGCGGAGGCGCGGGAGGATTTGATGCTGGCACCGGAGGCGGCACGCAGCGCGAACTCGCGCGGGCGGCAACGCCCGGAGGTGCCCTGCCCTTTCCGTACGGATTTCCAGCGCGACCGCGACCGGATACTGCACAGCAAATCATTTCGCCGCCTGGCGGGGAAGACGCAGGTCTTTGTCTCCCCGCGCACTGACCATGACCGCACACGCCTGACACACAGCCTGGAAGTCTGCCAGGTGGCGCGCACTGTAGCCAGGGTGTTACGGCTGAACGAGGACCTGACCGAGGCTATAGCACTGGGGCATGACCTGGGGCACAGCGCCTTTGGCCATGCGGGCGAGAAGGCGCTGGATGCCGTCTACCGCGAGTTTGTCCCCCAAGCGCACTTCCACCACGCCGAACAGAGTCTGCGCATGGTGGATCTGCTGGAGCGCGACGGGCGCGGGCTGAATCTCACCTGGGAGGTGCGCAACGGCATCGTCCACCACAGCAAGGGCGAGGCGGACTGGCCCCAGCAGATCGGTTGGAAGGCCGCAACGCTGGAAGGGCAACTCGTCGCCCTGTGCGACCGCATCGCCTACAGCAGCCATGATATCGATGACGCCATGCGCGCCGGGCTACTCACCCTCGATCAGTTCCCCGCTTTCATCGTGAATCGACTGGGCACCACGCATTCCGCCCGCCTCACCGCAATGGTGGGCGATATCATCAGCGCCAGCGCCGACCTGTACTTCATCCGCATGACGCCGGAGATGACGGATATCACCAATGAGCTGAAGAATTTCATGTACCTGAACCTCTACCTCTCGCGCAGTATGGCCCCCCGCGTGCGCCGTTCGGTGGATGATACCATCACCGGGCTGTTCCGGCATTATATGGAGCACCCGCTGGAGGCGGAGCTAGCCGCGGATTCCTCTGTGCCGGTGCGTGCGCGGCTGGTGTGCGACTTAATCGCCGGGATGACCGACGACTACGCACGCCATGCATGGCGACAGACGAAACGGAAGAAAACTTGAGCATTATCGAAAACATCAAATCCCCCCTCATCCTCACCGGTGCATATGGTCGTGGCAAAACGGAATGTGCGCTGGCGCTCGCTATTACCCTGGCAAAGGACGCCCCGGTGACGCTCATCGACATGGACTTTGTCACCCCCTACTTCCGCGCGCAGGACTTGAAAGGTGAGCTGGCGGAGCAAAATGTCACGGTGATCTCCCCCGATATCCGCAACGCCGCCATTGACTCTCCCAGTATCCCCCCGGAGGCGGCGGAGCAGATCCTACGCCCACAGCAGCAGACGGTTATCGATCTGGGCGGCGACCCCACCGGCGCGGTAGTAATGGGGCAGTACGCGCCCTACCTGCACCACTACGATATGTGGGCGGTGGTGAACTTCAGCCGCCCCACCACCCCCACCCCGGAGATCGCCGCAGAGCTGCTGCGCGAGATAATGCAACAGACACGGCTGCAGCTCACCGGCATCGTCAGCAATACCCACCTGGGCGAGTTCACCACCGACGAAGATCTGCTGGAGGGGCTGGCCGAGGCACGGCAATTGGCCGCAATCCTCGCCGTACCACTGAAATTACTATGCCTTCCACCGCATATCCTCTATAGTGGCAACGACATCCCCACACTACCCATCACCCCGCGCCTGCTGCGCCCGTGGGAGTGAGTCACTACCCCTAGTGTGCCTTAACCCGCTACCGTACATTAGTAGCGTATTGAAACTCTAAATCGAAACATAAGCTTGACTTGCCCTTTGACAATATGCTAAGCTAAGTGCGGTATAAGCGATATGGATATCGTTGCCCCCGTGGTTACCAGGCATTGGGTCCTGGTCTGGAGATATTAGTTTTGCATTTGAAAAAAGGTCAGAGACAACAACTTACTGTGCTGTATGGTGTATCCATAATGACTATGATGCTCATCAGCCCAGCGCTCGCAGATATCAGTTCTACCGTCAAACGTGGCGACAGTATCGCAATGATCAAGCTGCAATTATCCACCCCGCAGCTGGCGAGTAACGGCATTTGCACCCCCAATCGCATCTATCCCGGCACGCCGGTACCTGTAGTTGCAATTGCAACGGTGGCTACCGCTACTATAGCACCGCCTGCCGTTGAAGTTGCTGCAGCTGCTCCCGTCGTGGTCGAAGTACCCGCAGAAATGGCCGCTGAAACACCCGAAATCACCGCCCCAGCTGAGCGGGCAACCAAAAAAGTACCCGCACGCGACCTCTTTGCGGAACGTTCCCGGATAATACAGGAACGCGAGACCAATACTGGCAATGACGGCGAAGTGCTGGTAGCCTCGGCACGCGAATTCACCGGCACCCCCTACTCCTGGGGCGGCACCTCTTCCCGCGGCATCGACTGCTCCGGGCTGGTAGTGCGCGCCATGGAAGCGCAAGGGATCGAAGTCCCCCACCGCGCCGCCGAGCTTTACACCATGGGCACCTCAGTAGCACGTGAAGAACTGAAAGCCGGCGACCTGGTCTTCTTCGAGACCGGCGGCCACGGCGTCTCCCACGTAGGCATCTACGTAAACAACAACACCTTCATCCACGCCAGCACCTCATCCGGCGTCAAGGAATCAGAATTAAGCGGCTACTACGCCAAGCATTATATGGGCGCAAAGAGGCTGAAGTAATAGTTTCAAATTTCTAGTTTCAAAGGGTGGCACTTTCGCGTCGCCCTTTTTATTAAGATTAAAATTAGAAACCCCCACTCCTCTACCTGCAAATCATAATTGGCAACGAGAATCCCCAGATGTGGGTATTATACCGTATTTAGCAATGCGTACCGCTTTATAAATGAGATTCAAACCTGGAGAAACAGAAACAAGGAGCAATTTCCTTAGAAGGATCACTAATGCTGAAACCAAAATTTTTCGCAATATTGAGACATAGAGATGCTGAATTACCAAAAAAACAGATAATTAAAGATGTGGTTGCGGGGGCAATTGTGGCGATTATTGCTCTCCCGTTATCTGTAGCGCTTGCAATTGCATCGGGGGTGTCGCCTGAAAAAGGATTAGTAACTGCGATTGTTGCAGGATTTATTGTGTCACTTTTAGGCGGAAGCAGGGTACAGATAGGTGGGCCTACCGGGGCCTTTGTGGTTATAATCTATGGCATTGTGATGCGGTATGGAGTTCAGGGGCTGACTGTCGCGACTATTATGGCTGGGTTGATCATGGTCTTCCTTGGTTTGATGCGATTTGGAACTGTTATAAAATATGTGCCCTACCCCACAATTACAGGATTTACTAGCGGAATAGCTGTCGTGCTATTTTCGACTCAAGTGAAAGATTTTTTCGGATTGCCTATCAAAGAAATTCCTACTCAATTCATAGATAAATGGCATGTATACCTGTCTAATTTTCAAGCTATTAATTACATTACTGCCGCTGTCGCACTTATCTCTCTGTTAATTATCATTTTGTGGCGCAAAATCAACAGTACCATCCCCGGCTCTATAGTTGCGCTCGTAGTTGCCACAATATCCGTCAAGCTTTTTCATCTCCCTGTAGAGACAATAGGCAGTCGGTTCGGGGAGATATCAAACTCTATTGGTTTTGTCGACTTACATGGGTTATTATTGCCGCTTTCGGCAATACAAGAACTGCTCCCCGCGGCTCTAACGATTGCGTTTTTGGCCAGCATAGAATCCTTACTATCGGCGGTCGTTGCTGACGGAATGATCGGAAAAAAGCATAGCTCCAACATGGAACTTGTCGCCCAGGGTGTAGCAAACATTGCCTCAGCGCTTTTAGGTGGAATTCCAGCCACCGGTGCAATTGCACGTACAGCGGCTAATGTAAAAAATGGTGGCCGCACTCCATTAGCCGGCATTGTCCATTCTCTTGTACTTCTGTTGATACTATTATTGTTTATGCCTTTTGCCAAGCTTATTCCGATGGCTACCTTATCAGCGATTCTCATCATGATAGCCTACAACATGAGTGAATGGAGATCATTTAAGGGTCTACTTACTTCAACGAAGAGCGATATCACTGTGCTGCTAGTGACCTTCACCCTCACGGTATGCTTTGATTTAGTAATCGCTATAGAATTCGGCATGATCATTGCAATGTGCCTATTTGTCCGTAGAATGTCAGAAAATACACTAATCTCGAACATCAGTAGTGATTACAAAGAGGCTCATCAATATATCGCTACTGATGAAGATGATGAAGATGACTATTCCGGTGAGGACCTGCACAAGCACCTGGATTCAAAAATAATTCTCTACGAGATCAATGGCCCACTTTTTTTCGGAATGACCAATTCTTTTAATAATTTGCTAACCGAATTAAGCAACAGCGTAAAGGTAGTAATCTTCAGAATGAAATTAGTAACAAGCATGGACGCGACTGCCCTGAATGCCTTGAAACAACTGGAGAAATGGTGCAAGGAGCGGAAAATTGTGCTTCTGTACTCAGAATTAAATGCCCAACCTATTAAGTTATTGTCAAACAGTGGGTATATGTCAGCAGTTGGCGAAAAATCTTTCTTTGAAACAACCGACAATGCCCTCATCTCGGCAAACAGTATAATAGACAAATTACATAAATAGCTTTCAACCATCCCGCATCTTTAAAATCCCACGTATCCTCAAATTTGGTTAAAAGATAGAGGGTGTAACACTCTTGACGGATAGAAGCAGGCAGTTACTCTGAATATGGCAAACATCTTATTACTTCGTTTACCGAATAGGTACCTGGTTATGAAAATTTTGAATCATGGAACTTGGAACTTGGAACTAAATATGCTACCATACCTCCATGCCGAAAAACATCATCTATGTCTGCTCGGAATGTGGCTGCCAGCAACCGCGCTGGGCGGGGCGCTGCCCGGACTGCGGGGCGTGGGGCGCACTGATTGAGGAAGCCATCGCGGCTGTGGTGAAGACCAAGTCCGTCAGCGGCAAGCCGATGAATGCGCTGCGCCACTCCTCCGCGGTGGCCATCAGCGACGTGCCGCCAGGGACAGAGCCGCGCCGCCAGACGAAGCTGGGCGAGTTCGACCGCGTGCTCGGCGGCGGTGCCGTGCCCGGCTCCTCTATCCTGCTCGCTGGTACGCCGGGGGTGGGCAAATCCACATTGTTACTCCAGGTAGGCTATGCGCTGGCGTGTGCCGGGCATCGTGCGCTCTACGTCACTGGCGAGGAGTCGCTGCCGCAACTGCGCATGCGTGCGGAGCGGCTGCGCACCATCCATGAGGAGATGCTGGCGCTGGCGGAGACCGAGCTGGAGTCTATCCTGCAGCACATCGCGCTGCTGCAGCCGGCCTTTGTGGTGGTGGACTCCATCCAGACCACCTTCGATGCCAACATAGAATCGGCACCCGGCGCGGTGAGCCAGGTGCGCAACGCCGCACTCCGCCTCATCCGTGCGGCCAAGGAATCGGGTGCCACCATCCTGCTCATCGGCCATGTTACCAAGGAAGGGCAGATCGCTGGCCCGCGCGTGCTGGAGCATATGGTGGACGTAGTGCTGGAGCTGGATGGCGACCGCGACTTCAGCTACCGCATTTTGCGCGCGGTGAAGAACCGCTTCGGCTCCACGCATGAGCTGGGCATCTTCACCATGAATGACCGCGGTATGGTAGAGGTGCCCAACCCCAGTGCCGCCTTCCTCAGCGAACGCCAGGTGGGCATGCCCGGTTCCGCTGTGGTGGCCATGATGGAGGGCACGCGGGCATTGCTAGCCGAGGTGCAGGCGCTGGTGACGCCCAGCGGTGGGTTCGGCGCACCACGGCGCAACGCCAACGGCATCGACATCCGCCGCGTAGCGCATATCCTGGCTGTGCTGGAGAAGCGCGCCGGAATGCCACTCGGGCAATATGATGTCTTCATCAACGTCCCCGGCGGGCTGAAATTGACCGAGCCGGCCGCCGACCTGGCAGTGGCACTGGCGGTGGCAAGTAGCTTCCGCGATGTCCCGGTGCAGGCGGGCATGGTCTGCTTCGGCGAGGTGGGCCTCACCGGCGAGATCCGCACAGTATCCCACGCCGACCGTCGCCTCGCCGAGACCGCGCGGCTGGAGTTCACCAGCTGCCTGACCCCACCGGGCAAATACCCCGGCAAAAAGCCCGGCGTCAAATGCCACCCGCTGCAGAACATCGAGCAGGCATTTGAGCTGGCACTCATCAGATAAAGGAGAACTACCATGAAGATCACCAGTAAACTAACCGGCCCGATGCGCTTTGAGACCGACATCCGTGGCCATAACATCATCGTCGGGCAACCGGTGAATAGCGGTGGAGACGACTCCGGCCCCACCCCACCGGAGCTGCTGGCCACCAGCCTGGGCACCTGCGCGGGCATATATGCGTCCTACTTCTGCTCCAAACACAATATCGACCCCACCGGCATGGAAATCACCACCGAGTACGCCAAGGCAGAGCACCCAGCGCGTCTGGTGGACTTTGTGGTGACCGTAACCGTACCAGCGGGCATCGCCGAAGAAATGAAAGCGCCGTTTTTAGCGACGGTAGAAAAATGCCTTATCCACAACACGCTACACGAGCCGCCGGCGGTGGAGATTAAGGTGGGATGAAGTGGTAAGCTTGTGAGCAGGAATCAGTATTGAAGTGCGCTTCATTATCTGGGGGATAAGAAACTGAATCGTATCTATGGCGTTAGCCCAGGTCGACCTAACCCCACGGCCCCCTTCCCGACACGGGAAGGGGGCCGTGGGGTTAGGTAAACCATTACTACCGAGGCTATCCAACGGTGTAGACAAATAGAGCATGGATAATCCTCTAATCATGCGAATCGTGGTTCAAACAAAAAGAAGGTATGATCACGACGTGCTCTATCCTTAGCTCAATCCCACAATCTCCCCGTTCTCATCAATATCGATATGCGCGCCGGCTGGGTTGCTGGGCAATGAGGGCATGGTGGCCATCTCTCCGGCTAGCGGGTAGAGGAAGCCGGCACCGGCGGCGGGGCGGATGTCGCGGATGGGGATGGTGAAGCCGGTGGGACGTCCCTTCAGCTTGGGATCGTGCGAGAGCGAGAGATGGGTCTTGGCCATGCAGATGGGCAGTTTGTCCAGGCCCCAGGCGGTGTAACGTTTGATACGCTCCTCGGCCAGCGGGGTGTAGCTGACGCCGTCGGCACCGTATATTTTAGTGGCGATGGCCTCGATCTTCTCCTTGATGCTGTCGTCATCGGCGTAGAGCAACTTGAACTCCGATGGCTGCGCACAGGCGGCGACCACGGCGTCCGCCAGCTCGATACCGCCCTCGCCCCCACGTGCCCACACATCGCTGACGCAGGCGGCTGATGCCCCGGCGGCCAGTGCGCGCTCGCGGATGTAGGCCACCTCGGCGGGGGTGTCAGTGGGGAAGCTGTTCAATGCGACGACGACCGGAATGCCGAAGAGCAGCATGTTCTCCACCTGCTTCTCCAGGTTGCCGATGCCGGCGGCCAGCGCCTCCATATCCTCCTGCCCCAGGCGCGGGTCAAGTGGCTTGCCGGGGGTGACGGTGTATTTGCCGCTGTGCATCTTCAGCGCGCGCACGGTGGCCACCACTACCGCGCAGCTTGGGCGCAGGCCACTCTGGCGGCACTTGATATTGCAGAACTTCTCGGCACCCATATCCGCGCCGAAGCCCGCCTCGGTGACCACGTAGTCGGCGAGTTTCAGGGCGATACGGTCGGCCAGCACGCTGTTGTTGCCGTGGGCGATATTGGCAAACGGCCCGGCATGTACCAGCACCGGGGTGCCCTCCAGCGTCTGGATGAGGTTGGGTTTGATGGCGTCGCGCAGCAACACCGTCATGGCCCCAGCGCAACGCAAGTCCTCGGCGGTCACTGGGTTACCGTCGACGTTAGTGGCGACGATGATGCGCCCGAGACGTTGGCGCAGGTCGTGGATGTCGCTGGTGAGCGCCAGCGCCGCCATCGCCTCGCTGGCCACAGTGATGTCAAAACCGGTCTCGCGCGGCACGCCGCCACGGCGTTGTACGGGGAGGTCAGCCCCCAGGCCCACCACGATATTGCGCAGCGCCCAGCCGTCGCTGATATCCACCACGCGCTTCCAGGTGATGGTTTGCGGGTCAATGCGCAGCGGGTTGCCGTGCTTCAGCGAGGCGTCGATAAAGGCCGCCAGCAGGTTGTTCGCCGCGCCGATGGCATGGATATCGCCGGTGAAATGCAGATTGACGTCCTCCATGGGCAGCACCTGCGAATAGCCGCCGCCCGCCGCCCCACCCTTGATGCCGAAGACCGGCCCCAATGAGGGCTGCCGCAGCGTGATACAGGCGCGCCGCCCGGTCTTGGCCAGCGCCTGCCCGAGGCCGATGGTGGTGACCGTTTTGCCTTCGCCCAGCGGTGTGGGGGTGATGGCGGTGACCACCACCAGCTTACCTTCCGGCTTATCCGCCAGCCGCTGGAGGATGCTCAGCTCGATCTTCGCCTTCACACGTCCGTATTGCTCCAGCTCGGAGTCCAGTATCCCCAGTTCCCCGGCGATCTCAGTGATAGTCCGCGCGGTGTGCGCGTGAACGATATCTAAATCAGTCAGCAAATTATTACCTCCGAAGGTGTGCAATAGCTATGGTTTCGCCACCATGTACGTCGGTTCCTGTTTTTAGAATGCGAGTTTCGAGCATCCCATGGGTACTGCCGGCATGTTGTATCGAATAAACCAGCCTGTCATTGAAAAATGTAGTAGAAATCAGTGCCAAATCCCGCCATATATTGAGGAAAACAGTTATAATGTAGAGGAATTAATGACCGGAAAGTATTTGTTGCCATGATCAAACTACACGTTGCAGTAATAATGGGCGGAATATCCAGCGAACGCGAGGTCTCACTACGCAGTGGAGCGAATGCCGCCGCCGCGCTGGACAAGGATAAATACGATGTCACCACGATAGATTTCACCGGCGATATCGCACAGATCACTGCGCTATCCGGGGTGATAGACGTAGCAATGTTGATGCTCCACGGCCCCGGAGGCGAAGACGGGCGGCTGCAGGGGTTGCTGGATCTGCTGCACATCCCCTACACCGGCAGTGGGGTGCTGGGCAGCGCCCTGGCGATGCACAAGGGGATGACGAAGGCGATCTACCGTGACGCAGGTATCCCCACCCCCAAAGGGATCATCGCCACCATTGATGAGGCCTATATCGGCGCGGTGGTGAACACCAACATCGGCTTCCCCTGTGTGGTGAAGCCCGCCAACGAAGGCTCCACCGTGGGCATATCGCTAGTAAACAACGAGGAAGAGCTGGAGGATGCGCTGAGCAGCGCGTTTGCATTTGATTGCGAGCTGGTGATCGAGGAGTTTGTGCGCGGTATGGAGATCAGCGTCCCAGTGCTGGGTACCGAGGTGCTGCGGGCGTTGCCTGCCGTGGAGATAGTCCCCCAAAGCGGCTGGTATGATTACGAGATGAAATACACCGCCGGGGCCACCGAGGAGATATGCCCGGCGCGGCTGACGGAAGAGCAGGCAGAGCGTGCCGCGGAGCTAGCGCTGAAGGCGCACCGCGCCCTGGGCCTGCGTGGGATCTCGCGCACAGATATGATAGTAACTGACTATGACCTGATCGTGCTGGAGACCAACACACTGCCGGGGATGACTGACACCAGCCTGGTACCGCTCTGTGCGCGTACCGTGGGTATAAGTTTCAGCGAATTAATGGACATGCTTATTAACGATGCACGGGGAATAGAGCACAGGTAATGCGACATAGTAGCGGGTATAATCAGAATAGAATTGCGGGAGAAGATGCTACTCATGGGCATGGGGATCAAACTATGTCTAGCTCTGACGAAAAGAATAGCGCGGTAACACCGACAGTATACCCAGATAATGAGCTGGTTGCTGCCAAAATGCGCTGGCGTCGAAGCCGTCTGGCGTTATATCGCAAGATATGGACGTTCGCCTGGGTGCTGATCATCGCCTTCGTGGTGGAGGCGCTAATCATCGCCTGGTTCTCGCCACGCTATTACATCTATCGCATGGATGTGCGGAATGCGGAAACTATGACCCCGGAGGAAGTGATTAATCTGGCCGATGTGAAGCCGGGGACGAACTACTACCGTGCCGATCTGGCGCAGATAGCGAAACGGATAAAATCGCAGGATCCAAGGGTCGACAATGTGACGGTGGAACGCGGCTCCATGGGGACGTTGCTGTTGCTGGTGAATGAGCGCAAAGCAGTGTGCCGTATCGGTACCAGTGAGCCACCGATGTATCTCGACAAAAAGGGCTACCTTTTCACTAGGCCGGTGCCCCCGAGCAATGCCGTGCCGGTGCTGGCTGGAGTAGAAGAGCCGGACGAAGCAAATATGGGGAAGCAGCTGACCGATGCCTACGTGGCACCGGCATTGGCTGCGGTAGCAGCGGTTCCCACGCAGACCGATAGTGGTATTGTGCTGGAGCTGGCATCAGTGAAGATAGACGAGCAGAGCGGTATAACCTACGAATTGACCAATGGTTTCAGCATAGAATATGGCCCAATGACCTACCCCGCCCAGAAGGCATATGTAATTTCAAACCTGATAGACCAGGCTATAGAAGCGGGTAATACACTTGAGCAACTGAATTACTTGAATGTAATCAGTGTAGATAACAAAAACCTGAGCGGGACATATATCCTGCGTACCCCAATCGAGAGGGGGAACCAATGAGAGTACATGTACCAATAAATAAACCACAACCCTGGGTGTTGCCAGTGACGCTGGTATGCCTGGCGCTGGGTGCACTCATCGCCCTGATGGTGATCAGCAATAGTGTGAAGGATGAGACCAGCGCGGATCGCATCACCGCCACACCGCAGGAGTTCACCGCGCTGCAAAAAGAAAACAAGCAGTATGAGGATGAGATAACCAAGCTGCGTAGCGAAAAAGATGAAGCGGCAAAGAACTCTTCCTCCGTGTCCGAGAAAAGCGCTGCTGTGCAGAAAGAGATCGACGACCTGCGCATGCGCGCCGGTGCCGCACCGGTGGTAGGCCCGGGGATCATCATCACCATTGATGACACTACTAACACCAAATTCCCCACTGATAGCGGTGATATGAAACCAATGATCATGCATGACTGGGATATGATGATGCTAGTGAATGAACTGCGCGCTGCCGGTGCGGAGGCTATCAGCATCAACGGCGAGCGCGTGACCGGTATGTCGCCCATCCGCTGCGTCGGCCCGGTGCTGATGGTGAACAGCCACCAGGTGGCCCCCCCCTTCAAGGTGCTGGCTATCGGCAAGACCGACACACTGTACGGCGCTGTGAAGCTTCCACAGGGGGTGCTGGATAACCTGACCCTCCTCGGGATTCAAGTGCAGGTGGAGAAAAAGACCAGCATCACTTTGCCAGCGCTGAATGTGCTCGCTCCGCTGGAATCGAGCAAAATAGTTACTGATCCGAACGCCGTAAAGAAGGAGGGTGGCACCGGACGCTAGACGCCGTTGCCGGTATCCTTAAGCTTATGTGGCTACCAATTCTCGCACTATTTTTAGGTTTCATGGCGGTATTCCTGCCCCAGCAGCATATTATCCTGAAGCCGGAATACACCTCATACATCGGCATTGCGCTGGTGGCGGGCATCGACTCCATCGTCGGTGCCATCCGTGCGCTTGCCGAGGGGCATTTTAACGACCGTGTCTTCGTCACTGGATTCTTCACCAATGCAGTGCTGGCGGCGGGCTTGCTCTATCTGGGCAATACGCTACGCATTGAGCATGTAGCCGTTGCCATCATGGTGGCATTGGTCTTCCGTATCTTCAACAATTTCGGCTTCATACGCCGTTTCGTTTTCGCACGACTTTTTGAGAAGAAGCTCTCCGCCGAGAACTCCTTCCCCGAACCATAGCTTATAGATGAGGATGCAATAGATGGGAATTCTAACCAGCCAGGGGAGAATAATCGGCATCTGGTTCCTCGTCACCAGCCTCATTGGCTTCGTGCATGCCTCGGTCATCATGTATATCTTCTCGGTAATCATCATGGTGGCGCTGCTCTCGGCCTGGGCACTGGCGGTGCGCGGCATCAAAAACATGGAGATCACCCGTGAAGTCCACTCCTCCACCATCACCAGTGGCGACCCATTGCCCACCACGCTGCAGATACGCGAGGAAAAAGCCTACTGGCGCATGCTGGAGCTACATGATAATCACACCAACCTGATCAACGATGAGACCAGCCACCGCCAACTCACCATGCTGCTGGAGGACACGCGCTCCGCTACCGCCACTATCGGCGGCAAACGGCAGACGGTGAAACAATTGGGGGGGAGAAAGCGCGAGCTGGAGATACCCGACATGCTGCGTTTCCCCTACCGCGGGCTTTACCGACTCGGGCCGATTGAGCTACAAAGCTATGATCCATTCGGCCTTATCTACGTCACCCGCAATATTGACATAGATAAGGAAGTGATAGTCTATCCGCGCGCACTGCCCATGCCCGACGCCCTGCTAGCCGGAGGCGGTGGCCGGCAAGAGTCCGCCGTGCGGCCATCTGGCCGTGCCGGAGAGAGCGCGGAGTTCCACAGCATCCGCCCCTACACCGAGGGCGACGATCTGCGCCGCGTCCACTGGAAAGCCTCCGCACACTCGGGCAATATGGTAGTAAAGGAATTTGAATACCGCAACGCCGGAGCCGTGCAGGTAATCCTGGATCTGCAGGAGGCCGTCCATGAGGGAGTGGGCTACCATTCCACGCTGGAGAATGCCATCACGCTCTCCTCCTCGATTATCACCCACGTCATCGGCATGGGCAACCAGATGGGCATGTTCACCACCGGCGAGAAGATGGTGCAGTTGCCGCAGGAATCCGGCCAGCGGCAACTACACCGCGCCCTGGAGACGCTGGCGCTGGCGAAAGCCGACGGCAAAGCGACGCTGGCCAAAACGCTGCTAAGCAACGAAGCGCCATCCTCGCGCCGCTGCACCAGCATCGTCATCACCCCCTCGCTGGATATCGAGCTTATCGGTGCCCTGCTGAACCTGCGCGGCAAATCCGCCCAACTCCTGCTGGTTTTGCTCGACCCCAGCCAGTACAACATCGAGGAGATGGAAGAAGCAACCGCCCATTCCAAGGTACCATCGGCAATCACCATCTTCACGCAAGGCTTTGACCTCAAATCCCAGGTCAAAGCAGCCAATGATAGCCGCACCGCCCACAAACGCCTCCTCAACGCCGCCATCAACGCCGGCATCGAGGTGATCTCAGTAGACAACCACACCCCCCTGAACCAAGCACTGCAGTCTATTGGACGGTTTACGTAGAACCCCGTGCCATTGGCGTCGCTCCCATGCTACGCTTGCATGTTGCACCACACCTTGCCTTCACACCACCCACCGTGTAAACTGGAGATGTGAATGAAATAGCGACTATTGACTCTCCATATTGGCGCGTGCCGGGTACTGTGCCACCATTGAACACGCCTCCACTGCCGATGAATCGGGCGGAGATGACGGCGCGGGGGTGGGAATGTTGCGATATTATCCTCGTAACCGGCGATGCTTATGTCGACCACCCCTCCTTCGGCGCGGCGATTATCGGGCGCTGGCTGGAGTACCTGGGCTACCGCGTGGGGATTATCGCGCAGCCGGACCCCAAAAATGTGGAGGCCTTCCGTGTGCTGGGGCGGCCTGCCCTCTGCTGGGGGGTGACCGCGGGCAACCTGGATAGCCAGCTGATGAAATACACCGCCATGCGCAAGATGCGCAGCGATGACGCCTACACCCCCGGGGGCAAGGCCGGGATACGGCCCGCTAACGCCTCTATCGTCTACACCAGTTGCGTGCGCCACGCCTACAAGGGCGTGCCGGTGATCCTCGGCGGAGTGGAGGCGTCGTTACGCCGCTTCGCCTATTACGATTTCTGGTCTGATGCGGTGCGCCGTTCGCTATTAGTGGATGCGAAAGCCGACCTCATTGTCTACGGCATGGGCGAGCGTGCACTGGCCGAGGTAGCCATGCGGCTGCGCCTGGGAGAGCCGCTGGCAGCTATACGCGGCACGGCGGAGATGCGCAAAACAATTGACGGAATTGTCGACGTGCATGAGTTGCCCAGCTATGAGGAAGTTGCCCCGCCTACCCCAGAAGGCAAGCTGGCCTTCAGCCGTATGACACGCGACATCGACAACCTGACCAACCCTGACCTGGCCACGGTGCTGGCGCAGCGCCACGGCGAGCGTTACCTGCTGGTGCATCCGCCAGCGGCACCGCTATCCACTGCAGAGCTGGACGTTATCTATGCGTTGCCCTTCACCCGGCACCCGCATCCGGAATACCGGCAATCCATCCCCGCCTACGAGATGATCAAGGACAGCATCACCACCCACCGTGGCTGCTACAGTGGCTGCAGTTTCTGTGCGCTGGGGGCGCACCAGGGCACGGCCATCAGCTCGCGCAGTGCGGGTAATGTGCTGGCGGAGATCGCCCGGCTGACGCACGACCCCGACTTCCACGGCACGGTGAGTGACCTGGGCGGCCCCACGGCCAACATGTACGGCACCGGGTGCAAGCTGGGGCGTGCGCGCTGCACTGGGAAAAGCTGCCTCTTCCCCACCCTGTGCGAAAATTTACGCACCGACCACGGCCCGCTGCTGGAATTAATGCGCGCCGCCAGCACTGTGCCGGGGGTGAAGCACCTCTTCATCACCAGTGGCATCCGCTGCGACCTGGCGCTGTCACCCGGCGGCAAGGGGTACATCGAGGAGCTGGTGAAGTCGCACGTGGGCGGCCGGCTGAAGATCGCCCCGGAGCATATCTCCGCACGCGTGCTGCGCGCCATGCACAAGTATCCACCAGAGGTGTACCGGCAATTCCTGGCGCACTTCCGCTCCTGCACCACGCGCACGGGGCGGCCATATCAGGTGATAGAGTACTTCATCAGCGGGCACCCGGGCAGCACACTGGCGGATATGATCGAGCTGGCAGTCTACCTGCGACGCGAGCGCATCGCCCCGGAGCAGGTGCAGGACTTCTACCCCACCCCACTGACACTGGCGACGGCGATGTTCTACACCGGCGTAGACCCCTTCACCGAGAAGCCCATCTATGTGGCGCGCAGCGACCGCGAGAAAGCGCTGCAACGCGCCCTGCTCCTCTGCCAGAAGCCGGAATTCCACAACAAAGCCCGCACCGCGCTCCGCGCCGCCAAACGTGCTGATCTGATCGGCAACGGGCCGAATTGCCTGGTGCCGGAGGGGTAAAACAAAAAAAGACGCCCTCCTCCCCACATCCTGTGGCGAAGAGGGCGTCTTTCGTTTCACTCACTATTTCGTGATTTTGAGGATCGTACCGTCGAAGGTGATCGTCCTACCGGCGACGGTCACTTTTGAGTTCAATCCTTCGCCTTCTGTCTTCACTTCCGCTGCAGTACCTTTCTGCAGTGTCATCACTACAAAGAAGTCTCCCCCCTTGCCGTCGGCACTGGTTGCCTGCAATGAGGTAGCGAACGCCTTCGTACCCGCGTGCGCATCCGCGCTCACATCCACTGTTTTAGTGGCAATCTTCACATCCTTATCGCCGACGAAGGTCGCCTTAAAGGTGATGTCTCCGTTAGTGATGCTGAAGGTATTGCCGTCAACACTCAGCTTGTTCCCTGCTTCACGGGGCAATTGGAAATTCCATACCTTGGACTTGCCACCGGTGATATGATCGACCAGGGCGAAGACTGCGGGTGTGCCTTCGACACCGTAGTCGGCAGCGAAACTACGTACACCGTGGATGTCTGCGCCTTTAGAGCGGAGCATTTTGTCCATGTCGATAGATACTGCACCGGAGCCGGTCTTCTCATCACCGACGAACTTAGTGACCTGCATATTCTCGCCGGTCTCCATGTCGTCTTCCGGCAGGATGACAACGTTATCAAACCAGCGTGTGCCCGTCTTTCCCAGACCATCATTATTTTTATATGCCCACTCATGCCCCAGGCCACGAATCTGGAAGCAGCCTGCTTCCGACTGATTCCACCCGTTAGACATCCCCTGTTTGGCGTAAATCTGCGCGACGGTGCTGACATTGTCATTCCAGTTATCACGGAATACGCACAGCCCCTTACCGGAGGCGTACCAGGTATGCGGCATGATAGTATCCGGGCTTTTCGCATCAACATCCAGCGGGAAATTAATGAATGCCTGCACACGTGACATGGCATCATATTCACCCTTACCGAACAGCTTTTTCGCGCCAGCTTCAGTGCATACTTCGTCTATCGTCGTCCCTTCGCGCTTCATCCAGAACCAGAGCAGCGCTGGCTGCCATTCCTTCGGGCAAAGTGCTATTGAACGGGTGAAATAACGCCCACTGATGGTCATACCACCACCACGACCATAAGTCTGGTTGATAGGACGGTCAATTCCTTTATTATTGTTGGCGGTATCCCAGATAGTTGTCATGACGTAACGAGGAGCAAAGTGGCTGATGTCCGGGCGTCCAGTGATGCTGCGCCCAAAGGCATTCTGATACTGCACCGCGAAGTCATGCTCCACCGCCGCACATTCCAGCGTATAGCCTTCACCTTCGCCCTGGAAACCGCCGTCGCCCATGCCATACTGGATATTCATGTAGTTCAGGTGGCGCAGCATATCTGCGTTACTGATCCACTGTTGGTTGCGCTCGCCATTGGCCTCCCAGGTAGCCAGTGCTGCGTCATAAGCTTTTTTATTCTTCTCGAAGGTAGTCTGTCGTGTTGGATCCGCATAATATGCGGTGGCCTTTTCCTCGGTCGTTTTGCGCATGGTGAATGATGCGGTGTATTCACCGTCTGCCATTGCTACCGGTAGCAGCACGCTATAGCGTCCCTTATCCAGATAAACGATATCACCATTTAACAACCGCGTACCGTTAATGAAACAACGCCCTTCGTAGAATGTTAAAGGAACCTCGTAGTACCCGGGGTCATTTACCAGCACTTCCGTGTAGTAGTAAATATGCATATTCTCTCTGGACCCCGGCACTGCCGATGAATCCAAAATTACCTTCGATTTACTGGCATCAAAGCGACTGAAGAATAGTTTGGGGTCTTTAGCTGCCGAGATCGACTTCCATTCGATGGTCTGATTCTTAAATTGAACTTTCATGCCCGGCACAGGCTTCACTTTTGCCTCGCCGCCTACCGATGCCAGACAATCTACATCCTGATAATCATAATAAGGGGTTACATGCTGGTTCACCCGCTGCTCGAACGGGCCAGCGAGGAGCCATTCCGTCGGGATTTTGTTATCTTCCAGCGTCACCACTGGTACCCCGGCTGCCGGTGCATCCACCAGCGGGGTCAGGCGCGGAATATCCATACGTGGTGCCAGCGGCTCCAGTGGCTTGCCGCCCTTCTCGCCCCACAGTGCTATAGCGCCAGTGGCGTTACCCGGCTGGATGACCATGGTGTAGTTGCTCCCCGGTGCCCAGTTTACCGTGCCTACGCGGTGCCCGCGATAGATACATTTATAGATAATCCAGTCCAGATAGTTCTCCACCCGCTCCTTGAAGTCTATCGGCCAGGCATCATAACAGAGATCGTAGGCATTGCCCACCAATACCGTGCGATAGCCCCAGAAGCGTCCCAGTGCGAAGGCACCACCATCACGGTCATCCATTACCCGCTGGGTGGCATCAATGGCACGGTCTGCATACGACTTGTCGCCGGTGAGCTGATACATCATGCCCAGTGCCACCGGGTCACCAGAATTCTTCATCATGTCGGTGAGCGCCTTGCCGAAGGGGGTCGCCATCTTCTTCTTCAGTTCCGGCAATGTGCTTTTGCGGAAGAGCATACGCGGGTGCTCGCCTATTTCAATGGGTTTCCAGTTCGGATCAATTTCCTGCGGGGGTAGCTCAATGCCTTCCACTTTGCCTGTTACGTCGCACTTTCCAGTCACACCCTCGTTTGTGCCTGTATAGGTACCGGTCAGGACCCCGTCCTTGCGTGTGACGTCGACGATATACTGGGCAGTGCCACCCTTAATCCATGCGTCACCATTTATAGTCATGTCAATAGTGAACTGCATTCGCGTGGCGGTGATCTCTTTAACAGAAATAGCGCCCAGGTGCATCGATTTGTTATAACGACTGCACTCACCCCAGACGTCGCTGAAAGTGTTTTTGGTGCTTTCGGCGTTGACATTCAACGATTTCTCTGGAACCTGCTTCACCCCAAATGGGTATGAAAGCGCCCCCGCTAATGAGACAGCGATACGCCCGCTAAACGGGGCATCAGCCGCCTGCACTAACACACACATGGCAATTAATGCCAGTAACAACGTGAGCCGAACTATTTTAAACATGTCATCCTCCAAAACTGATTTTCCAAGCTGGTAACAGAGACTACTTCCTCGTCACCTTGTCATTTAATCTGACACGGTACACAGATATTAGTCTTGTATTCAGGGGTCTAATTCGTGAATTTGCGTATTAAAGTACA
>JBBQQW010000016.1:0-23378 GCA_038215455.1 Armatimonadota bacterium
GTCATCGGCGAGGCGGAAGCCAACCGCGACGCGGTTATCCGTAGCGCCCAGGCGAACCAGGAAGGACAGACGGCGAAATACCAGGCCGACACCCAGGTGGCGGAAGCGGACCGAGACTATAAGATGAAACTGGCGGACTACTCAGCGGGCGTCAACAAGCAGAAAGCTGCCGCTGACCTCGCCTACGACCTGCAGAAATACCAGACGCAACAGCTGGTCACTGCCGAGCAGGTGAAGGTAATGGTGGTAGAAAAAGAGAACCAGATCGTGGTGCAGGAGAAGGAAATCACCCGCCGCCAGAAGGAACTCAACGCTACCGTACAGACCCCGGCAGAAGCCGAGCGCTATCGCATCCAGCAGCTGGCGGACGCCGAGCAGTACCGCCTGCGCAACACCGCACTCGGGCAGGCAGACGCCATCAAGGCCACCGGTTTCGCCGAAGCCGACGCCAACAAAGCACGCGGTCTCGCCCAGGCCGAAGTCATCAGCGCCCAGGGTCTGGCCGAAGCATTGGCGATGTCCAAGAAAGCCGAAGCGTGGAAGCTCTACAACTCCGCGGCTATCGCGCAGATGTTCATCGACAAAATGCCCGCCATCGCCTCCGCCGTCGCCAGCCCGCTGGCCAAGACCGAGAAGATGGTCATCGTCAGCACCGGCAACGGCCCCGGCGGCGGTGCCAGCAAGCTCACCGGCGACATCACCCAGATAATTGCCCAGCTCCCCCCCATGGTGGAGGCGCTGACCGGCCTGAAGCTGGAAGACCTGGTGAAAAACGTCCCCGGCATGTCGGGAGTCTTCGACACCGCCCCCAAACCCACGGTGATCGACGTCCCCCCGATGCCCAAACCGGAAGTAACGCCCGAAATCAACCCCGGTATGGAACCGCCGATGGCGAAATAGCTTGTTCTTGATTTGCCCAAAGGGTTACCGGATGTATACCCTTTGGGCAACCGTGCCATGGGCATCCTGCCCTGAGAACGGACTATGTGGTAGGTGTTGCTGGGTAACCCCGTTTGCCCGAAGGGCTGGAATTCTACAGCCCCGGGCAGCGCCTGGGGTACAGGTTATCTCTGCAATTTGACCCTCTATTGGACTTTGATGTGCAAATAACCACCCCGCCCTTCGGGCACCCCTCCACGGGAGGGGAATTGGGTAGTGGAAACGACTTCGATGAGAAAATTCCCCTTTTCGTGCCTTTCGTGTATTTCGTGGTTATAATGAAAATATGATCCATACTCCCTTGTACAATCCATAACTAAACGTTACAATTGCCCAATCAAAAACGTTATAATTCGGAGTTCAACTATGCCTGCTAAAACCGGCCCATTGTATACCTCACCCGCGCAGTCCACGCTCACCCAGCGGGAGCGATTTCGGCGCGTGATTCACTTTCAGCAAGCTGACCACCCGGTGAATATGGAGTTCGGCTGGTGGGAGGAGAATTTCCCCGCCTGGCAGCAGCAGGGGATGCCGAAACATGTTACTAATAACTGGCAGGGAGACAAATTCTTCCACTTGGATACCTTCGCCCATGTGCCGATTGGCGTGGATATCAATCCCAGCTTCACGAGAGAAGTGCTGGAAGAGCATGACCAGTACCAGATCGTCCGCGACCATGAGGGCGTCATCTGTCAGGTTTTTACCGACGGCTCTTCCAGCATCCCGCACTTCCTCAAGTTTCCCATCGAGACGCGCGCGGACTGGGAGCGGTTCCGCGATGAGCATTTGAGCCTGGATGTCGAGCGCTACCCGGCGAACTGGGCGGAGGAGGTCACGCGCCTCAACGCCAGCGACCGCCCGGTCTCCCTCGGCGTGGGCAGCCTGTGGGGGCGCATCCGTGACTGGATGGGCTTCGAGAACGTCTGCTTTGCCGTGGCCGATGAGCCGGAGTTCATCGCCGAGATTATGGACCACCTGGTGAAGATGGTCATCAATACCATCGATCTGGCGCTGCGCGATGTCACGGTAGATGTGGGAGCTTTCTGGGAGGATATGGCCTACAACGCCGGCCCCATGGTCTCGCCGCGCTACTTCCGCGAGTATCTCACACCGCGTTATAAGGAGATCACCGACTTCTGCAAGCACCGCGGCGTGCATGACTTCTATGTAGATTGCGACGGCGACCCGCGCCTGCTCATCGATGGCTGGCTGGAAGGTGGTGTGAATATCATGTTCCCGCTGGAGCGTGCCGGATTCATGGACCCGGTGGAGCTGCGCGAGAAGTACGGCGAAGAGCTGGTACTGTTTGGCGGCGTCGACAAGACGAAACTCATCGCTGGCCGTGACGCTATCGACCGCGAGCTGGAGCATCTGGCTCCGGTGGTGGCCGCCGGTGGCTTCATCCCCCACGTCGATCACCGTTGCCCGCCCGACGTCAGCTACGCCAACTATCTCTACTACCTGCAGCGCAAATGCGAGGTCTTCGGCATCCCCCAGCCGATGGACTACGCGGCACTGCGGGCAGAGGTGGAGTAACACAACTCAGGAATGATCAAAAGGAGTGAGCTTCATTATTTGTGGATGAAAAACTGATGTCGCAAAACCCCATAGCCCAGCCGTGAACGACTGGGCTGGCAGGCCTTCGGCCAATCGCCCTTCGGGCGGGACGGGCAAGGTTAAGCGTTCCCGTCCGAAGGACGATCGGCGAAGCCCACTAGCCCAGTCGTTCACGGCTGGGCGATGAGCTGGCGGGTTTGAACACGCAAAACCAGACTTGGAATTTGGAACTTGGAACCATTTCGTTAAAGGAGGTGTCTTATGCGAAGGACAGTGAAGGTTCTCACACTGTTAACTGTTGCATTGGTTGCATTGCTACTGGTCTCCGGCTGTGCCGCGATATCAGGTGCCATGAACACCGGTGCCGTGATGGGTTCCTGGCATGGAAAAACGCCCCAGGAAGCAAGCGAGAAACTCGGTGAACCCTCACAGGATATCACTGGGCCACTATTATCCAGTGAGCAGAAGTATGCCTTTACGAGTAAGACAAAGACTGGCACGAAAAACGGTTCTAAAAACGTCACGAGAACCGTTACTAATTCGGACCCACGAGTTGTCCGCATCATCGTCTTTGCTCTCGCTCCCGGCTCTACCTTCAGTAGCCCGGATGGCAAAAAACAGTTCACCGTCGAAGCCGCAATCGACAAGCAAACAGAGGTCGTCTACGGAGTAGATGCCTCGGGCAAGATATTTATCAACAAAATGATCATCACCGGTAAAAACGGCATTAGCACTTATGGGGGCTAAAGAACGAAATCACCGATGGGGTAAGCCTCTTATTGGTTATATTCTAAACAACTTGTAGAGCCGACCCCGGGCGTTGCCCGAGGCTATGTTATTATTTATATTGAATGGTAATTAACCGTATAAGAGTGTATTGAGTTTGGATCCAGCTTGGCCGGGTTAGGTAGACAAAAGGGGACAGTGCCCGCAAAACCTATTTTCGTAGGGGCATACCCATATATGCCACCACCACTGGTGCTACCACCGATACCCCAGCGGCAGCACCGGTTTGTACCACGCCGGTGGCGTCATGCGCTGGCGGCTTAGCCAGTCGGGGATGTCGCCGAAGGGGTAGCCGGTGTCCGGGACAAAGAGGCCGACGTTGCCCTGCGAGCGGTCCATGTCTATCTCTACACCGGTCAGATTCAGCAGTGTTTTGTCGGCGCGGGTGACGGTGACGTAGCTGGTGGCGTCCGCATCATCGATGCCACCGCCGAAAGTGACCACATCAGTGCCTACCTGTACGCCATTGGGCACTGGCTGCATGGCGGGGAGATCCTTGCCGGGGTAGATCACGGTGATATACTCGCCGGATTTCCCGGTGGTCTCCAGGCGGATCCCCTGGGTCATCTCCTTGCCGCCGTTGTAGTGCCACCAGGGCAGCACGGTGCGCGTCGCCTGCGCGGGCCAGGCGCGGTAGAGCGTCATGCCGCCCACGGTCAGGCTGCGCGCGTCTGCCGGGGCGTCAATATCCTTCACCAGCGCGTAGCTGATATCCGTGCCGGCGGGCAACTTGCCGGAGAGCGTCAGCGCGTGTGCCTCCACGGCGATGATGCGCAGCCCCTGTTTTACCTCGCTCTGTGTGGGGTTTTTTGCGTCAATATTCACCTGGTAGAGGTTCCAGTTCGGCTGCACGCCCAGCGCGGTGAAGTCGGTTTTCTCATCGGTGAAACGTGCGGTGCCGTCCGCCGTTCCGCCCTGCCCGGGGGCGCTGGTAAAGGCCACCACGCTATCATCCAGCACATGCAGCGCGAAGGCCGCGTGTACCTCCTGCGGCCCCTGATACTGGTCGCGGATGACGAAGTAGTCCTGCGCACCGTTCTTCATCGCCACGATAGTGCGGCGATACTGCAGCAGGCCGTCAAACTTCACCTGCGGGTAGTCCCGATCCCAGTCTTCCGGCGGGAACTGTGTGGTGGGGCGCAGGCGGTTGCTCTCCACCTGGCCGATGGAGATGTCCACGTCTTTGGAAGTTTTCAGCCCGATCACACGCTCGTAGCCGTCCATGTTGGCGTAGGGCATGTCGTCGGTCCAGAAGGTGAGCCGATTGTGCAGATGCTCGCCCCCGGCGCGTGGTTTGTAGGAGCAGTGGTGATCCACCGCCACTGGTTTACCATCGGCGCTGTAGTGGAAACTTAGCTGGTCGCCGTGGTAATGCCCGCGATTAGGCCCGGATTTGAAAGCCAGGTAGGTCTCCTTTTCGGTGCCGGGGTTATTGTGGAATACTACCCCGAAGCCGGGGAACTCCTCGGTTTTATATTTGGCGGCCTCGTCGTTACTTACCGTGATGACTTTCGGGCCATCTGGGCCACCGGGGTGGGTATCGCCGCCGGGATGCTGACGGCGTATCGGCCAGTACGGCTGCGAGATGCGCTGCTGAAAGCTGTTCGCCGCATCGATGCGTTTCTTCGCGTCCGGCATTATCTGCGTGGCCCCCACGCGGTTTACCAGCCCGCTCAGGGTGCCCATGGCGTAGGATTGGTAGCCAGGGCACTCCTGCCCGGCACCGCCGGGCATGGTGATAGAGTGGTAGACGTCCTCGGCCACTGCCATTTGCGCCAGCCGTTTCAGGTCGTCATAGCGCGGATTGTCGCGCAGTTTGTCCACATTGTTGATGGCCGGTTTGTAGAAATCGGTGAAGAAGTTCGGGTTGGTAGGCGACATGAAGCTCCAGTAATCGCCGTACATATCCGGGTCGAGCAGTACCTGCACCGCCGTGAGCGTGTCCATCGGGGTGCCCCCACCCCAGTCTCCGCCGAATCCGCGCATGAAGCCGCGTTTCAGCCCCATCGGGTTGAATTTCCCGGCGTAGAAGCCTTCTTTGGTATCCTGCCCCGGGTAATCGGTGACATATTCGGTGAGGATCTTGTCCAGCCCCTGGTAGACGTAGCTCTTCGTATAGCTGGCGACGTTGTTGCCATCGAATGCCGTCTTTGGCCCGACGAGCAGAAACCAGTAGCGCGAGCCGCGGTAGACCGGGCAGTTGATGCCGGCGTAATCCTCGCTGGCCTTCACCTTGATAGCGATTTTGTTATCGTGCGGCCACAGCCATTTGCCCGCGCGTGCCGGGATCACGCCCACCGTGCTGGTGCCGTCGTTCAGCGCGAAGTGCCAGCCGTCCTCGTACCCCTGGTTGGCACGGGGGATGAGCCACATCAGCGTATCGCCCAGCCGTGGGTCGCCGCGGTCATAGCGGCTCTGGATACTCGCGGCATCATCGGGCAGCGGAGTCAGCGTTTTGGGGATAGAGTTCGGATTAAATGACCGTCCCGCGCCTCCGCCGAAGACCTCCAGCCGGCAGGCGCGCGCCTTCCAGCCGGCGGCGGCGTCGAACTCCCAGGCATCATCGCGCCCAGCGGTATCATGGCGTTCCTCGATCACTGCGTGGCGCTGTCCGGGATAGAGGGCGACGTCGATCTCGGCGTAGGCGGGGGTTTTGCCGTAGACCCCGGCCAGCCCGGGGAAGTCATAACGCAGGCGGACTTTGGCGAAGCAGGTGCCATCGCCGATCACCGTTGCCGTCAATTTGGTGGCAGCAGCGGCGACCTTCCAGTAGCCCTTGCCCACCCAGGTGCCGTCGGGGAGTTTTACTGATGTGATCGGGGCGGCGGAACCGTCGCCAGAGAGCGGTACCTTGATGCCCACCAGGCCATTATCCAGCACATAGCCGTCGGCTGCCTGCTTCAATGATACCGGCTTCGTCACCGGCTCCATGCGGATTGCCCCCGGCACCACCTCGAAGGTATGCGACTCGCCTTTCTTCATGGAGGTCAGCACCCAGATGCAGCGTTTGCCGTCGATCTCCTCGACCTGATACGGCACCGGCACCCCGTCATCCTTTACATAAAATGCCTCCGCCGGGGTAGGCAGATGCAGCCGCACAGCCTCATCCTTGTAGGTGAACCCGGTGGGATTGCGCAGCGTCCAGCTGGCCGCCAACGTTCCCAGCGTAGTGCAGAGCAGCAGCAGAAATCCAAGCGAAAATCGCAGCATAACGAACCTCCCAAAAGAAACCGCAGCACACCCCCGGCGCGCCGATAGTGGGTTAGACCCGCAAGGTGGTAAGTCGTTGCGGGGAGGGCAGAATTCTAACCTTTGGACAATATTTATTGTGGGTATTGAGGGCAATAACCAGAAAATAACCGAAATAATTGTTAAAATTGCAGAAAAACTACACAAAGTGGTGTAATATCTGTTATAATGTGGTTATAATGAGGGGATGAAATGCTTATCGAATTTAGTGTGGCCAATTATCGCTCAATAAAAGACCGGATGACCATCAGCCTGGTGGCCGCTAATGACGACCAACTTCTGGAGAATACTTTCAGAACTCAAGGCCCGGGCGACATCTCCCTGCTGAAGAGCGCTGGAATATATGGCGCGAACGCTTCGGGGAAATCAAATCTGCTTGATGCGCTGATCTTCATGGTGAGTCTAGTGCGAGAATCGGCAAATAAGAGCCAGGGAGGTGACCCGATTGACGTCACCCCTTTCAAACTAGATCCAAGCACGACTGGCGAACCCAGCGAATTTGAAATCGTGTTCATGATCGGTGAAGAGCGTTATGTCTATGGCTTCACCGCTGATAACACGCGGGTGCATGAGGAATGGCTGACGGCGACGAAGCGCAAACCCCGCTTGCTCTTCCGTCGTTCGCCGGATAATGGCATTGAATATGGAGATAGCTGGAAGGGGGACAAGGAGAAAATAGCGCAGCTCACGCGTCCTAACGCCTTGTTTTTATCCGTTGCGGCGCAGTTTAATCACCCAACCGCGAAGATCATCTTCGACTGGTTCAGGGATAACATCTTTGCTATATCGGGCCGTCCGTCTGCGTTGAATTTCCAGGAGACCACCAAAAAAATGATGGAAGAGGAAGGGTTTATCGACAAACTGAATGAATTCGTCCAGGTGGCTGATGTCGGCATCAGCAAGGTGATCTTTGAGAAGAAAAGCTTCTATCAATATGACGCCTGGGCGGGCGTCTCACTGGAAGGGAAATTGCGCCAGGGGGAGTATATAAGAGAAAGCGAACCGGAGTATATAAAGAGCGATGCGCTGCCCAATATCAGGACGATCCACACGATGAGTGACGGGAGTGAGACAGTCTTCGATTTACAGGATGAGTCGCTGGGCACCCAGCGGTTGTTCGCACTTATCGGTACCTGGTATGATGTGATGAAGGAGAATCGGATACTCATCATTGACGAGATGGAGACGAGTTTCCATCCCTTGATAACGCAGTTTTTGCTCGGTATGGTGCATCAGTCGGAATCAGCGCAACTGATCTTCACCACGCATGATGCCACGCTGCTCGATGCTGATTTATTCCGCAGAGACCAGGTGTGGTTCATCGAGAAAGATAAATCTTGCGCTTCGCGTATCAGCTCCCTGTGGGATTACAAGGTGCGCAAAGAGGAGAACTTCCGGCTGGGATATCTGAAAGGCCGCTACGGCGCTATCCCCTTCATTGGAGATTACGAGATTGGCAAATAATCGCGGATTCCGCCGCAGGATCGTGGCATGGGCGTCCCGCCCATGAGAACGGGGTTTCAATTCAAAGCCTCATCTTTTCTCGCTGGGATTGAAATCCCGGCTGCAGGGCGCTTCGCGCCGGTCGTCCGCCTTCGCGGACTTTTCTGAACCGTATGATAGCGCCCTTCAGGGTGCTTGATCTTATAGCCACGTGCTTTAGCGCGTGGTGAAAGGAATTGCAACCTCGTTCTCATGGGTGCCAATAAAAGGGGTGGTGATCGGCATGATCACCACCCCCTCCAAAGTGCTATTTGTGTCGAATCCCTACTTCCCGATGCAGTACATAGCCGTCTTTCCGCGTACGTACATGCGCTCGCCGACGAAGATGGGGGTGCTGCGGAATTTGCCGGGGATGGGGTTGCGGGCGATCTCAGTGTTGTCCGTCGTGTCGATCACCAGTATGGTGCTCTCGCTGCTTACATAGAGGTACTTGCCCGCAGCGGCCAACGACGGATAGTAGAGATCGCCGCCGCCCATATTCGCCAGGCGACCGGGCCATTTATTCAGATCCGTACCGGTTTTGGCATCGAGAGCGGTGAACTGGCCGGATTGCGCCATCACATACAGGGTGCCATTGCAGTACACCGGCGAGGCGTAGTAGCGGTTGGCCGGGATGGCCGCCTCCCAGAGCTGGGTCACGGTGATGGCATCGTTTTCGATCTTCGCCGGCAACTGCAACGCCAGCGCCTTCTCGCTCTTCAGCTTGTCGCTGGCGGCACCGTTTTTCGTCACATAGATGATGCCTTCATGCACGATAGGGGAGTTGTATTCCATTTTGTACAGCTCTTTCGCCAGCACCACACCATCGCTGATGCGGATGACCTCGCCGTTACTGGTGACCAGAACCGAAACGTCGCCTATCTTCGTCACCACCGAGGTGCCGTAGTGCGGTGAGCTTTTCGCCTGCCAGAGCTGTTTGCCCGTCAACGGCTCATAGGCGAATACATCGCCATAGGAGATGATGAGCTTGCCGTCGGACAGCACCGGCGATACATTGAAGCCCCAGCCCTGCGGCGCGGGGGAGGGTTTATTTAGTTGCTTCGTCCACACACGCTCACCGTCCAGGGTGAAGCAGGTGGCGATACCGCTGGCGTAGAGCGCCCAGACGTTCACCCCATCACTCACCGGTGTCTGCGTGGTATTGCCCATATCCTTGCTGGAGCCAGCCAGCCGCAATTTCTGCTCTTCCGGGGTGGCCAGGTCAGCAACGCCGTTGGTTTTCTCCCAGAGAATTTTGCCGTCGGTGGCACTCAGGCAGAGCAGACTGTTCGGTTCCGCGCAGACAAAGAGCTTATCGCCCACCATGATGGGGGAGGAAAAACTCGGCTGCGCCAGCGGGGTCGTCCAGACGATATTCTTATCTGCCGCCCACTCGGTAGGCGGGTTAGCCGCCGGGTACTCCCCGCTGCCATCCCCGCGCCATCCGCGTGGCTCGGCCGCCAGACCGATAACCGCCAGCAGCAATATTGCCATCATTGAAAACAGGAATCTATTCATGAATGAACCTCTTAATGTACTATACGTACCGCATAGCGGATGAGTCGCAGTTACTTCCCGATGCAGTACATCGCCGTTTTTCCGCGTACGTACATACGCTCGCCGACGAAGATGGGGGTGCTGCGGAAATTACCGGGGATGGTATTACGGGCTACCTCGGTGTAATTGTTCGCGGTGTCGAGAATCAGCACGGTGCTTTCGCTGCTCACATACAGGTATTTCCCCGCTGACGTGGGCGAGGGGTAGTACTGCTCTTTTGCATTGCCCATATTTCCCAGCCCGGCAATCCATTTGTTCAATACCTCGCCGGTTTTCGCGTTGATACCATTGAACTGCCCAGCGCGGTTAACGACATAGATGACGCCATCGTGGTATACCGGGGACGCGTAGTAGCGGTCTTTGGCCACTGTCGCCTCCCAGAGTTTCGTCGGTACCAGCGCATCGTTCTCAATCTTGGCGGGCAACTGCCAGGCGATAACCTTGTCGGCATTCTGGCCGGTGTTTACCGAGTAAATCACGCCATCGTGCACGATAGGCGCGCTGTATTCCGGCTTGAATAGCCCCTTCGCCAGGATTACGCCGTCAGAGATGCGGATAAGTTCACCGTTTGCAGTTACCAGTACATTGACACCGTCGATGCTGGTCACCACCGGGGTACCCCAGTGTTGGAAGCTTTTCGCCTGCCACAGTTGCTCACCGGTGAGGGGATTATAGGCGTACACATCGCCGTAGACGATGATAAGCTTGCCATCAACCAGCACCGGAGAGGTATCAAACCCCCAGGCGGAGGGGGCAGGAACGCGCAACTGCTTCGTCCACACACGCTCACCGTCGAGGGTGAAGCAGGTGGCGATACCGCTGGCGAAGAGTGCCCAGACATTTTTTCCATCACTCACCGGCGTCTGTGCGCTGTTGCCCATGGTTCCATGAGACTTGGGCAACATCATTGCCTGTTCCTTCGGGGTGGCCAGATCAGCAGCGCCGTTGGTTTTCTCCCAGAGGATTTTGCCGTCAGTAGCGCTCAAGCAGAGCAGGCTGTCCGGCTCCGCGCAAATGAAAAGCTTGTCGCCCACCAGGATAGGCGAGGCGTTGCTCCACTTTGCCAGCGGGGTCGCCCAGACAACGTTTTTGTCCTTCGCCCACTCGGTTGGTGGGTTAGCCGTGGGATATTCCCCGCTGCCGTCCCCGCGCCATCCGCGTGGTTCCGCCGCCTGCACAAGTGTTGTAATCAGCAGCAATGCCGCCATGATCACCAGTGAAAATGCCTTGGTCATGTGATACCTCTCATCAATATGATACTCTATTGTTAGACTTCCGGGGTTATTCTTCCCCGCATGTTATTTGACACAAATCCCCGCGTTAAGTTATAATCACCCGGTCATGAGACTCGGGCGCTTAGTTCAGTAGTAGAACACTTCGCTGACACCGAAGAGGTCATAGGTGCGATCCCTATAGCGCTCACCACCCCATTTTTTAATTCATCCGCCGTGGCATTCCCTTATCATTACTATGCAGCGCGTTGTGCAGAATCTCCCACCCCATTGGGCTCAGGGCGTATCCGTACAGCAGCAGCGTCTTCTCCGGTTCCAGATAGCAGGCGTCACGCAGGTTGTCGTCGTTGCCCATCAGCTCAAAGAGCGACTCCAGCTGGCGCTGATCGAGAATCTTTATCGCTTCCTGCGCCACCTCGGCCAGTTCGGACCCTGGCGCTTCCAGATTCACGCACCGTTGCAGCGCCGCCATTGCGGCGCTTGCATTCCTCTGTGCCTGTTGTAACAGTGCGATTTTGAAATAATTACTCGCCAGGTCAGGGGAGATCTCTACCAGTCGCAGCATAATATCCATTGCCAATGCCAGTTTCCCCTGGCGAAAATATCCCCATGAGAGGAGATCCAGCGCTTCATAATCATCTGGGTTTATCGAAAGCAGCGCCTTACCGATCTTCACCATCTCTTTCGGGTCATCAAGCTGCAACTCCAGCTCTTTCAATATGGTACGTGCTTCATCATCTGCAGGATGCCTGAGCGCATACGCTAGCACTAGCTTCACCGCTAATTTAGGCTTATCTTGTTGGCGCAGTAGTTTGACCAGTTGTAATGTTGCTGCGGTATCATCCATATCAATGCGGAGAATCCGACGTAAACATGTAATGGTGGTGTTCACATTACCCAGCATAAATTCTGCGTAAGCCAACTGGCGTAGCGTTTCAATACTATTATTCGCCAGCTTCAATTCCTTATGTGCCAGCCGCCGCGCCTCATGATAATCTTCCTGCAGAATTGCCAGGTGGGCAAGTGCGCGCAGATTGTGGGGGTCGAGTGGATCATAAAATGCGGCCTTTTGATACGAAATGCGCGCCGACTCCCACTGTTCACAGGCGAGCTGGGCGTAACCTAATTCGGCATAAATCCGTGGGTTAGTGGGGTCTAGCTCTCGGGCACGCTCCAGCAATGGGATTGCCTCTGCGTTACACATCTGTTCAATCAGGCAAAACGATTTTCTCATTAGTGCATCGACAAATACTCCCGGTAAATACAGAACCTTCCCGGATTTGCTGCGCCGGGGCAGCCGTGCTAATACTATATCAAAGCAGGCGATAGCTTCCGTCAACTTGCCGGAATCCCCCAGCGTACTCCCGCGCGCCACACATTCTTCAAAATAATCCAGCTCTTCATCTGTACATTCGGCCATAGTACTTCCCACCTATGATAGCATGTTTTCGCCGATATACTGGTGATTCCTTTTCTGGCACAGACGGCAGTTGCTATTATTGCCAGCTACCGGTATATTTACACAATCTTTTATGGAGGTAATACCATGAGCGAGTTCCAAGAGGCCCCGCATCCTTTTAACCGGTGGATACCCGTAATCGCCTGCATTACGATCCAGCTTTGCCTGGGCACCGCCTATATCTGGGGCGTCTTTCAGGCTCCAGTGATGAAGGCATTAAATTGCGATAATGTCACCGCAGCGCTCACCTTCGCAATTCTGTTGGGTGTCCTCACCGTCGGCAGCACCTTCGGCGGCATGATTCAAGACCGCTCGCACCCCCGCATGGTAATTATTATCGGTGGCATCATCATGGGTCTAGGCTTCATCCTCACCTCATTCACACCGGTAAGCGCCCCCTGGCAAATGTGGATAACCTACGGCGTCATGGGCGGCTTTGGTATGGGGATGGTCTATACCAGCATCATCGCCACCTGCCAGAAGTGGTTCCCGGATAAACGTGGCTTCATTACCGGCGTCATCGTCTCCGCGTTGGGCTTTGGCGGATTGGTATTCACCCCCATCGCTTCCATATTGATTACTAAAGTCGGCGTGATGCAGACCTTCACCTGGATAGGATTGATCTTCATCGTTGTCAGCGTTGGCTGTGCTATGCTCATCGATACCCCACCGGTCGGGTATACTCCTGCTGGTTGGACTCCCCCGGCACCGAAGGAAGGGGCGCACCAGACAGAAGATTTTACTCCGTTAGAAGTACTGCGTACCCCGCAGTTCTATCTGGTCGTCGTCACCTTTATGCTCGCCACCGCCGCCGGTATGATGGTTATCCCTTACGGCAAAATTCTGGGGACAGACGCTGGCCTCCCCGTGATATTGGCCACCAGCGCCGTGATGATCATCGCGATATTCAACGCCCTGGGCCGCCTCTTCTGGGGTTGGTTGTCAGATCACACCGGGCGCAGAAGCACCCTCATATTCCTCGCGCTGCTGGCGGGCACCTCCATCCTCTTCGTTGCACCCGCGAAAGGATATTCCTTGCTGGTGCTCATCGGGCTGGTCGCCTTCTCTTACGGCGGCTTCCTGGGCACCTATCCAGTACTCACAGCCGAATACTGGGGTCTAAAGAACATGGGCATGAACTACGGTATGGTACTCCTCGGCTTCGGTGTCGGCGCAGTCGCTTCGTCCTACATCGTGGGTTTCCTTAAAGATCAATATAAGGCCAGTGGGATGACGATAGCGTTCTTTATTGCTTCCGGTGCCGCCGTCGCCGCCTTCTTCCTGTTGCTGCTTTTGAAGCCACCAACGAAGAATGTGAATACGATCGGGGTTAAGATTATTGAGTAATGACGCGGGTAACTGTTCAGACTCATTAGCCCGCGTTTTACATTGTCACCAGCATCTGTTATAATGCAGCGGATATCTAATCGGAGGAACATAACAAGTGCCGTTGACGAAAGACCAGAAGGAACAGATTATCGGAGAGAACCTCACCCATGAGGGCGACACCGGGTCACCTGAAGTACAGGTAGCCATGTTGAGTGCACGTATCTCCCATCTGACCGAGCATCTTAAAGAACACAAGAAAGATCATCACAGTCGTCGTGGTCTTCTCATGATGGTGGGCCAGCGCCGTCGCTTGTTGAATTACCTCATCAAGAAAGACATTACGCGCTATCGCGCCCTGGTCGCGAAGCTTGGCCTGCGCCGATAATCGCCGCAGGTTGCTATCGAGATTAAACATCCATGAGGAGATGAGACAGATGAATATTGTACAACGCACCTTGAATGGCAAGGTGCTGAGCATTGAGACGGGTCGTCTTGCCAAACAGGCTGACGGCTCCGTCCTCGTGCGCTTTGGTGACACCGTTTTACTGGTTGCCGCCACCATGTCCAACGCCCCGCGCGAAGGCATCGACTTCTTCCCACTTACGGTAGATTTTGACGAGCGGATGTACTCCGCCGGCAAGATCCCCGGTGGCTTCATCAAACGCGAAGGACGCCCCAGCGAGCGCGCTACCCTTAGCGCCCGTATGACCGACCGCCCGATCCGCCCGTGCTTCCCGAAGGCATTCCGCAACGATGTGCAGATCATCATCACCGTGCTGGCTACCGATCAGGAGAACCAGCCGGATATTCTCGGCACCATCGGAGCTTCTGCCGCGCTGTCGATCAGCCGTGTCCCCTTCCAGGGTCCGGTCGGTTGTGCACGCGTCGGTCGTATCGGCGGCGAGTTTGTGCTCAACCCCACCTACACCGAGATGTTGGGCAGCGATCTGGATCTGATCGTCTCCGGCACCCGCGAAGGTGTACTGATGATGGAAGCCGGCGCGAAAGAGATCGCCGAAGACATCATGGTAGAGGCAGTGGCTTTCGGCGAGAAGGCCGTCCTCGAGATGATCGAGCTGCAGGAAGAATTGGTAGCCCTCATCAACCCGGAGAAATTCGTGGTGGTAGAGCCGGTTATCAGCGAAGAGCTGATGACTGCCGTGCATACCTATGACGAGCGCATCAAGGACACCATCAGCAACCCGAGCAAGCAGGCACGCGAGAGCGCAACCTACGACCTCATCAAAGAGATTGAAGCGGAACTGATCGCTCAATTCCCCACGGAAAAAGCAATCATCCGCGGCCTGGTAGAGAAATCTATCAAGGCAGCGCTGCGTGGCCTCATCCTCGACACCAGCATCCGTCCCGACGGGCGCGGTCTGGATGAAGTGCGCGCCATCAGCTCCGAAGCAGGCATCCTGCCGTGCGTGCACGGTTCCGGTCTCTTCACCCGCGGTCAAACGCAGGCACTCACCGTGCTCACGTTGGGCGGCGTCGGCGACGGCCAGACCCTCGACACCATCTCTCCTGAAGAGAGCAAGCGCTACATGCACCAGTATAACTTCCCCCCCTACAGCGTGGGCGAAGTCCGCATGATGCGTGGCCCGGGCCGCCGCGAAATCGGCCACGGCGCACTTGCCGAGCGCGCATTGCTGCCGGTAGTCCCCTCCATTGAGGACTTCCCCTATGCACTGCGTCTCGTTTCGGAAGTGTTGGAATCCAACGGTTCCTCCTCCATGGCCTCCACCTGCGCCAGCAGCCTCGCGCTGATGGACGCCGGTGTGCCCATCACCCGTCCGGTAGCTGGTATTGCCATCGGTATGGTCAGCGATGAGACCCGCGCCATGCTCCTCACCGACATCCAGGGTGTGGAAGACGGCTCCGGCGACATGGACTTCAAAGTAACCGGCACCACCGAAGGCATCACCGCCATCCAGATGGACGTAAAACGCGGCGGACTGTCACGCGAACTCCTCACCGAGGCCTTTGATCGTGCGCGCCGCGCCCGCATCTACATCCTCGACGAAATGAATAAGACCCTGGCCGCGGCACGACCGGAAATGTCACTCAACGCCCCGCGCGTGGTAGTGATGAAGATCATGCCTGACCAGATCGGTGCCGTCATCGGGCCAGGAGGCAAGGTGATCAAGAAGATTCAGGGCGACCTGAATGTGAAGATCGACATCGAGCAGGACGGCAAAGTCTTCATCGCTGCGCCCGACGGCCTCATCGCCGCCGAAGCCCAGCGCATGATCGAGAATATCACCCGCGACATCACCGAAGGTGAAGTCTACGTCGGCAAAGTCGTCGAAATCAAGCCCATCGGTGCCATCGTCGAGATCGCCCCGGGCCGCGACGGCATGGTACACATCAGCCAGCTCGCCCACCATCGTGTGGAACGGGTAGAAGATGTGGTAAACATCGGCGACGAAGTAGTGGTGAAGGTGGTAGAGCGCACGCCGGACGGCAAAATCCGCCTCTCCCGCAAAGCCATGCTCCCCATGCCTGAGGCCGGTGAGCCGGGCTTCCAGGCAGAAGGCAGCCGTCCTCCGCAGGAGAACCGCGGCCCCCGCCCCGGCGGCAACGACCGTGGTGGTGACCGAGGCGGCGACAACCGCCCCCGCCGCCGCTTCTAGGCTGGGTAGGAAATAGCAAATAGGAAAAAGCCCGGGGGAGCTTACGCTCCCTCGGGTTTTTTTGTGTCATATTAACGACCGATGAGTCACAAAAGGCAAGGAATACGACAGATTTACTCCAAATATTTGACATCGTGATAAAAAACAAGCATACTACGGCAAATTATCTATCTGGTGATACCTGTATCAAGCAGGTATCACACATTATTCATAAAGGGGGAGATTTCTATGTTACATGAGCCAGCAGCGCCGGCAGGCAAAGACTACGGCGTCGCCTATAAGACCAGGCTAGGCATCTGGATGTTCGTGTTTTACTGCTTTTTTTATGCCGGTTTTGTCGCCATCAACCTGGTGCAGCCCAAATTAATGGGCACGATTGTACTGGCAGGATTGAATCTGGCTACCGTCTATGGGTTTGCGCTGATCGCTGTCGCGTTGATACAAGCGATTATCTACAGCACCCTGTGTACCCGGATGGAGCTTAAACTGGAAGCACAGGAAAAAGAAGAAGAGAAAAAAGAAAAAGGAGGTAAATAGTCGTGGTTATTGGTATATTTCTAGCATTTGTCGTCTTTGTTATCGGGCTCTCCTTTTATCTGGGAAGCAAAACGAAATCTTCTTCCGATTATTATGCAGCGGGCGGACAGATTCACTGGGCAGTCAACGGTATCGCCTTCGCGGGCGACTACCTTTCTGCTGCCTCATTCCTGGGTATCTGTGGTATGATCGCCACCGTCGGTTTTGACGGATTCCTCTACTCCATCGGCTATCTCGCCGGCTGGATCGTGGCTTTATTTGTGGTGGCCGAGGCGATGAAACGCCTGGGCAAATACACCTTCACCGATGCGCTGGACTCTAAATTCAATTCACGCGGTATCAAGCTGGCCGCCGCCATCAGCACGCTGGTGGTCTCCGTCTGTTATCTTATCCCGCAGATGGTGGGAGCGGGCGTACTGGTCGAGCCGTTGCTGGGTATCCCGCAATTCTGGGGCGTTATCATCGTAGGCGCAATCGTGATCACCATCGTCGCCACTGCGGGTATGGCCTCCACCACCTATGTGCAGTTCCTCAAGGGCGGCCTGCTCATCGTTTTCTCCACTATACTGGTAGTTGTACTCTGCGTGCGTGGTTTCACCACCAAGCCAACTATCAACGGCCAGCCGGCGCATGTCTACAAAACGCTGGAGGCCACCGAAGCTGCTGAAACATTGAGTATTACTGATCCCGCCTATAAGCTACACGAAGTCATCGAAGATAAAGCTACCAAAAAGAAATTTGCGCGGGTAGAAAATGCCGGTGCCGAGAACTGGTACCTGGTTGACCACAAGGGCGACAAAACGCTGTTGCGCGAATCGCAAAGCAAGGTAGATACGGCAGATGGCAAATCACTGGTGAATGGTGCCCCCGCATCGAAAACCAATACCCTGCGCCCGGTGGGCAACGTTGAACTCTTGCGTGGTCAAGAAGAAGCGCCGCGTGGCGGCGTCAACCCAATTGAATTTCTGGCTGCTTTGTCGGACAAAACAACGCTGGTACGACGCTGGAAAGATACCAAACTCGTTACCAAAGACGGATCAAAGGTGAGTGTATATTTCTCTACCCTCACCCCCGGCGACCAATTAATGCGCCCGGGCTTGAAGTTCAAAGTCGAGGGCAGCTTCATTGAGAAATTGGACTTCGTCTCCTTGATGCTGGCGCTCTTCCTGGGTACAGCCGCCCTGCCGCACATTCTGATCCGCTACTACACCGTACCCAATGCGGCCAGTGCGCGTAAATCCACCATCGTGGCCATCGCCGCCATCGCCTTCTTCTACATCCTTACCCTCTTTATGGGGTTAGGCGCGATGATGAATGGTGTGATGAATCCGGCGGATAGCAACATGGCCGCGCCGTTGTTGGCACGCTCCTTCGGCGAGGTATTGTTCGCGTTTATCTCGGCTATCGCCTTCGCTACCGTACTGGGCACCGTCAGCGGGCTAATCGTGGCGGCCTCCGGCGCTATCGCGCATGACCTGATGGACAGATTCATGAAGATCCGCATGGATGACCACCAGAAAGTGAAAGCGGGCAAGTTCTCCGCCTTCATCATCGGCGGTATCGCTATTGTGCTGGGGATTCTCTTCAAAGGGATCAACGTCACCTTCCTGGTGGGGCTGGCCTTCGCGGTAGCGGCGTCTGCCAACCTGCCGGCCATTATGATGCTGCTCTTCTGGAAGAAGACCACCGCTGCCGGCATCACCGCCTCGGTTTTTACCGGTACTATCTCGGCGCTGGCGCTGATAGCATTCTCACCAGACCTGTATAAAATCTACGGGATGAATCCATTAAACGCCCCGATACCCTTCAGCAACCCCGGTATCGTGTCGATCCCGTTGAGCTTCGCCGTGCTGATAATAGTGTCGCTATTCACCCAAAAGCCAGCGGGACAGCAACTGGAACCAGAACCCGAGTCTTAAGCGGATTACCATGATATAATGGATAAAATGTAGTGTGAGCTGGCAGACGCTGGCTCACACTGCTATACGCACATTAGGAGGGAGCTTTGCCAGCAACGACGCGCGTCGATTTTCATAGCCATTCAGTCCACAGCGACGGAACTATGACCCCACGCGAATTGGCTGAGTACCTGGCTGCTGCTGGCGTGGTGGTGGCGGCCCTGGCCGACCATAACAGCCTGGATGGCCAGCAGGAGTTCCGCCAGGCACTGGCGCGGCGCGAGGTCGGCTGCATCACTGCGGTAGAGATCACCACCTGGTTTGAAGGGAACGAAGCCCACTTACTCGCCTATGGAATCGACCCCACCCACCCAGAAATGTTGGCCACCCTGGCCGCACTGCGGCAGGCGACGGCACATAGTAGTGTACAGAGCGTCGCTGATTCATTGCGCACCCGTGGCTCTGACGCCCCCAATGACACTGGCAACGCCGTCGCATACGGTCGGCTGCAGATCGACGAGGCGATAGCGCTGGTGCATCGTGCCGGTGGGAAAGCTTTCCTGGCGCACCCGCTGGTGCTGGAGCCAGATGCCGCGAAGCTGGAGGCGCTGCTGCTACGGTTGCAGGCGCTGGGGCTGGATGGTATCGAGGCGATCTATGAACCCTTCAGCGAAGAGCAACGTAGCAGTCTGCGTGAGCTGGCGCAACGACATAACCTGCTGGTGAGCGCCGGCACCGACATCCACGACCGAAAAACGCCGACCACGGCAGGCATCGACATGCCCACTACGCTGTGGAAAGCGTTTCGCGACGCCGTCTGCGATGGTAACCCTCCCACCACGCCCGCCGTTGCCCCGTCGATGACGCGACGCCAGAGCAGCATCAACTGGCGCCCGTTTCTCTTCCATTTCATCTTCCCCACCATGCTGGCGATTGTACTCTTCATCACCGCAGTCTACGTCATCATCCTACCCACCTTTGAGCATTCTCTGCTGGAGCGCAAGCGGGAGATGATTCACGAGCTGACTAACTCGGCGTGGAGTATCCTGGCGGATTGCGAACGCGAAGAGAAGGCTGGTAAACTGACGCGAGAGCAAGCGCAGGCACAGGCGATCTCGCGCATCGAATCGCTACGCTATGGAGATGCACGCAAAGATTATTTCTGGCTGCAGGACATGACCCCGCGCATAATTATGCATCCCTACCGCAAAGACTTGAACGGCCAGGATGTCTCCACCTTCCGCGATCCACGTGGCGTGGCGATCTTCGTGGAGTTTGTGGAACTGGTACAGCAAAACCATGAAGGGTACGCGCAATACGTCTGGCAGTGGAATGACGACCCCAAGCGCCTGGTGCCGAAGGAATCCTATGTAAAAGGATTCCAACCATGGGGATGGATCATCGGCACGGGCATCTATATCGAGGATGTCAAGCTGGAGATTAAGCGCATTGAGCGCAGTCTAACGCAGACGACACTGGCGATAACGATCATAGTGGTGTTGCTGCTCCTCTATGTGCTCTTCGAGAGTATGCGGCTGGAGCGTGAGCGCGCCGAGGTCGAAGACAGCCTGCGCGACTCGACGGAGCGCTACCGTTCGCTGGTAGAGGCCACCACCGAGGGCACGCTGCTGGTGCTGGAGGGGCGTTGCCGCTACGCCAACCCCATCTTCCTGGAGATGATTGGGGCCACCGCGGCGGAGCTGGAGCTGCTCGATCTGCATGACCTCTTCCCCGCTACCGCGGATAATAAGGAAGCATGGGAACAACTGGACCTGCTGCTGGGCGGTGAGGAGACTAAGGGCGGATTTGCGGCGGTGTTGCGCCGACGGAATGGTGTGCTCATCGAGTGTGTGCTGACCCCCAGCCGCATTGCAGTGGCGGAGCGCACCGGCTTTATCCTGATGTCGCGCAGTATCGGCACCACGCCCGAGGATGATGATGCGGGCGACCAACGCCAACAGCAACTACGCCAGGTGGTAGATGACAGTCCGGTGGGCATCTTCCGGGCGCGCCCCTCCGCGCGTGGTACCCTCATGGTATATAACCGTACTACCCAGCGCCTGCTGGCCACCGGAGATACCAGGGAGCAACTGCAACTGGCATTGGCGGACGTCTTTCACGATGCAACAGTTTATGATGAGTTTCTGCAGGAGTTACTGCGCGAGAAATCTGCCACCCGACGCCTGCATCTGGTCTCGCCGGAGCTGCAGCGCCGAACCGTGGCCATTGTAGCGCGGCTGTCCCTTGACGAGCAGGGGGGGGCACGGTTCATTGATGGTATCGTCGAAGATGTGACCTCGCAGGAGCAGCGCGAGACAGAGCTGGAGGCATCGGTGGAGCGGCTGCAGACCTCGTTGCTCTTCCTGCATGAGCCGATCAGTCGCCTCGAACAGCAGATCATCAGTTGCCCGTTGCAAACTCCGGTCTCCGCCGTCGCCGCACTGATCTCCGAGCATAATGCCAGCGCTGCGCTGATACACGCGGAGTCTGGGGAAATCGTCGGCATCGTCACCGACGGTGATATCCGGGGCCGGATAGTGGCCGCAGGCGTTGCACTCAACGAACCAGCATATCGTATCATGAGCTCACCACTGGTGACTATCGCCGCGCGCGCGGTGATCTATGAGGCGCTGCTGCTGATGGAACAGCACAGTATTCAGCATCTGGCGGTGACAGATGACACCGGGCGTATCGTGGGGGTGATCCAGAATCAGGAGTTATTGCAGTTCCGCAACTACGGGCCGATAGTCCTCACCCGCGAGGTTGAGGAGGCGGCCACGCCGGAAGAGGTGGTGGCCAGTTGTCGCCGTGTGCCCGGGCTGGCACGCGCGCTGGTAGATTGCGGAGCGCATCCACACCTGATCACCCGTATGATCACCGCCGTCTGCAACGCCGCCACCCGACGGCTGGTAGCGCTGGCAGAGCAGGAGCTGGGTGCCCCACCGGTACCCTACGTCTTCCTGGCACTGGGCAGCCAGGGGCGCGAGGAGATGACCCTCTCCAGCGATCAGGATAATGCCATTGTCTACACTGCACCGGATGAGGAGAGCCGCCTCCGCGCCGAAGCATACCTGCCCGAGCTGGGACGCTACGTCTGCAGTTGGTTGGCACGTGCCGGTTATTCATATTGCCGAGGCGAGGTGATGGCACAGAACCCGCAATGGTGCCAGCCGCTGACGGTGTGGAAGAAGTATTTCAGCAAGTGGATCCAACATGCGGAAGCGCAACAATTGCTGGAGTTCACCATCTTTTTTGATTTCACCGCCGTATGCGGCGATGCGGAAATCGCCCGCGAGTTGCGGCAGCACGTCAACACCACGGCACTGGCGCATCCGGCGTTTTATCCCCAGTTCGCGCAGGATTCATTGCAATTTAAGCCGCCCACCCGGCTATTCGGGCGCATTATCGGCAACGAGCAGCCCGGCCAGCTTGATCTCAAAGACGCCATGATACCCATCATCAGCTTCGCCCGCCTTTATGCGCTACGCCAGCAGGTGGACGCCAACAACACCCTTGACCGGCTGAAAGCACTGGCCGAGGTGGATATCCTACCCGAGACCAGCGCCCGCGAACTCGCCGAAAGCTACGATTTCCTGCTACGACTGCGGCTACGGCAGCAGACGGAGACGCAGACCGCTGGCCAAATACCCGATAACACCATCAATCTGCGCCGTTTAAGCCACGCGGAACAGATGCTACTCAACCAGTCCTTCGCCCAGATCATCGCCGTGCAAAAGCGCATCAGCTACGATTTCCTGGGCGGGACGCAATGATGGGACGCTGAAAGCATCTTAAAAAGCGCGGGAGGCTTTGCATCGTTTATTGGCAAAGACAGTTTGTAGGCATTAAAAAACGTGCGGCTTTAAGAAATAAACCTCTTCCCCGGGTTTCGCCCGAGGCTATGTTATAAATCTGCATTAAAGGTCTGGAACCGTATCAGGTCGTTATTTCACCTAACGCTGCCAAGCTGGAATCAAAACAGTTCCCCATCCTTATTATCCCCCCATCCTTAATATCCTGTGAATTAAAACGATATCGGACGACCTCACTGCACCACATCGGCATTATAAACGTGCAATCTTCTCAACAAAGGAACTCCTCCCGCCCCCGGCGAAGTAGCGGGTATCTTATCCGGCAAAGGGGGGGTACTATGGTTCCGTATCGTGAAGATTTGATTGCGCCTATCATCGGGCAGGCGTCCTTTGGCATCTGGGATCTGCTGAATAAAGGCTCGGATACCTTCGGCGCGGCGACGCGCGAGGCTTTCACCGCCGAGGACAGCATCCGCTTGCTGGGCAAGTGCGGGGTGCCGCATGTGTCACTACATGATATTGATGTGGGGCTGGACCCCTGGGTCACCCCCGATCCGCGCGCGCTGGACAAACGCTTTAAGGAGCTGAAAACCTGCCTGGATGACAGTGGCGTGAAGGTGTGGATGTACACCCCGTGCCTCTTCCACCACGCGCTGGCGCGCGCCGGGTCAGTCACCAGCAATGACGTACACGTGCGCCGCATGGCGCTGCAGAAGATACTGCTGGCGGCTGATATGGCCGACGCCTTCGGCGCGCCGTGGGTCACGCTGTGGCTGGGGCGTGACGGGGCGGAGATAGACGCGCTGATCGACAGCAAAACCGCCTACCAGCGCATCGCCGACGCGGTGCAGGTGGCGTGCAGCTATATCCGCCAGCGCGGGTATCAGGTGAAGATCAGCCTGGAG
>JBBQQW010000017.1:0-23018 GCA_038215455.1 Armatimonadota bacterium
GGAGGGTGATCCGCACGCCGTCATTGAAGGTATGTTGATCGCTGGTTATGCCATCGGGGCGAATCACGGTTTCGTTTACGTGCGCGCCGAGTATCCATTGGCTATCGAGCGCATGGAGGTCGCCCTGCAGCAGGCACGTGCGGCGGGTATCCTTGGTGACCAGGTGATGGGCAGCGATTTCGCTTTCGATATTGAGATACGTATCGGTGCGGGCGCATTTGTCTGTGGCGAAGAAACCGCGCTGATGGATTCCATTGAAGGCAAACGCGGAGAACCCCGGCAGAAGCCGCCGTTTCCCTTTGAACACGGTGTCTTCGGCAAACCGACGATTATCAATAACGTGGAAACCCTCGCCAATATTCCGCTGATCATCTTCAAAACTGCCGACTGGTTCGCCAAGCTAGGTACCGAAGGCAGCAAAGGGACGAAGGTCTTCGCGCTGGCGGGTGACGTGCAGAATACCGGGATCGTCGAAGTGCAGCTGGGTATCCCGTTGGGCGAGATTATCTACGATATTGGAGGTGGGCTGCAGAAGGGCAAGCTCTTCAAGGCGGCGCAGACCGGCGGACCTTCCGGCGGTTGTCTCACCCGCAAGCATTTGAATACCCCGGTAGACTACGATTCACTGACCAAGCTGGGCACTATTATGGGGTCAGGTGGTCTCATTGTCATGGATGAAGACACCTGTATGGTAGATGTAGCGCGTTTCTTCCTCGATTTCGTGCAGGATGAGTCCTGCGGCAAATGCGTCCCCTGCCGTATCGGCACCAAGCGCATGCTGGAGATTCTCGAGCGCATCACCAAAGGCGAGGGGAAAGACGGCGACATTGAGCTGCTGCAGGAGCTGGCCAGCACCTGTAAGGAAACGGCCACCTGTGGACTTGGGCAGACAGCGGGGAATCCAGTGTTGAGCACCATCCGCCACTTCCGCGATGAATATGAAGAGCATATCAAGTACCATTATTGCCGCGCCGGTGTTTGCGCTGATCTGATGGTCTCTCCCTGCCAGAACGCCTGTCCTGCTGGAGTTAACATCCCCGGCTATGTGGCGTTAATAGCCGCAGGAAGGCCGCGTGACGCCTATAACCTGGTTCGCAAGGAGAATCCCTTCCCGGCCATCTGCGGGCGCGTCTGCACCCATCCCTGCGAGAGTAAATGCCGACGCTCGCAACTGGATGAACCTCTGGCTATCTGCGACCTGAAACGCTATGCCGCTGATTATGTCTTCAATAACGAAGAGCCATACATGGATCTGGTCTTCCCACAGAAACCCGAGTCGGTGGGTATCATCGGTGCCGGGCCATCCGGCTTGACTTGCGCCTATTATCTGGCGCGTCTGGGCTACAATGTCACCGTCTATGAAGCGGAAAGCGTGGCTGGCGGCATGCTGGCCTACGGTATCCCCGAATATCGCCTGCCCAAAGCAATCCTCGCCAAAGAGATACATTTACTCGAGCAGGTGGGGGTGAATATCAAGACCAACGTCGAAGTAGGCAAGGATATACCATTCGGAGAGCTGAAAGAGCAGCACAATGCCATCTATATCGCCATCGGGACGCAGTTCCCTAATAAGATAAATATCCCCGGTGAGGAACTGGACGGGGTATACCATGGGCTGAACTTCCTGCGCGACGTGGCGCTGGGACGCCCGGTCACCGTGGGCAAAAATGTAGTAGTCATCGGCGGCGGCAGTACCGCATTTGATACTGCGCGGACGGCTTTGCGCATGGGGGCAGCGAAGGTGACGGTGATCTATCGACGCCAGATTGAAGACATGCCGGCGGACGAGCGTGAAATCGATGAAGCAATCGAGGAAGGCGTAGAGATCATGCCGCTGACCGCCCCGATTGAATTTGTGGGCAACGGCAAGATCGAGGGCGTACGCTGTGCGCAGATGGAATTGAGCGGCTATGATGAAGCCGGACGCCGCAAACCGATACAGGTGAAAGGTGACGAATTCATATTGACCGCTGATATGGTAATCCCGGCGGTAAGCCAACATTCAGACTTGCCTTTCATCGATAAAGACGAAGTGGAGCTGACGCAGTGGGGTACCCTGGTGACCGATAGCGAGACGATGATGACCTCCATGCGTGGCGTCTTCGCCGGTGGCGATGCTGTGCGCGGGCCGGACGTGGTGATTCAGGCTATCGCCGATGGCAAGAAGACGGCAATAAGCATCGACCGTTTCCTCGGAGGCGCTGGCGTGCTGAATACCGGCGAGGCCATCGATATCCCCACTGGTGCCGACGAAAAAGAAGTGGTCGAGCATGAGCGCTTTGCGTTGCGCTACCGTGATGCCGACGCACGGAAGCAGGACTTCAATGAAGTAGTGGTTGGCTTTCATAAGTTGAATGCCATCGCGGAGGCTATGCGCTGTCTACGCTGTGACAAGCGGTGATTTGGTGAGTATACATCAAAAGAAGTGTGAGGAAAAAATGTCTACTGTAAATATTACTGTCAATGGGAAACCGCTTACCGTGGAAGCAGGCATGTCGGTGCTGGAAGCGGCCAAGCATAATAATATCCTGATACCCCATCTGTGCTACCTGGAAAATGTTCATCAGATTGGGGCCTGTCGCATCTGCGTAGTGGAGATCGAGGGTGCCCGCACCCTGCAGGCCTCCTGCCTGGTGCCCGTGCGCGAGGGCATGGTAGTGCATACCAATACCGACAAAGTGCGGAAAGCCCGCAAGGTGTTGTATGAGCTGATGCTCTCTGATCATCCACGCGACTGCCTGAGCTGCTCGCGCAACCAGAATTGCGAATTCCAGAAGCTGGGCGAGTTGATTCAAATTACCGAGTACCGCTTCGAAGGCGATAAATCACGGACATTCATGGATAACTCCAGTCCGTCTATTACGCGTGACACCTCCAAATGTATCCTCTGCCGCCGGTGCATTACTGTCTGCAATGACATTCAGGGCGTGGGAGTGTTGAATGTGCAGAAACGCGGTTTTAAGACCGTGGTCGGTCCTGCCGATGAACTGCCGCTAAACTCGGTGAACTGCGCTAATTGTGGGCAATGTACCATTGTTTGCCCGGTTGGGGCACTGGTGGAGTGTGATGCTACCAAACCGGTGTGGCAGGCGCTACTCGACCCGACAAAGCGGGTGGTGGTGCAGACAGCCCCGGCTATCCGTGCCGCACTGGGCGAGGAGTTCGGCTACGCGCCCGGTACGCTGGTGACGGGGAAAATGGCTACCGCACTGCGCGAGATGGGATTCGATGACGTCTTTGACACCAACTTCACCGCCGATCTGACAATTCTGGAAGAGGGACATGAGTTATTGCAGCGCGTCACGGCCGCGCTCACCGGCGGTGCAGCTTCACTGCCGATGATTACCTCCTGCTCGCCGGGCTGGATCAAATATATCGAGCATGAATACCCGCAGCTGGTGTCGCATCTCTCCACCTGCAAGTCTCCGCATATGATGCTAGGATCGCTGGCAAAGACCTACTATGCGGATAAAATCGGGGTAGCCGCGAAAGATATCTTCGTCGTCTCGGTGATGCCCTGTACGGCAAAGAAGTACGAGATCACCCGCCCGGAGATGTTCATCGATGGGTTGCCAAATGTAGATGCGGTACTCACCACGCGTGAGCTGGCGCGGATGATCAAGGATGCCGGTATCTCCTTTGAAACACTGGAGGACACCGAGTTTGATAGCCCGTTAGGATATTCTACCGGAGCCGCGGATATCTTCGGCACCACCGGAGGTGTAATGGAAGCCGCGCTGCGTACCGTCTACGAGGTGGTGACCGGGCGCGAAGTTCCTTTCGCGCATCTGGATATCACCCCGGTGCGCGGGCTGTTCCAGGTGAAAGAGGCATTCATCACTATTGAGGATGCCAAGCCGGAGTTCGCCTTCCTCAACGGCGTACGCGTAGGCATTGCCGTCACCAGTGGGCTGTCCGGGGCGAAGAAGCTGATGCGCCAGATCGCCGACGGTACTTCTCCGTATCATTTCATCGAGGTGATGGGGTGCCCCGGCGGGTGTATCAGTGGTGGTGGACAACCGCGCCCAACGAACAATACCATCCGCGAAGCGCGTATGCAGGCGATCTATGCCGAGGATTCAGGCAAAGAACGGCGCAAGTCGCACGAGAACCCGTTTGTCATCAGCCTCTATGAGGAGTTCCTGGGAGCACCGCTGGGGCACAAATCCCACGAATTGCTTCACACCCATTACGTGCAACGGGGACGCTTCAATCAGTTGTGCGGGTGTGAGGAAGAAACAACGGAATGTGTTGAAAAATAAATAGGTAGGTCTATCCCGGATGCAACCCGGGATAGACGAAAGCGCACAGTCTACTGAACAATTACACAAAAAATCCCCTGCCAAGTTCACTTGGCAGGGGATTTTCTCAATTACTTGGCCCCTGCTTTGCGCAACAGGTCGGCAATATCTAGAAGATTTGATTCGGTAGCGAGTGCGAGTGGTGTTTTGCCATCTGCTGCTTTGATATTCAGATCAGCTTTACGCGCAATCAGCAGGGCCACCAGGTCTTTGGCTCCGGCTAATACAGAGTTGTAAACCAATGTCTGGCCATCTTTACCCCGGTGGTTAATGTTAGCACCCTTGCTCACTAGATAATCGATCGATTCTTTGCTGTAATCTCCCAGTGGCACATGAAGTAGGGGAGTGGTTTCTTCTGCATCAGTAGCATTGACGATTGCGCCATTTTCTACCAGATATTTGATGAGCTTCAGTGAACCAATACCAGCTGCGAGGTGTAGTGGCGTGGTACCATATTTTGCGGGTGTATTTACATCCTGCCCCTTCTTTATCAGGTAGTCGATAATTACGAGATTGCCAGTAATTACCGCTTTATGCAGTGGAGTATAGCCAAAATCATTCTTCACATCTAACTTGGCACCGCTGGCGATCAGCAAATCCAGCACTTCTTTGGACGTTCCGGTAGCTTCCAATAACGGAGTATCGCCAGTCTCATTGCGGCTATTAATGTCTACCTTATTGGCGATGAGCAGTTTAATTGATTCGATAGCTCCTGATTGTGCCGCAACGTGCAGTGGATTGGAACCTTGTTTATTCAGTTGTTGTGGGTTAGCACCCTTGGCCAGTAATGCTTTTTCTGCCTCAATTGCATCAATAGCAGCTGCCAGATGCAATGGTGTAGCACCGCTATGATTGTCTATATTCGGGTTAATTGTATTCCAACTTAGGAGATACTGCACCATATCCAGTGAATTGCGTTGGATAGCCAGGTGAAGCGGTGTGTTGCCGTCATCATCAAGAGCATTAATGAGTGCATGATTCCCCAGTAGTAGCTTTGCTACCTGGGTAGTATTGTCCCCCTGTGCTGCATAGTGCAATGGCGTCTCGGCACGATCATCCAACGGATCAACCGCTGCACCACGCGCCAGTAGCATTTCAACGTTATCACGCTTACCTGCCATCGCGGCAATATGTAGCGGTGTTTCGCCGTTATAACCGCGTGCGTTTACGCTCGCGCCCTGATCCAGCAGGTATGCCAGCAGTTCCTTGCTGGCGGAAAAAGCTGCCCAATGAATCGGCTGCAAGCCATTGTTATCCTTGTCGATAAGCAATGCAGGTGCACCCTTGAGAATGGCAGTAGTTTTCACCAGATCGTTGGCGAAGATCGCATCCTGCAAATCATTTGCACGACACATCGGAGCCACAGCGAGGGCGGCTACACAAAGTAACAACAACGTGATGCGTTTCAACATGATTATCCTCCTGCTTCAGTTCGAAATTATTCGTCATCCTGCGTTTTGCGGGAATGGCGGTTTCGGGGTTTATTATCGCTTTCTTTTCCGCTACTTTCACGGATGATAAAGCGAACCGGCGTGCCCTCCAGCGAGAATTGCTTGCGGATCTGGTTTTCCAGATAGCGCTCGGTAGAGAAGTGCAATAATGTCGGGTCGTTGACGAACAGTGCGAAAGTGGGCGGTTTCGTACTCACCTGCGTGCCGTAGTAAATCTTCAACATGCGCCCACGGCGTGAGGTGGGTTTTTCGAAAGTGGCCGCCGCCAGCAGTCGGTTCAGCTCGCCCGTCTGGATGCGCATGGAGTGCTGTTCTGCAACTTCGGAGACGACAGTCAACAGTTCATCCAGTCCTTTTTTCTTGGTGGCGGAGAGAAAGATAATAGGCGCATAATTAGCGAAGATCAGCTCATGCCGTACATCGGTGGTGAAGGCATCGAGGATCTTTTTCCGCTCGGTGGTGCCCAGTTGCTCGTTCTCCTGCAGCCCTTCATCCTGGCGTGCTTTGATGAGGGCCAGATCCCATTTATTCACGGCTATCACCAGGCCGCGGCCATTTTCGTTGGCATATCCGGCGATACGCTTATCCTGGTCGGTCACACCCTCGGTGGCGTCGATCATCATCACCACGATGTCGGAGCGGTCGATAGCGCTGAAGGCGCGAACCACGCTGTAATACTCCACATCCTGGTTCACTTTGCTCTTGCGGCGGATCCCGGCAGTATCGGTGATGACGAAGGGAATATCATGCCACATATAGTCAGTGTCTAACGAGTCGCGCGTGGTGCCGGCGGTGGCGCTGACGATGGCACGTTCCTCGTTGATCAAAGCATTCAGCAGGGAGGACTTGCCCACGTTGGGCCGTCCGACGATGGTCATGCGCAGTCGCTCATCCTCGTCGTCCTCGGAGATGATCTCCGGTGGGGGAGGTAAGAGATCGCAGATGGTATCCAGCATCGTGTCGACATCCATGCCGTGTAGCGCGGAAATCGTCAATGGTTCGCCGAACCCGAGTGAGTAGAACTCCAGCGATTCATCCTTGCGCTGTTTGCTCTCCACCTTATTCACCGTCAGCACCACCCGTTTTCCGGTGCGCCGCAGCATCTCTGCCACTTCACGATCCTGGTGTGTCAGCCCATCACGGCCATCCACCAGGAAGACGATCACGTCCGCCTCCTCGATGGCGAATGTAGCTTGACGGCGAATATGGTCGGTGAATTCATCCTTGCCGGTGTCGATACCACCGGTGTCAATGAGTACGAAAGGATGTCCGTACCACTCGCATTCAGCATACAGGCGGTCACGAGTGACCCCTGGCAATTCTTGAATAATTGCAATACGTCGTCCCGAGAGACGGTTGAACAGTGTGGACTTCCCCACGTTCGGTCGCCCCACAATTGCGACTATTGGTCTGGCTTGTGCATATATCGGCATATATATATTGTACCAGAGAATAGGGGTGAGGGGGAAATTTTTGCCTATTCTTTCTCCGTATTGATTATCATAGGCGGAGAATTATCACTAAATATCTGTCCAAATGCGCTGGCAGCCTCTGTCCATTCGATAGGGAAGAGGATGAAGTCTACGCTTGCATGGACTGGCGCATCGGTAGATTGAAGGATATTCGCGGCATTTCTGACATAGTTGTTACACTCCTGTATGTAAGATGGCTAATATTTAACTTTTGTGCAGTATTTGTCAATTGTTTTGGTGATTATTTGTCGAATAATTATAAACAGTCATATACGGCATTACCTGTGGATAAGAGATTGTCAATAGTATATGCTCAACTATTTCGTCCATTTCAATAGTGAGATGTTGCATTTTCAGCGTTTTGTGTTAAAATGTAGTGGCTAAGAGTTGTCTAGCTGTTGATATATGATTATGACGTCACAAAAGGTACTTTTAATATTGATGGTTCTGGCACTGGCGCTTTGTTGCCAGGCATCTGATCTGGTGCAGTCGGTTGCTGTTGGCGATCCGGCATATGGTCAGATGCGAGTCTTGGCACGTGCCGGTATGCTGACAGAATCTGCCGGTGTACGCGCTGCAGTGATGAGTGACAAACCCATTGAACAGCTAACCCGCTATGATTTTGCGCTGGCATTGCTGGAGCCAATGGAGCAATTGACCGCACTGGTGGAATGTCAGGATGCGCTGCTACCCGCACCGGAGTTACGTCGCCGGCGTGATCTGGCACAGGATATGGTATCGCGTTTGAGTAGTGATGAATTTAATACATTGCTACAGTCGATGATACAGCTTAATAAGAATTTCCGTGATACAATCATTGAGCTTTCACCGGCGTTGGTAGCACGAGCTGAGGCAGCATTCAACAAGTTACAGGATAAGAAATATCGCACCTGGCAAATTTCCACACCGAAAACAGTCGTAGAACCAGAGGTACCGCTTATTCGCATACGCGTCACGCCCACTTCCATTGGCGATTCCAGCAGGACTCCATTGCTTATCAGTCCTGGTAGCGCAACTGATATTCCGCGCATGATGTTCGTTCCCACACCTGGTTTGGATAACGGGCTGTCGCGTAATCCCATTAACAGTTTCGAGGCCGCGGTGGATGCTACGCTGGGGCGCTTCCGCCTCTATGGCATGCTCGGTAGTGCGCCGGGAAATGACATCAGCGAGCCATCTAAGGCGGGCGTAGGGCTTGAGATCGGTCTGGGGCGCATCTACGCACTGGGCATCACAGGTATCCTGGAGTACCACGTCACCCGCGGTACCGCGCCCGGCATGCAGGATATTAATGCCGGAGCTGTAGGCGGCATTGGCGTTAAGTGGTAGTTTACCGCTAAATCTTCGTACCGCAATAGACCCGAAAACCGCTTCCCTGGCCAACCTGCGTCACTTCACTTAGGTGCCTGCCCATCTCTGCGGCGAAAGTCTTTGCACCTTGTTTAGTGCGTGCCACCAGGTACATTCTCCCTCCCGGCACCAGATGTGCGGCTGATTCCGCTATGAGGGAGAAGACCAGCGCATTGCCGGTGCGGATCGGCGGGTTGGTGAGGATGACATCGAATTGCTCATCCGCCACCGGGGCCAATCCCTCTCCCTGCCGCACCTCGGCATTGCGGACTTCATTCGATAGCAGATTCCGCCGTGCCAGTTGCACCGCCCGTTCATTGGGATCAGTGAGGATAAAATGAGCAGCGGGGTTCAGCTTGGCGGCGATGATCCCGATCACGCCATAGCCACAGCCCAGGTCGAGCACCATATTTGCGCCCTCGACATCCATGGCGAGAATCAACTCGCGGGAGCCAGTATCAGTATGCCCGCGTGAAAAGACGCCGTGGTCTGTCCACATTTTGAATTCCACCCCGCGCAATTCACTATGATATATCTCGGGCTTGCTTAGGGAAATTGGTGTCTCACTGTAGTAATGATCGTTCATGCGATAATTATACGGGAAAGGGCGAATTGTTCCAAGTATTTGGGACTATCGAGGTATGTCGATAGTAACCGTCGTGCCAAATCCTTCTTCGCTGCTCAATTCCAGCGTACCGCCATGGGCCTCAATCAAACCACGTGCGATACGTAACCCCAGGCCACTGTGCTCATTGCCGGGGGTACGCGTGGTGTCAGCACGGTAGAATGGATCGAAGATGCTGGGCAGATGTTTCGCCGGTATCCCGTGGCCGTTATCAGCAATGATGATCTCCAACGGATTGGCATCCACCAGCGTGACCACCACCGTGGAGCCTTCACCGGCATAGCTGAGCGCGTTACCGAGGATATTGTCGAGTACCTGCGTCAGCCGATGGGGATCCAGAGTTGCCAGCACTGCTTTTTCGGGCAGGTGTGCTTGCAGTACCATACCTTTTTCCGCGGCGGCGTGCGAGTATCCCACCAGCCAGCTATCGACTAGCGAGCGTACATCGGTCTGCTGCAGGTGAATGGGCAACTCGTGCAGATCCAGGCGCGCCAGTTCCAGCAGATCAGATACCAGGTGGCGCAGCCGATGTGCGGTGGTGTTAATTGCGCTTAGTGCGCGCTCACGGCGCTCGTCGTCGTTGGCCACGCCGCTGGACAGGGCATCGCTCATGGTGCTGATAGTCATCACCGGGCTGCGCAGCTCATGTGCGACATCAGCGAGTATCTGGCGCCGCCGGCGCGAGTCCTCCTCCACGCTGGCGATATGTGCCTGCACCTGCTCTGCCATATCATTCATCACGCGTGATACCTGGGTGAATTCGTCCTCCCCACGCATTTCAATGCGGTAGGAGTATTTTCCTTCCCGCAGGGCATGTGCCCCTTCAGTGAGTTTATCCAGCGGTTTAGTTATCCGCCGTCCGATGATATAGCCCGTGAGCAGCGCAAATAGTAGCGCTATCGCCGCACGCGCTGCGAACACCAGCCAGGCATTCATCTGTTGGCGTGGGGGAGCAGAGGGCCGATCCAGCGGGCGATCCAAACCGGGTTGCTGCCCTGGACGAGGTGGTGGTGGTTGTCCAAAACGTTGTCCATCCGGCGGTGGCGGGTTATTATTGCCGTTACGTGGCCCATTCATCCGGCCTTCTCCACGCCGGAAGAACCCCTGTGGGCCGATGATCAGATCAGACCAGTCGAAGCGTGGCTCGGGGATAGGATTCGGGTATAGTTCGGGGTGGCTAAGCTGCTCTTCGCGCATCGCCATCATCTGGCTGCGTACTTGCAGATAGAATACCGTTGAACTAGCCATCCAACTGAGTAAGATCGCGAAAAAGACCCAGGCTATCACCTGCAGACGCACTTTATTCTTCAGGACGAAAGGCATAGCCCACTCCTCTGATGGTATATATCGGGCACGGATCCAACCCGGCGGCGATCAGCTTATCACGCAGGCGGTAGATATGGTTATCCACCAGGCGCAACTCACCGTAGAAATCATCACCCCAGATTATTTGCACCAGTTGCTCACGGGCGAACACTACTTTCGGGCGACGCATCAACGCCAGCAGCAGGTCAAATTCAGTGGCCGACAGTGCGACCGTTATCTCTTTCACCGCTACCGACCGTTCAGCGAGATTAATGGCCAGATCCTTCCAGCGTAACTCATTCGTTGGCGTCGCGGTGCGGTTGCGGCGCAATATCGCCTTCAGCCGGGCGGCCAGTTCGGCGGCTGAGAAGGGCTTGGTGACGTAGTCGTCGGCACCTTTTTCCAGCGCACGTATTTTATCCAGCTCAGTATCGCGCGCGGAGAGCATCACAATAAAGGCCTCGGATTCTGCACGGAGCGTCTCGCAGACCTTCACGCCATCCATACCGGGCATCATGATGTCGAGGATGACGACATCTGGCTTTTCACGGCGGGCGATCTCTAATGCCTTCAGGCCATCCGTCACGGTAAGTACGCGAAAGCCATCGGCTTCCAGAAACCAGCGTAGCCCCTCGGTCAGGTCACGGTCATCATCAGCTAGTAATACTAAAGGTGGCATATGTCACGTCCATAAGGCAGGATGTACTATTGTACCATACAGCGTATCGCCCGTGCGCCGCCATCATCAGCGACGCACGGGCGATTTCCATTGCAGCTTCGTGCTATTTTGCTGCCTTCGGTTCGCCGACGACTGCTGCCTGTGCGGTGACTGTACCATCGACGATATTGATCGCCAATAGTTCTTTGCCACGTGTCAGGTACATGATATCGCCATTGATCACTGGTTCTGCATGTTGCGCCATCATTCCGGGGCCACCCATGCCAGGTCCGCCCTTTCCAGCGCGTCCACCGGGGCCACCAGGGCCACCAGGTGCTCCACCCTGGCCACATTGTCCACCGGGTGCTAAACATTGTCCGCCGGGTGCACCTTGTCCACGACCTGTAGGAGCTGCGCCATCTTGCGGAGCATTTGCAGCTGCATCCACTGTCGGTTTAGGCAGTTCAGATTTCACAGCAACTTTCATATCTATCAGGGATACCCGATAGAACGTGTCACCCTTGATAATGATCGCCGCATTGTTCACGATAACGAAAGTAGGGGGGCCTTGACGGCGCATCTGGCGCATCATTGGGGGTTGCTGGTTGCCGGCAGCGGCATTGGGTTGTGCTACTGGGGGGGCCGGTTCGGCGATCTCTTCCAATGTAACGGTGCCGGTCTGCTTCAGGGTGAGGGCATCACGCTGGGTAAGGGTCATACCGGTGAGGGTGTAGACACTGCCCGCGCCGAATTTCACCATGGTATGCGCTGGTGGTGCCATCTGCTGGTGCATACCGCCCATGTTGCCGGGCTGTCCGGCGGTTGCTGCACATGTTGCGCCTGCGCCACGTCCAGCACCTGCACCTGGCTGCCCGAAGGCGACGGTGACAAGCGATGTCACCAGCAATGCGGAGACGATTCCCGCACCATAGAGGATGTTTCTTTTCATGATAGTACTCCTTTCTGCATGTCTCGCGTTATTGCGAGGTTGTTATAAGGAATATACCAGACAAATATCACATCATCATCACACTGTTATCTTGCTTATGTCTTATTCGCAGTTGGATGGCAAAAATGGAAGGCCAAAAGGACAAATCGGGCAGGAAAGGTGAAAAATGACCATTCCTGCCCGATATTTGCACATTATACTACTACTGGATTCAGGCTATGCCTTTCTCCAGTGCCAGGGTTTTCGTCGGGGCATCGCAGACGGTAGCCGGGCCGAAGTACTGGATGGGGCCGGGGAAGAGGAACTCATCGTTGCTGGCCCAGTTGTCGCGATTCGCGGCGAAGTACTGGAAGGGGGCATCGTTCAGCTCAACGAGAGCTTTCTTGATTACTGGTGTCGGCTTGCCTTTGCGGATTTCGATATTGAGCATCATAGTCACCGGGGTACCACCTGCTACCCACTCGTCGCAGTGCTGCGTTACATTCTGCACATTGGCGGTGTAGCCGGTCACCCCTGCGCGCACCAGTTGGGCGGCAGCGAAACCGAGGGAGTAGCAGTAGTCGGCATCAAAATTTGATGGGAAGGCGCAGCGGCCTTCGTAGCCGAAGAAGTGCCCTAATGGGCTGAACTTCACGTTTACCGCTTCGCCACGCTCTTGCAGCAGGTTCAGCTTGTCGGAGACCAGATCGATGAGCAAGCGCTCTGTTTCCACCTGGGAGAGTGGTACATTGCCGTGGCTGTCGCGGCGTAGGAGCACTTCCTGGATGTCGGCGGGCAACGTGTTGTAGACCCGTGCGCTATGGTCAGAGAGCTGGCCACTCAGATACTGCAGGCGTTCGCTATGGTCGGTCAGGCCGCCGATATAGCTCTCGTCACGTCCGAGGATGATGCTAAGTTCTTCGATCATCGCCTTGATGTCGCTGATGAATTCCGGCAGGCCTTCTGGTACCAGCAAAATGCCGTAGTTCATTCCCGCATCGGCGCGTTTGATAATAACGCTGATGATGTAGTCGACGATCTCATCCAGCGTGGTGCCCTTCTCCTGAATCTCTTCGGAGATCAGGGTGATATTCGGCTGGGTCTGCAGCGAGCACTCCAGCGCTACGTGGCTGGCGGCGCGGCCCATCAGGCGGATGAAGTGCCAGTATTTTACCGCGCTCTGTGCATCGCGGCAGATGTTGCCGATCAACTCTGAATAGGTACGGGCGGCGGTGTCGAAGCCGAAGCTGGCTTCGATTTGCTCGTTCTTCATGTCGCCATCAATAGTCTTGGGCACGCCCACGACCACGGTTTTGCTCCCCTTGGCTTTCAGGTACTCTGCCAGTACGGAGGCATTGGTGTTGGAGTCGTCACCGCCGATCACAACTACGCCGTCCAAATCCATGGTGGCGAAGTTCGCGGCACAGGCGGCCAGGTCATCCGCTTTTTCAATCTTATCACGGCCGCTCATGATCATATCGAAACCGCCGGTGTTGCGGTAGGCATCGATGATGCCCGCGTCCAATTCTTTATATTTGCCCTTGATGATTCCGCCCGGGCCTTTCAGGAAGCCAAAGAGCTGCGAGTCAGCATTTGCCGATTTTAGCGCATCGAATAATCCGGCGATGACATTGTGTCCGCCTGGTGCCTGCCCACCGGAGAGCACCACGCCGACCTTGATCGGTTTGGTATTCAGGGGAGTACCGGAATTGGTGATCTTCGCTTCCGGCTGGCCGAAAGTATGCGGGAAGAGCACCTTGATAGCTTCGACATCGGTGTCGGGTGCAGTGTTGGCACCGAACTCAACCGAGATATTCGCCGAACGCAACGCCTTCGGGAGCTTGGGCTGATACTCTAACCGAGCCTGTTGTAACGCAGAGATGACGGAACTCATGTCAATAACCTTCCTTCAGTGACTGTTTGATAGGCTCACCCGCCTGGTTTCGGGGAACCACTATATTATAGTCAATTTTGCCGGTATAGAACAAATTTCCTCGTAGCATCAGGAGTATCGTCTTTAGCGACAAACTGTCCTTACGGGCCTGGCCGTGAACGACCAGGCTGGGAGGCCTACGGCCAATCGCCCATTCGGGCGGGACGGGTAAGGGTAAGCGTTCCCGTCCGAAGGACGATCGGCGAAGCCCTCCAGCCCAGCCGTTCACGGCTGGGCGAGCAGGACGGGCGCTAAAAACGATACTCCTGCCGTAGCATAGGCGTTCTGCCTGCCTGCCCCGGCTTCTTACAAACCTGAGTGGACATAACCCTCCCCCCTCTGTTATGATATTTTTGACGGAGATATTATGATGACACGACTAGCGCGAAACAAAGAACTGCACAGCAAGATATTCGCCCGATCTACAACCTCACGCCACGCTCTAGTGGTCGAATCTCCCATGCAGCCTATCTGGCAAGTAGGGGACTTCACTACTTCTGATCGTCCTATTGCCGATTTCGTGCCCGCTTTTGTCGAGGATTATCATCGCTGGGCTGCGCTTTCCGCTGCGCTGGATGATGACGCAGTTCCCTTCGCCAGGTTGATCACCGGTACCCATATCTATGCGGTCTGCTTCGGTGCCCAGCCGCACTTCTATCCCGATAACAACCCCTATGCGGCAGCGTGTGTGGCCACTGCCGAAGAAGCCGACCGCATCCCCGAGATGAAGCTCGAGAACAGCCGTCCGCTCATGCGCGTGCTGGAGTTGGCGGCTGCTGTGCGCCAGGAACTCGGGGCCGACGTCACCCTGGGGCCTCCTGATATGCAGACCGGCTTCGACACCGCCTGCATCCTCTGGGACAAAGCTGACCTGCTCTTCTCCATGATTGAGGAACCGGAAGCAGTGAAGCGCCTGGCGGGTAAATGTGCCCGTCTGTTGCAGGAGTTCATCACCGTATACCGGCATGAGTTCCCCAATTCTACGCTGGGGCACTATCCGGCCACCTGGACTCCGCCACACTACGGCCCCTGGGTCTCCAACGACGAATGTGGCATCATGAGCCCGGCCATGTTTGAGGAGTTCTGCCTGCCGGAACTGCAGGAGCTGTCGCAGCGCTTCGGCAGCGTCGGTATGCATTGCTGCGCCAACGCCCAGCATCAATTCTCCCTCTTCCATCGTATCCCCAACCTGTACGCCTTCAACCGTGTGCCCACCGGGGTGGGCTGGGAACTGGATAATGCGCTTGATGTCCTCGCCGGTGCCGACGGCCCCGTTATGGTAACCGCCGCCACCTCATTGGAAGATATATCCGTCCTGCTGCGCAAAGCCCCAGCCGACACGCGCTTCATCTTCAATTCATCTGGTATGAATGATCAAGATACCGCCCAACGTTGGCTAGAAGGTGCCCGCACCCTCCTGGGATGCCTGTAGCATGTATCCCTTTGTAGCCCGCGCCCCGCCTGCCCCGCTACGAAAGGGCTTAGGAATTACGAATGATGAGTCCCTGATTCCTAATTCTCACTTCTTCCCCACTTCCACCGCCAGTTCATACAACGTTTTTACCATCTCGTGGTAATCCCCGGCACCACGGATGCGGTCGCCAGTCTCCACGGTATCCAGGATATCCTCTAGCATTTTGTTGATATCGACAGCGCGCACACCCAGCAGTTTTGCCTTCACCGGATCATTGATGGCATAGTGCAGATAGATGAGCGCAGCGGTGTCCTGGCATCCTTCGCGCAGCATCTCATACTGCACAGTAGCGACGGCACCATCCGGCCCAGGGGCGAGGATGGCACGCGGCGTACCGCCCACCACATTGCCGAAGCTCAGATAGCTGTTCAATGCGTTGCGCTGTGTCCCACTTGCAGCGGTGTAGCTCCAATAATCCAATCCCTTCCAGCTGAAGCCATTGTAGTTGCAGCGCCCAGTATGCAGGAAAGGCATTTCGCGGAAGTCATACGGGTTACTGCTCACGTGGTCACGCGCATTGCTCGACACCGGCACCTCCCACGTCCACTGGCGCAGGTTGCCGGTGCGGCGCGCCATCTCCAGGAATCCCACCACCATACCGTTCGGCTGTGTCCGCTCCTGTTCCGTGGTGCCCCATTTTGGGCATCCACTGCCATGGGTGATGACGCGCCACTGTGCATAGGGAGCCACTCTCTGGAACATTTTTACCGTGTCCGGCCCCGGCCAGTTGTCGCCTCCGGTACCGAGGAGGATTTTCGTCCTCGCCCAGCCCAGATGCTGCACGCGGGTGTTGATGCCGTCCATCACCAGTTTCCACAGTTCCTCGCTCCCCGGTTTGCCGTGCATAGGTAGTAATAATGGCAGCAGTTTCCCGTCGCGCAATTCTATAGCGTTCAGCGTCTCCGATTGCCATTCATCTTTACCGCCATCGCGCGTGCGCCCGTTGCGGTACATCGAGTAGTCCCACACCTGCACCGCCAGGAAGCGTGGTGCCCCCGCGTACTTATCGTAGAGCTGCAGATACTTATCCAGATAGGTGAAGTCCGGTCGGTATACATCTCCCTCTTTGCGGAAGACCACCAGCGGATCATCACCGAAGACCGTCTTGCCGAGGGTATTTACTCCCAGCAGATTGTTGCCTGCGCCACCCATCAGCGCCAGCGACTTCTCCAGCAGCTTGAAGTGCTCGTCGCTCCACAGCGGGACTTTGTAATACCCCGCCACCGATTCCGGCGATTGCAGCAGATTCACCGTCATCTTCCAATCCTGCGGTTTCGGGGCTGTCCAGTCAAGGACAGTAATCTCCACCGGCACCCGCACTGCGTCATTCAGCCCTGCGATGGCCAGTTTGCCCCGGTATACCCCCGGCTTGGTCTCGGCCGGTACCTGCACGGTGACCCATATCGGCTGCATTTTAGCACCAGCAATGGGTTGCTCCAGTAGGGGGATATACTGCTTGCTGATGTCGGCAAAACGTACCAGGAAAGCCTCTTTGCCAATGGTCTCCCCACCTTGCAGTGCCGCATCGGAGATGGTAGCGGTAAGCGCCGGTAACGGGGTGGGGGAGCTGACGACAACCTGCCCCGACGCCCGCCCGTTACGCGGGGCCACTAACCGGATAGGCATCAGCGGCTCATTGGGATCGCCGTAATTTGCCTCCCTGCCGATAATTTGTAATGGATCGGCATTCCAGACTCGCACGCCTGCAGGCGATTCAATATTACTGGTGATTCCTTCCGCTTTATTTGTGGTGAGAGCAAGCTTCGTCAGGCCTATCTGGTTCCAAATACGTCCGCCGGTGGTAGGCAAAGCGGTTGGTACTTTAGCAGGCAAGAGCACAAGTGCCAGAATATTGACACCTGTTTGGATCTTCGTTGCCGGTAATACAACCTCATAGTTGCGAAAGCGTAGCGCGATGCGGTCGGCAATATCTGCCGGTGGTGGCTTGGTGCCTACGCCAGGTAAAAGTCGATCATCATCGAGAGTCACATAGGCATTGCGCGGATATTCAGTTGCCAGCATTCCCGGTGCCGGGTCTCCTGCCGGCATATTAGTGCGCCCGATTTCCTCACCGTTGAGATAGACTACCACTCCTCCCCGGTAACTCAATTGCAGTTTGACAGCGCCGATATTGTTAGGGTCAGCCACGGTGAAGCGACCGCGCGTAACGACCATGTCAGGAGAATCCTGGTTCTCGCCATAGCCACCGAGGAAATCTGCCGGGCGACGTAGCCAGCCGGAGTCATCGAATCCCGGCTTCATCCACCCGGCAGGTGGCGCGAGAGAAGAGATGCCATAGCCCCAGCTTACCGTAGGATCGCGAAACCCCGGATTCACTTTCAAGCGCCGTGCCGCTTCATCATTGTTGGCCACATAGGAGACGTAGGTATGCAGCAGGCTGCCGGAATTGAGTATCTCTGCAGCGTGGGCGAATGCGGAGATCAAAAATGCGAGAGCACTAATAAATATGACACTCGTGTATTTGCATGTATTCATTTGTTCACGTCCATAGTCAGATTTTCTGGCTTCAATATTATGACGGCTTTGATGGCCTCCGCACCATCATACATTTTCCACTTCACTGTAAGCGGCCCTTTCTGTGCTTTGCCGAAGTAAGCCGGGTTGGCAGCCGTCGCTACCCGTGCTCCCAGGCAACGTATGCCGTCATATCCGGTGATATTCAGCGGCCCACTGGTGCCTGCTGGCAGCGTGACGGTTAGCCCCATATGCGGGGTGGTGGCTGTTTCGCGATAGATGACGCGCAGGTGTCCGTCGCTGCCAACGAAGGCGATGTCGGAGCCGCCATCTCCATTGAAGTCAGCGGCAACGCCGGCGCTGGTGCCGTCTACCGTCGCAGCAGCGGCGGGGAATTGGTAGTTATCCATTTCCAGTGGAATTGCATGGCCGAAGCAGCGGAAACCGCGATTAAAGAATGCCTGTGGTGCCATATCACTGTAGAAGAACACCACGTCCTGCCGGCCGTCATTATTCAGGTCTGTTACGTCACCGGCTACCATGTTAGGCTTGGAGATATAGGTGATCTCCCCGGTCTCATTGAAAGATTCGCGGAATTTCCCCCCGCCTTGATTAATGAGGAAAGTGCAGCCGATATCGCTGGTTACTAGTACGTCGACTTGGCCATCGGCATCGAAATCACCAAGTTTGACACTGGTAATCTTCTCCCCCAGGCTAGCTTTTAACGCCAGTTCAGGCGCAGCAAATTCACCCTGTGCCTTCCTCACATAGAGCAATGTGCCGTTCGCGTAGGTCTGCAGCACATCCGCGATATTGTCACCCGTGAAGTCCGCTACCACGCACGCGCCAGCGGTCCCGAGTACTTCCAGCTGCGCTATGGTGGCAGCTGGTTCAGCGGTCAGTGAATATATGCCATCCTGCGCGGAGAATAGCTGCAAGGAGCCGCTCTTCTCTACAATAAGTGAGTCCTGCACCCCCACGCCACCGCCGATAACGGAGATGCTTTTCCAGTCATCTCCACTGATACCGGTATCGACAATATTGACATCACCTTTGCCGGTATTCAACGCAAAGCGGAGCGTATTGCCATCATATAGCGCCAGATCAAGCAATTTGTCATCGTTGAAGTAACCCGCCGTTGCTAGCTTTGACTTCGTGGTAAGCTTCAGCGTAGTGGTGATATCAGTGAAACCCTTGCCCTCGGTTTTGGCCTGGAATGCCCGGTCACCCTCGTCGGATAGTGCCAGTAGCAGCGGTGAACCCGCAACGGGTGAATTAATCACGAGCAAGCGGTTCACGTTGGCTAGCGCCGCTACGTCGGTATCAGTATCCCAGGTGGTGCCTACCGCTACCGGGATATCGGCACGGGGGTCGTCGATAATATATGCTAGCGCCTGCATCAACGTCGTATCGCCACCCGCCCAGACAGCCTTCAGATTCAGCGGATCCATGGTGATACGATAGTCGCCGTTTACCTGCTGGTACAGGGCAAACCAGGTGGTCTTCAGGTACAATGCGCCGACCGGCTTATCCGCTACCTCATCTGCCCCCTGCAATACCGCGCGGGTGAAGTCGCCAGTGAAAAGCAGCGCCGATTTTTTGGCAGCAGCACCGAAAGCAGCGGGGTAGACACGCAGTAGTTCCTCGCTGGTGGTATCCAGTTGCATGTTAAGCTTTGCCGGCGTGGTGCCCTGCAGGTTTTTGCCGAGTGTCGCCGTGCAGCCACCCTTATCGTCAGCCTGTTGGATATCAATCACGGCGATATTCGTCGCCTGTCGCACCAGATCAACCGGCGTGAAGTTAGGGTTGATCATGCCAAGAACGGCGGAAATCCAGCAAATAGTGATGATAAACGTAATAGCTAAGCGCATGGATGTGCTCCTTTCTAATCGAATAGAGTAGATGGTCCCTTCAATCTCCAGCTATCTTCACCAACACGGTCAGCTATATCCTCTAATACACTCAGAAGAGTTTGATTCTCGGGTGTGATTCCATTCTTTAGTAGTGGCATAATTGCCATAATAATTTCGTCAAAATGAGGTTGTCTTTTCTCTCGTTCCATTCTGCGGAGGTAGCTTAAAAGATAATATCTGATTCTAAGCCGCACATCAACTATAGTTTTGAATTTCGTGTCCGGAAGTATTGTGAAAAGTTGGGTTTCTGAGTTATAATTAAAGTTTTCTATCAGAAGCGGAGTGAGATCATTATATTCCTTTTTGAGCAGATCGAGAAACCCCATCTCCAGACCTCGGATAATCAATTCATCATTGATCTGTTCGAGTGATGCACCGCCGTTTTTAGCTATAATACCCTCGATAGTTTGCATTATTATCGTTGTCATGTCCATGCCAATATGGGCTTTCATAATGGCGCGTGGGTTGCGAACCTTACGGAAGTTTATGATAAGCTGGCCGGAAAGAACTGTAAAGGGATTTTGCCGCTTTTTGAAACTAGTTTGGCCGTTTTTCTGCGCCACTGCCCCGACATACTCAAAGCCACTGCTTTCAGCGGTTTCGACAATCAGATGCCAGAATTCGGGGTCTTTATGCGCGAATACAAAAGACAGCCAGCGATCGTATTTGAGAACACGATACATTTCTCTTATACTCATAGCGATAAGCGAATTATATTCGTCCTTGCTCTTATGGTTTTCGCCACCCTCAATAGCTTCCAGATTGCGATCATTTTCAGTAACTTCCAGGTCGAGCCAGGCGTTCCACATCACAGATAAGTCGAGGTAAGGTATTTTCTTGCCATAAGGAGGATCGGTGTAAATATAATCCACACTCTCCTTCGGTATCCAACTGATATTTGTTGCTGTTCCCTTTACGATCTTACAATCATCGATGGTTCGTTCATTAGTAAAATACGCCATTTCTCTTTTAGCGGCAGATATCTTGGTAAATCTTGATTCAAAATATTGCATCAGGTCGATTGTTGCTGGTTCTTTTGCCAGCCGGTACCTATAATAGGCGAAGACGCTGCTATTGCCGCGCCCCTCACTCCTGCCTGCCGATGCATGGTATGTAAGGTTAACCTTGTTCAAAAGACCAGAGAACATCAACATCAGAGTGTTGCGGACATCCTTCTCTTTCTCTTTCTTTATGAGTGACTTGAGTAACGCCAATTGCGCCAATTGCTTTTCACTGAACAATTGTTCCACAGTGTCGACATCAGACCCCTTGGGCAACGCGAAACCTTTCGGGTACGGGTATTTTTTCAGTGCTTGCGCAACCTCCTTGGCTGTTTTGGGTTCTCGCAGCAGATACTCGCTTTTCACACGGAGGAAAGCCTCGCCAAGATCTTCCTGTCGAACAGGAGCTAGGAGCGCTTGAACAATAAAAACGGCCATGGGATTAATGTCAATACTGATCGCCTTGCGGTTTTTCATCATTGCTTCAATAGCGGTGACGCCACTTCCGCCGAAAGGGTCTAATACCAGATCACCAGGCTTTGAATACATATTGATATACTCGGCGACTACATTCCATGCTTGTTTCGTGAAATAGCCATGTACACCGAAATGACGTCTGGCTTGTTGTTTCTTTACCGGAATCTCCTCAAGTAGTGGTCGCGTCGCATATTCAAATCTCGAGGTTTCTTTTACCGTAGCGATAGTTGAATCATATGAAATGCTTTTGCCAACCTGGAAGCTACCCGGAGAAAGCAGCATGCTTAGGGTTTCCCAGTTATCTTCTATCTGTTCAATCGAGAATTGAAAAACGGGAACATTGGTAGATTCACGGCGGTAAATGACAAATTCCAGACCGTTGCAGATAGCAAAATAGGTACTGCGAATCTCTGGGTGCGACGCATAAGAATAGACCTGTTCGATATAACTTTCATCTAAAATGCTTTCGTTAGGAGCTTTAGCATCAAGTACCCAGGCAAAGTTGTTTTGCACCTTCAGGCAATAATCGGGAATGAGTTTAATAGGTATTTTCTTATTACTGCCGAGCTTGAGGAAAGGATGAACAAGAGTCTTACTCCGCACAATATTATTATGATCATAACCAAGCGCTTTGAGGATTGGCAGTATGATCACTTCTCTTACGCTGTCTTCCTTGAAATCTGGATTATCAATAATGGATTGAAAATCCAGATCGCCGAACAGTTGCAACTTGTTTACGATCTCTTTACTCATCACTCAATTCCCCTTTACGCAAACTTCGATGCATAATATTATACCATGGTATATCCTATGACAATCAGGTTATTGGTGCCCCCTGCGCTACACAGTTACCTCTTCGCTCCCGGTGAAGACCTGTTTGAACCGCTCTCCGATGATGTCTCGGTTCGGGTCTTCAGCGGCTGCAGCGGGCGTAGCTGTTGCAGCCGGCGCTGGCGCTGGTGCCATGGTTGGCAGCGAAACCACTGGTGCTATCGGCGCTACTGTCTCTGGCGCTGTTGTCGCATCTGCTTCCGGCTGTACTGCCATCTGCGCAGTCAGCGGTCTGCCGAAGTAGCTACTTAGGCATTGTTCCAGCACTTCTTTTACTTTCGGCTTGTCCTGCACCTGTGAGGAGACGAATCCGCTGGCGGTGGCCAGTGTGACATTGTGCCCCATCAGCGTCGATGGCCAACATTTCTCTACGATGCGCGTGCGCAGGTTATCCAGTTGCGAGGAGCGTTTCATCCACTCCAGGAACTCCGGCCAGCGTTTCTTCATCTTTGCCAGCGTCAGCTCGCCGGTATCGTTGGCGTCGGGGGTCGGCGGTGGGGCTATCGGTGTTGCGGGTGCAGCCGGACGGGGAGCGGCAGCAACCGGTCGCGGAGCAGCGCTTGCAACTGGTGCAGCGATAGCCGCCGCCACCGGGACTTCGTCACTCATGATGCGCAGGCTGTATAACTCCAATGAGAGCCGTTGCTGGCTGTTCCAGCGCAATTCATTCTCCGCTTCACACCACAGGGTGATGCCGCGCATAATGGCCGGTTGATCGGACAGTTTGGCCTGCTGCGCCATCTGCTCGCGCTGCCCGGGCGTGAATTCCACCAGCGCATCGGCGCCACCGATGGTGGTGCGCAGGAGGTTACGCCAGTGCAGAA
>JBBQQW010000018.1:0-22664 GCA_038215455.1 Armatimonadota bacterium
GACCGGCGCTTCCGCGTGCGCCACCGCAACAGCATGGGTCGTCTGCACGTCTACGAGGCGCGCTGGCCTGGCGTGGTGAAGCTGATACAGAAGGAGTTCAACGAGACCAGCAGCGACGACAACCGCGACAATATCAACCAGTTCATGCGTGTGAAGCCCTGCCCGGCGTGCAACGGCAAGCGGCTGAAACCGGAGATGCTGGCGGTATACTTGAGCGGCATGGACATCTCGCAGCTCACCTCGCTCTCTATCGGCGAGGCGCTGGAGTGGTTTCAAAAGCTGACATTGAACGAGCGCGACGAGACCATCGCCCGGCAGGTGGTGAAGGAGATCCGCACGCGGCTGGGTTTCCTGGTGAATGTGGGCCTCAATTACCTCACCGTCGACCGCGCCGCCGCCTCGCTTTCCGGCGGCGAAGCGCAGCGCATCCGTCTGGCGACGCAGATCGGCAGTGGGCTGATGGGCGTGCTGTATATCCTGGATGAACCCTCAATCGGGCTGCACCAGCGCGATAATGACCGCCTTATCGATACGCTGGAGCACCTGCGCGATGTGGGCAATACCGTCATCGTGGTGGAGCATGACGAGCACACCATGCGTGCCGCCGACTTTGTGGTGGATATCGGCCCCGGCGCGGGCGAGCACGGCGGGCACGTGGTGGTGGCGGGCACACCGCAGCAGGTGATGGACTGCGCGGAAAGCGTCACCGGCGACTTCCTGGCCGGGCGCAGGCGCGTGGAAGTGCCGGAGAAACGCCGCCTGGCGGGGGAGAAATTCATCGAGATACGCGGCGCGCGCGAGCATAACCTGAAGGATATCACCGTGCGCATCCCACTGGGGATGTTCGTCGCCTTCACCGGCGTATCCGGCAGTGGCAAGTCCACGCTGATGCGCGACATCCTCTACAAGCGGCTGGTACACCGGCTGCACGGCGCGCGCACGCTGTGGGGGCAACATGATGAGATACTGGGGCTGGAACACCTGGACAAGGTGATCGACATCGACCAGTCACCCATCGGGCGCACGCCGCGCAGCAATCCCGCCACCTACACCGGTGTGTTTGACCTCATCCGCACGCTTTTCTCGCAGACGCCCGAGGCGCGCGTGCGCGGCTACAAGCCCGGGCGCTTCTCCTTCAACGTGAAGGGCGGGCGCTGCGAGGCGTGCAAGGGCGACGGCATCATCAAAATCGAGATGCACTTCCTGCCCGACGTCTACGTCCCCTGCGAGGTGTGCAAGGGCGCACGCTACAACCGCGAGACGCTGCAGGTGCACTACAAGCACAAGACGATAGGCGACGTGCTGAATATGACGGTGGCGGAGGGGCTGGAACTCTTCAAAAACCTGCCGCAGATCGAGCGCAAGCTGAAGACGCTGGTGGACGTGGGGCTGGACTACATCCACCTGGGGCAACCCGCCACCACGCTCTCCGGCGGCGAGGCGCAACGCATCAAGCTGGCCAGCGAGCTATCGCGGCGCGGCACCGGGCAGACGCTCTACCTGCTGGACGAGCCGACCACCGGCCTGCACTTTGCCGACATCGAGCGCCTCCTCGGCGTGCTGCAACGCCTGGTAGACACCGGCAACACCGTGGTGGTCATCGAGCATAATCTGGACGTGATCAAGCAAGCCGACCACATCATAGACCTCGGCCCCGAAGGCGGCGCACGCGGCGGCGAAATAGTAACCCAGGGCACCCCGGAAGAGGTGGCCAAAAGCGAGATCAGCCACACCGCCCGCTTCCTGCGCGAGGTGCTGGCGCGGGGGGCGGAGTTGGTTTTGAAGGGGTGAAGAGAACGTTGAGGTAATTACAAAACCGCCTAAAATCAGACCTGGAACAACGCCCTAGGAGTTATGAAATCACCTCTTAGGATTGATTTTTTCTTTTCATCCTTGATATCCTTGCCACACCACCCCCATAATGATATATTTTCGGCATACCTTTCAGGAATGGATGATTTATTATGCAATTGATGTGTGATGCGCTGGCGGTGTTGGGGTCGCGGCATGGTTTGTTATGGGATACTCCGGGGAAGAAGTGCGGGATCATGCGCTTTGATCGCTTCTCCCGGCTGGTGGAGTGCCATCTGCGCGCCGGAGTGGTGATCGAGGGCGTGGAATATCTCTTCTCGCTCTGTCCCGAGGGCGGGAACCTGGCCTTCCAGGATCAGCGCATGACGCCGTGCACCATGGCGCTGATAGGCTTCCATGCGGAGAGCAATATCCGCGTCAAACTGACGGTGGCCACCCCGTTTCGCCCGCGCGATGCCGAATTCTCTACCACGCCTATCATCGGGTTGCGGCTGGAGGTGGAGCAGGTGGACGGCATCTTCCGCTGGGAGTCAAAGTCGGTGAAGCCGCAGGAAGTGGAGATCTTCCTGGAGATCACCGGCCCGCAGATCACCGCCAGCGAGTACGGCGACGACTGCATTGACCTGGCCTTCGACAGCGTGCGCGGGGCCACCTATGTGGGTATGAAGGACGCCTGGGACGCGGTGAACACCGTGCTGCCCCAGCATGACCGGCTGCTGCTGCGTGCGGGCACGCGGCGCGGTACCCGCGTGGTGCAGACAGTAAAACTGGCCGAGGGCGGCGGTGCGCTGGAGGTTGACTGGCTCACCTGGAGTGCATCGGTGATGGAGGTGAGCGGCGTGAGCTACCCCTTCCGCTATGCCGGGCAATTTGCCGATCTGGATGCGGTGACGACGTGGGCGCGCACACACGGCGCGGAGCTGTGGAGCAACGCGGCGCACGTGGACGGGATTATCGGCGCGAACAACTGCGGCACGGCGGTGAACCACCTGCTGGCGCAGACGCTGCATAGCTGGCTGGTGAACACCTGGTGGGGGGCGAACGCGGAAAGCGAGCGCTACTTTGTCTGGGAGGGGATATGCTATATGACCTCTACCGCGGATGTGGAGTACACGCAATCCCCCTTCTACCTGGCGGTGTGGCCGGAGCTACTCGGGCTGGAGCTGGATATGTGGCCGGAGTTCAGCGCTGACGGGGCCACCACACTGGGCGAGCGCGGTGCCGGGACGCTGTACCTGGCGCATGACAGCGGGGCGCACGCCACCGCCAACGGCGTGGTCTACAGCCACCCGATGGAGGTGGAGGAAAACACCAACTACGTTATCATGGCCTACGCCTATTACGCCCGCACCGGTGACGACCGCCTGCTGGTGAAGCACGCGGCCACCATCGAGAAATACCTGGCCTTCCTCACCGCCGCCGACAGCACCGGCGACGGCATCCCCGATCTGGGCGTGGCCAACACCATCGACGACGCCTCCCCGGCCATCCAGTTCGGGCGTGAACAGGTGTACCTGGCGGTGAAAACCATGGCCGCCTTCACAGCCGGCGCGGAGATCATGCTACACCTGGGCAAAGAGGAGCTGGCCGAGAGCTACCAGCAGCGCGCCGAGCTTATCCGCACAGCGGTAGAGACGTGCGGATGGCAGGGTGACCACTTCGCCACGCTGGTGGAGAAAAGCGGCAAGCTGGTGAATCCGTGGTCGGGCGTGGAGATGGACTGCGCGGAGATCCCCGGCTGGGACGCCCCGCACATCTACACTGCCAACGGCTTGGCACTGCTGGATATGGTGGGCCTGCATACTGGCCTGTCAGAGGAGATGCTGGTCTGTGATCTGCAGGTGGCTACCGCTGCTTGTCTGCGTGAATATGGGTGCGTACACAGCGACTTCGAGAATGGCAACACCGAGGAGCTGCAGGCGATGATGGGGCTGGCCGGGGTGGCGCGGTGCCCAGGGTGGGTGAGCATGAACATGCTACGCGACCAGGTGGCGCTGCGCCGGGGTCTGGACCTGCGTAACCTATCCGAGCGCTACTGGGAGTGGCAGGTCACCACCAACACGCAGGAGCCAAAGCTGTTCTTCGAGACCTTCAACGGCAACAACCTCTGCTTCTACCCGCGCGGCATCGCCATCTGGGGCATCTTCGAGGCGCTGGCCGGTGTGGTGATCAACATCCCCCGTGGCGTCAATGAGGCACTGCCCACACTCCCGCAGGTACTAGTTCCCACACTGTTTGACGCTTCGTGGTAGAATAGGGGGGGCGAGTCTCGCAAGTAACCACCCCGAAGGGGTGAGGGAATATAGCCCAGGGCGCAAGGGTATGAATCGCCTTCGATATTCCCACCCTGAAGGGGTGGTGGAAATACGTTTCCGTCACCCCTTCGGGGTGAAATACAAGATGTCGATGTCATTCCCAGGGCTTGCGCCCTGGGCTATATTCCGCCACCACTTCGTGGTGAAATATTTATGGGTAATGGATTCGTGTCTATAAGGAATCTGATGTTCCTCTTTCGCCGTTCTGACAGATATATAATGAAGGAGATGCTGGTGCCTGCGGGGGGTGGCATTGTCTTTGTGCTGCTGCTGTTGCTGGGCAATGTCCTCTATGGGCTGCTGCTGAAGCTGTATGAGGCAAAGGCACCTGCCGGGGACGTGGGGATGATCCTGGCCTACCAGCTGCCCTGGCTGATGATGCAGGCGATACCGGCGGCGCTGCTGGTGGGCACGGCGCTGGCGCTGAACCGGCTGGAGCGTGAGCGCGAATTGATGGCGTTTCGCCTCACCGGCGCGCCTATTATTCGGCTCGTCGCCCCCTATCTGATGCTGGGGCTGTTTTTCTCCGGCGTGCTCTATGTCATGCAGGAGACCGTCATCCCCGGCACTTCTCGCGCGGCGAACCGGCTCTTCTATAAATTGCAGTGGCGCAACCCGGTGAATCTGGTACCGCGTGACGTGGTCTTCCGCGCCGACAATATGTACATCTACGTGCGCGAGGTGGACAACACCACGCAGTCGCTGCGCGATATCTCGGTCTACCGGCGCGAGCCAGACGGCGGCAATACCTTCATGCGCATCCCCATGGCGCGCAATATCAACGGCGAATGGCAGGTGATGGCTGATCCCATCACGCAGGAACCCGCACGCATGTGGGCTTTTGGCCCGAAAGGCGACACCATCAATGTGATGGAGGTCTTCGGCACCGGCGTGCTCAACCTGCGCAAAGAGGTGTATGACTACCTGGCGGAGCCACCCGCCACCCCCGAGGAGCTGACGCTGCAGCAGTTGCTGGCGCTGCGCACCGCACGTGGGATGAGCACCGGCGTAGGGCGTGGAATGCTGGGCAACAGCATCTCGCTGCAACGCCCGCAGATCACCTTCTGGCTCAACCGCAAATTCTCCGCCCCGCTGGCCGCGCTGGTGGGCATCCTGCTTGCCATCCCGCTGGCCATCCGCTTTGGCCGCGCCGGCGGCTACGTGGGCCTGCTGGTCTCCGGCGGCGTCGCCTTCTGCTACATCGTCGCACAACAATGGATGCAAGTACTGGCGGTGAAATCCCAGCCACTACTAGACCCGGTACTAGCTGCCTGGGGCCCCGCCGTAGTCTTCGGCCTGATCGGTGTCGCGCTGCTGGTTACTATTGAGCGGGTGTAATTGTTAGTCCCTTGAGGTGATTTCATAACCGCCTTATATCAGACCTGGGGCGTTGCCCCAGGGGTTATTTCATTACTGACTCCTGCAGGTGCCGGCCCCCATCCACGTAGATAGTAGTGCCGGTGATATAGTTGCTCTTCGCCAGAAAAACGACCGCGTCCGCGAGATCCTGTGGATCACCGGTGCGCTGCAAGGGGACGGTGTGCTGCAGCCGCTCGATGTAGCTGATATCCTCACCTGGCGGAGGGAGGATCAGCCCCGGACCGACGCCGTTGACGGTGATGTGCGGGGCGTACTGCAGTGCGCACATGCGCGTGAGCTGCTCAAAGGCATGCTTGCTGATGATATAACTGACGTGTGTCCAATCGTAGCCGCGCAGTCGGGAATCGAGCATATTGATGATCTTTCCTCGACCGTACCGCTGCGCGAAGTCGCGACTCAAGACAAACGGTGCCCAGGCGTTCACCTCCAGATTGGCAATCATGCTCGCACGGGTGACGGTATCCAGCGTATCCGCCGGGAAGATGGAGGCGTTGTTGACGAGGATATCCAGTGTGCCGGCCAGCTCATGCGCACGAGTGATGAGATTTTCATACTCTTCAGCTACGCTCAAGTCGGCGGCAATCGCCCACGCCCGCACGTTGCATTGCGCGATCTCCCGGCATAGCTCCTCGGCCTCGGCGCGGGAGTTGTGGTAGTGGGCGACGATATTCACGCCTTCCCCGGCCAACGCCAGCGCCACCGCACGCCCGACACGTTTACCGGCACCGGTCACCAGCGCCGTCTTCCCCGCCAATGATTCCGCCATACACCCTCCTTTTATTTTATCGCACCACGCAGCTGTTCCGGGGTCATTTTTTCGCCATTTTTGATCAACTCACGCGCCGCATCCAGCTTATCCCACACATTGCAGAGCATCACCCCGCGCACCATATCATCCTGCAGGTAATAGAGCACGCCGGTGACGTGCTCCTCTTGCCAATCCGCGATGACAGTGAGTCTGCTGTCCACCTCGCCTACCGCCTCGTAGCCGAAGTCGAACAGGTCGGAATAGAAGTAGGGCATATAGCTGAACGGCACATGGTCACCCGCCATGTTGCGCCCGGCATGTTCTCCCTGGCTAAGCGCGTTGTCCCAGTGTTCAAGGCGCATCGCCTTGCCCAGCGCCTGATAGGGGAAATTTGCCACATCTCCGGCGGCATAGATGTCGGGGTCAGTGGTCTGCAGATACTGGTTCACTACGATACCGTTATCGGTGGTGAGTTTGGCCTGCTCCGCTAACTGCTGTTCTGGCTTGATTCCTATGCCTATCAGCAGGATATCCGAGGTGATCCACTCCCCGTTCTTCGTCTGCGTGACAAAGCGCTCGCCGTCTTTATTGAAGGCTATCGGCACATCTTCCGTCAGGATGGTGATATCCTTATCACGGAATTTTACCGTCAATGCTTCTGCCAACCCCGCCGGAAAAACCCGTTCAACGAGAGATCGCTCCGGAAAAACCATCGTCACTTTGACGCCATTCATGCTCAGCGCCACCGCCATCTCCGAGCCGATGAACCCACCCCCGATAATCACCGCACTGGCACCTTCTTTGACCTGGCTACGGATGAAGTTATAGTCGTCCAGATAGCGATAGTAGCAGATACCTTCCATATCTGCACCGGGCAGGGGCAAATGCCGGGGCTGACCGCCGGTAGCCAGCAATAGTTTCTCGTAGCGGTACACCTCACCACCATTATCAGTGACGGTCTTCGCACCCGGATCCAGGTCGGTAACTTCCACGCCCAGCTTAAAATCGACATGGTTATCACTATAGAAGTTTACCTCATTGACGAAGATCTTCTCGAGGGTAGTTTTGCCCAGCCACAGTTTCTTCGATAACGGCGGGCGATCGTAGGGCAAGTATGACTCGTTACCGAGCATCAGTATCGTCCCATCGGTATCCCGCTCCCGGATGCCCCGGAGCGCGGCACCACACGCCAAACCACCACCGACGAGAATGTATTGATAATGAGGAGTAACCATCAATATCTCCTTTCACGATTAAAGCGCAATGAAGCATTTATACCAGATTATTGGCATTTGTGGTTGTCGAACAATATGACATTGTCGGTGCAATATTCAATTTAACGCGGTAATTGTAGAACCTTTCCTATTTCTTCCTCTGAACGATGAGGAATGAAAATCTGTGGTTATTGATAGTTGATTATATCACATGTGTAACGCACATGTGATATAATCAACTATAGATGAGTACTTTGGGGACGCATGGAGGTAGCTGTTATGTCACTGGCAAAATCGAATAAATATCTCGCTACTGCCCAGCAACGGAATGCTGCGATAGAACGTAACGCGCGGGATAGTTCCATCTTTGAAGGCGCTTCTCGCACACGCAATATTTCTGCGCCAGCAAAGACAAATACCGACCGTGATAGTCACATAGCTCTCCGCAAGGCTTCTTCAAAGAAGGCCGTTAAGGGCGCGTATACCCCGCCGCGGTAAGATCAGCGAGCATTGCATTGCATTGCATTGCAAACGTCCTACGCAATAGCTACTGCCGTTTGTGCATCATCTGCACTTGGGTCCTCTTCTTCTCCGGGGTAGCGAGCTTCAATTGCCCATCTGGTGAGAGATAGTAAATCCCCTTCGGACACTAGATTGATACGCCAATAAGCTGGGAGTTCTCTGCGAAGAAATAACAAATTATGAGCTTTCAGGAGAGGCATATCAAGCCATACGAAACCGCTCTTTATCGCTTTCTCAGCAGCTTGTTGAGCGAAAAAACAGGAGTGGCGTGAATTTATCGGATGTTTTGCCAATGCGACTTGCGCACCTTCCAAATCTTCAGTGGCGTATCTTATCCACCGAGAAGTTTCATACCGTATATCATCATCTTGCATAGAGCACTTTCCCTTCTGCAATTGCCGCATTCAGGACAGTGGCTTTAAGTTGACCTCGGGTGGCGATCTCATGCGGCGTGGTCACGATGATATCTTGCGGTATCGGCATTTTGGCTAGGGCAATCATTATGTCGAGTGCCGTTTTTCGCCGGTTGGTATCGTCGGGCATAACAACCAGCAGGTCTACATCGCTGTCGGGGCGAGCGTCTTCGCGCGCTTGTGACCCGAAGAGAATAATCCGCTCCGGGTGAAAGCGCGTTACGATCTCCTGCACCATTAATTCAATGATTTCAGCTTTACTCATACTTATATTTTACCATAATAATGCAAAAACAGAAGTCCCTTTTGCTACAAGTCCAGGAGTATCGTTTTTAGCGACAAACTGTCCTTACGGGCCTGGCCGTGAACGTCCAGGCTGGAAGGCCTACGGCCAATCGCCCATTCGGGCGGGACGGGTAAGGGTAAGCGTTCCCGTCCGAAGGACGATCGGCGTAAGCCCATTAGCCCAGTCGTTCACGGCTGGGCGAACAGGACGGGTGCTAAAAACGATACTCCTGGCTACAAATCCCCTACCGCATATAATTCAACAACCCACCCGCCAGCACAATGTCTATCTGACGTCCACTTAATCCATGATAGGCTGGGATCATGCTGCCGTCGGGGAGGATGATATTCAGCGTTTCACTGGTGCGGATACTCGACAGCTCGGGGATGGTGAGCTGCTCCCCTTGTGCCAGTTTGTCATAGTCCGCCTCATGCACCAGGGTGAGGGGGAGGATGCCGAAGTTGATGAGATTGGCGCGGTGGATGCGGGCGAAGGACTTCACTATCACTGCGCGTATACCCAGGTACATAGGGGCCAGCGCGGCATGCTCGCGGCTGCTGCCCTGCCCGTAGTTGCTGCCGCCCACGATGAAACCGCCGCCGGCCTTCAGGGCGCGCTCTGGGAAGGTAGCGTCATTGGCGTGGAAGACGAACTCGCTGATAGCGGGGATGTTGCTGCGTAGTGGCAACACGCGCGCGCCGGCGGGCATGATATGGTCGGTGGTGATGTTATTGCCCACCTTCAGCAGGATCTCGCCACTTAAGGTATCAGGCATCCCCGGATGCACCGGCAGCGGTTTGATATTCGGCCCGCGGATGATCTCCACCTCGGCGGCATCGGTTGCCGGGGCGATGATCATATTGTCGCCCAGATCCGGTGCGCCGGTGAAGGGGCGTGAAGTGGGCACGTCGCCCAACGTGCGCGGATCAGTCAGCTCGCCGGTGAGGGCGGCGGCGGCGGCCACCTCCGGCCCGGCCAGATACACCTGGGCGGACTTGGTGCCGCTGCGTCCCTCGAAGTTGCGGTTGAAGGTACGCACGCTCACCGCGTCGGTGTTGGGGGCCTGCCCCATGCCGATGCACGGGCCACAGCCCGCCTCCAACATACGCGCCCCGGCGGCGATCAGGTCGCCCAGCACACCGCTCTCGGCGATCATCTCATACACCTGCTTGCTCCCCGGATTCACCGTCAAGCTCACCGAGGGGTGCACGGTCTTGCCGCGCAGTACAGCGGCCAGGATGGCCAGGTCGCGGTAGCTGCTGTTGGTGCAGCTGCCCACGCACACCTGATCAACTTTTATGCCCGCCAACTCGGTCAATGACTTTATAGCATCGGGGCTGTGCGGGGCGGCGGCCAGCGGCTCCAGCGCGGCCAGGTCAATCTCTACCACGGTGTCATACACGGCATCATCATCCGCGGCCAGCGAGGTGTAGCTGGCGGCACGTCCCTGTTCGGCGAGGAACTCACGCGTAGCTTCATCGCTGGGGAATACCGAGGTGGTGGCACCTAGTTCCGCGCCCATGTTGGTGATGGTGGCGCGCTCCGGCACGCTCAAGGTGGCGACGCCGGGGCCGAAATACTCGATAACTTTGCCCACGCCACCCTTCACCGTCAGGCGGCGCAGGATCTCCAGGATAACATCCTTGGCCGACACCCACGGTGACAGCTTGCCGGTGAGATGTACCCCCACCACACACGGGGTGGTGAGGTAGAACGGCCCGCCCGCCATGGCCACCGCCACATCCAGCCCGCCCGCGCCGATGGCCAGCATGCCGATACCTCCGCCGGTGGGCGTGTGGCTGTCGCTGCCGAGCAGTGTTTTGCCGGGTGCGCCGAAGCGCTCCAGGTGCACCTGATGGCAGATGCCGTTGCCCGGACGGCTGAAGTATAAGCCATGTTTGCGGGCGATGCTTTGCAGGAACTGGTGGTCGTCGGCGTTCTCGAAGCTCGCTTGCAGCATGTTGTGATCAACGTAGCTGACGGAGACCTCAGTGCGCACGCGGGGCACCCCCATCGCCTCAAACTGCAGATAGGCCATCGTGCCAGTGGCGTCCTGCGTCAGTGTCTGGTCAATACGAATGCCGATCTCTCCCCCGGCGATCAACTCGCCAGAGACCAGATGCGCGGCTAATATCTTCTCGGTTAAAGTCTGTCCCATCTATTCCTCACCTGCAATATGGGCAGAAAAACTGCCCGGATAATTATTCTTTCGCCGTTTGATTGCGGGGTTCCTGCAATTCCGAGTTGACACAGCCAGGCACGTCTGGTATATTTATTTCGCTTCGGGGTGTAGCTCAGCTTGGTAGAGTGCACGGTTCGGGTCCGTGAGGTCAGAGGTTCGAATCCTCTCACCCCGACCAATTAATATCCGCGATGGTTAGCCATCGCGGATATTTTCGTATCTGCACTCCCGAGTCGTGCCCATTCTCTACTTAACTCACCCCTGAACTGCACCATTAAGGTACAATTTACCACAATTTCACACCTATATCATTAACAACACAAAAGTATAGACCTAGTCCCCGGTTTTTACGCGTAAATATGGGTATCTTCGGACGAAAGAACCAACGGATAAATTATTTCAAAAATAATTCTAAAGACCCCTTGACACCCTTGCAACGCGGGTGTAATATCATCTTATCCCAAGTTGGTGGAAATGAGTTCCATAAAAGTGGAATTTTGTGGAAAAGGCCATATTACATGTTCATTCAAGGTGAATCAAATCACCAGCTAGACGAAAAATCGAGAATCTTTGTTCCGCGTCGATTCCAGGTGTTCTTCGACGGGGGAGGATTTCTGACACGTTCATTGAATGGCAAATCGCTGGTCTATTTCCCTACCGAATTCTGGGCGAAGTATCGCGAACAATGGATGGGGTTCATCAATAACCTGGAAGTAAAAGAGATCGGTAACTATCTGCCGGCGAAGTTGGTAGAGGAGAAACTGCTCCGCTATTTCAGCTGTGGCCAGCCGGCGCAATTGGACACCAGCGGACGGCTGACAATCCCACCAGCGCTGCGCAAGCGGGCGAAGCTGGCCGATGATGTGACGCTCATTGCCATGGGCGATCGGCTGGAGATCTGGGATACTGCGACCTGGGAAGAGTATGACGAGCAGGATATGTCTATGGCTGTGATGACCCAGGAGTTGCGCGAACTGGGTAACGCCGCCCCTGCTGTAGGGTGATTCCGCTGTGGCGATGGGTGTGTAAACCCGGGGAGAAAAATGGCGGAAAATGGGAATTCAGTAGAATCTGTGCATATTCCGGTGATGCTACCAGAGGTACTGGAGTATCTGAACCCGCGGCCGGGTGGGATATACGTGGATTGTACCCTGGGGATGGGTGGCCATACAAAGGCGATAGCCGAGCTAGTTGGCCCCACCGGGAGAGTATACGGCATTGAACAGGATGCTGATGCCATCAAAATTGCCGAGCAACGCCTGCAGGGCTTGCCGGTAAGCATAATACATAGCAATTTTCGGGACCTTGATAGAGTAATATCGGATTTGTCAGTAGACGGGGTGGATGGTTTCCTCTTCGATCTCGGTGTATCCAGCATGCAGTTGGATACTCCCGAGCGTGGATTCAGTTTTCGCTTTGATGCACCGCTGGACATGAGGATGGATAGAAACCGCCCTACCACCGCTGCTGACGTAGTTAATCGGATGAGTGAAGAGAACCTTCGGGAAATCTTCATCGAATCCGGTTATGGTTCCTGGGCGCGACGCATTGCCAAGGCTATCTCCGCAAAACGACAACTTTCGCCGATCAACACCACAACAGAACTTGTAGCACTAATCACCGCAACTGTACCACATGCAGCACACAGTAAAATAAATGTAGCAACTTTAGCTTTTCAGTCGCTCCGTATCGTAGCAAATGACGAACTCGCTGCACTTACCGAAGCCCTCATCGCCGCAACCGCTCACTGTAACATTCATGGTCGCATCGCAGTAATTTCTTTTCATAGCTTGGAGGACAGGGTAACAAAAAGGACTTTACAGCACCTCTGCGGTAAGCGTCCGCCCAGGACCAACATTTACGAACCGGACATCCCCGCCCCACCGCGGTTGTTGTCCGCAGTGACCAAGAAACCACTGCTCCCCTCGCGTGAAGAGCAGAAGAAAAACCCACGTAGTCGCAGCGCCAAATTACGCGTTGCGGAACGTACCGATTTTCAACCGGCAGACTCCAGCTGGCGCGACAATGTCCCGCGTGAGTCTACCTCCTACTGGTAACAGCTCACTTTCATCGGTGAGCTATTTGCATTTTAGTTCTTAATTTTCTCGCGCAATTATCACGAGGCATCGCCATGGCACTCGCAGCACGCAAATTACCAACAGAAGAATATGCCCCCCAGGAACAACTTGAGGAAGTAACCCATGTCGCGCAAAAGCGCGGGGTCAACTTCAGCTTCTTGCGCCGCCCGGTATTCGTCAGCTCACTCATTGCCGTGCTGGTCGCCGTTGTCGCGTTGAAACTGGTCGGAATGCACGCGCAGATCGCCCGCTATCAGCGTGAGCAGAACACCTTGATGCAAGAGATTGCCCAGTTGCAGAATGTATCCTCGAAGCTGGATATGGAAATTCAGCACAATACCTTGCAGCCAGAGGTGATGGCCCGCGGCGCAAAACTGGGCCTGATATATCCCCCGGCAGATAAGATACACGTGGTGAATGTACCGGCAACAGCGGAGCTGCTGCAGCCCGGAGTCACCCCGGTAGAATCCCACAACTGGCTGGTGAATTCCGGCCGGAGAGCATTCGCCGCCTTAAGCGGAACCATGTCCCGCCTGAGCAACGGCACTGATGCCGCGTCCACTGTCCGGTAATAACCGGCGGTGGCGTAGCTACGATTTTATTAACGACCTCCTCTGTTTTTCGGGGGAGGTCGCATAGTTAAACAGTCGAGTACATGTTATGAATACCGGGCAACAGGAAACTAGCTATCATCTGCGCTTGCTGCACAACAATGGGAAGCGCCTTGCGGTCGTCTATCTGGCGATATTCGGCATCCTGCTGCTGCGCCTCACTTATCTGCAGCTAATCCGGGGGGGATGGCTGCACGAACGAGCCAATACCCAGCATCAACGGGAGGAGATATTACCTGCCTACCGTGGTGAGTTGCTGGACTGCACGGGCAAGATCCTCGCCTACGACGACGCACGCATGTCGCTCAGCGTCGACCCGGTGACGGCAACGAAGAATAATCCGGAATTTCAGGCACAGATACTGGCAGAGCTGTTGCAAATGCCTGCCGAGGAGATCCAGGCTACCCTCACCAAGCAAGCCACCTTTAACTGGGTAAAGCGTGACCTGCGCCCGGCGGAGACGGCGGCCATAGCGCAGAGCATGTTGCCCAATCTGCAGGTGGTGGAGGACGGCAAACAATACGCTATCACGGTGGACACCGTGCAACTGCCCCGGGGCAGCAGTGCGGCGGAAGACCTGGCGCTGGCGCTGGGCACAACAGAAGAAGACGTCACCACCCAGCTAGGCGATATAGATACCCCACCCCTCGATGGTGTGATCACCGGCGAGGTGAAGCGCTTTAATTTCTCCTGCAATGAGGCGGGGAAAGCCAAAGTGCAGCAGCTCAAATTCAAGGGGATCACCTTTGATGAAGTCGGGCCGAATTATTCGTTAGGGGTAGACCCAACCCTCTTCAACAGCCCATTGCCGACCATGGATCCACATGAGATGGCGCGACTGCTGGCCCCGATTATCGGTATGGAGTCGGACAAGGTCGAGCAGGAGCTGACGCAACGGCTGCACTTCGCTTCGCTGGCAAAGAACCTCGATGATAAGGTAGCCAAATCAGTGTCAGAGGCGATGGCCACATTATATGTGCTGCAACCCGGTGCTATCCTGCAGCCGCAGGGGCCCGATGATAAACCGGCTGCACGCTTCGAGAAGACCGTCACCGATATGACCAAAATATTGAACAAGACTGTCGACACTAAAAACGGTGAGGTGAAGATCGACCGCAGCGAAGTCGCCGCCGCACTGGGGCCGGGTGCCAAGCCGGGAGCCTATCGAATCTTCCAGCAGAAAAATGGCAAGTCTTATGCCAACATCAGCTATTTCATCGCCCGCAATAAAATACCCGGTATCATGTACGGCCTGCCCGGGCTGATGATGACCCCGGCACAACGGCGCATCTACCCGTATGATTCGCTAGCCGCCCCGTCGCTGGGCTATATGACATATACCGACAGGTATACCAAGTCCGGTGTATTCGGGCTGGAGAAGACGCTGAATAAAATCCTGACCGGGAAAAATGGAACAGAGTACCGCGAGGTAGATGTAAATGGCAACACGATCCCATTGAGCGACAGCCGCGATGAACCGATAAATGGGCGTAATGTGCAGCTGACCATCGACCTGAATATTCAGCAGGCTGCCGAGGAAGAACTGGCCAAAGCAGTGCAGGCAAATGGGGCACTGCGTGGACACTGTATCGTGATGGATCCGAAAAACGGCGATATCCTGGCGCTAGCGAGTAACCCTACCTGGGATGCCAACGACCCCGGATCATCGAAGATACCGCTGGTGAACACCATCCTCAGTAATATATATGAGCCTGGATCGACATTCAAATTAGTGGCCAGCATGGCCGCGTTGGATGATGGGCTGTTCCGCGACGGGCAGATTATCACTAACTGTACCGGCGCACTGCCTATCAACAGCAAAAACACCATCCATGAGTCGCATAATGCCCACGGCCCGGTAGATGTCGGCCGCCTGCTGGAACAATCATGCAATATCGGGGCCGCCACCCTGGCGATGAATATGGGGCCGGAGAAGTTCCTCGGCTGGTGCGAGCGTCTCGGTTTCGGCTCTCGTACCGGCATCGAACTGGGGCAAGAATCACCGGGGAGCCTGAACCGAAAAGCCGCCTTTGAGCACCGTATCACCCTGGCCAACATGGGCTTCGGGCAGAGCGTCTCCGTCACCCCGCTGCAGATGGCCGCCCTCTACGGCTCGGTGGCGAACAAAGGCGTGTGGGTGCAGCCGCACCTGGTGAAGGGCACCTACACCGTCGACGGCAAACTGGAGCCTTATTCCCCGGTGACACGCCCCGTGTGCAAGCCAGAGACCGCCAGCCTGCTCTCCGACTACCTGGAGCGCGTGGTAACCAAAGGCACCGGCAATCTGGCGGCCATCCCCGGCTACCGTGTCGGTGGCAAAACCGGCACCGCTCAGAAACCGGGCGAGCAAGGCTACCGCAGCAATCTCTATATCGCCTCCTTCATCGGAGTAATGCCCATCCAGGACCCACGCCTGGTCATCATCTGCGTCATCGACGAGCCTAAAGGCTCAATCTACGGCGGCTCCGTAGCCGCCCCGGTCATCCGCGAAGTAGGAAGACGCGCCCTGCAGTATCTGAATGTGCTGCCGACAGAAGTGGTAGCGCCGAAAAAAGGTTTGTAGGTTGCAAGCGTACCCCGGATATCATCCGATTGAATGGTAATTTACTTCTAACCACGAAAAACACAAAAAACACAAAAGGGACACTCATCCGAATAGTTCTGTGCCATGGGCGTCCCGCCCATGGCACGGCTATGCTTGGCGTTCGGAATTGCAACCCCGTTCTCATGGGCGGGACGCCCATGGCACAGACCCAAAAGCAGAACTATTCGGCTGAATCTCCCTTTTCGTGCTTTTCGTGCTTTTCGTGGTTATAAGTGGAAAGCGTTCGGAATTGCAACCCCGTTCTCATGGGCAGGACGCCCATGGCACGGCTATGCCATGGGCTTCTCGGAAAAACCTGGCATCTGAAACTACTTCCATGCCAGTGTCGCTACACCGCCATTTTCTGTCACCGTCACTGGCATCGTTACTGGGGCGGTTTTGGTCTTCACAGTAATGGTGTAGTTACCAGCGGGGATGGCGTCTAGCTGCGCCATGATCAGCCCCAGTTGCGGGCAGAGCACCCAGTTGGGATAGCTCAGCGTGATGTCGATGTCGGCCAGCGCGTCCTTGCCCTGCAGGGTGATGGTTCCGGGCATACCCCGGGTGGTGTCATAGGGGAAGGTGATACCCAGCCCCGGGCCGGCGGGGGTGATATTGAGCTGTTGCTCGCCGGGTTTGGCGGTAGTGGGCAGCAGGGCGCTGTGGCCGGCTGGATCGCAGAGCCAGAGGTTGCCGGGGCCGGGCTTAAGCTCGCTGCTGCTAAAAGACGCGTACTCGCTGCTGATCTCCTGCGCCGGGCCGTTTGCGGGCACCCACCAGGCGCGGGCGATATCGGAGAAGTTACTATTCTGGACATTGAACCTTGTCGGCACGCCAGCTTCGCGCAGTGTCACCTGCGTATTGCCATCAGTGGTGATTACCACCCAATTTCCCAGTGAATTGCCTTCATTGTCCAGCCTTAATTCCACTTTACCGGGACGTAATCCACTGTAGCTGAACTTCCCCATATCGTCGCTGTTGACAGTGAAGTAGTGCACTGTCCCACCCAGCCATATCTTACCGTTAATCATCGTATTGGCCTGTGGGGTACCATCTGCACGGAGTACGGTAGCATTAAGCGAGCCTCCGGGCGTCCAATTGGGCAGGGTCAGCTGCTCCTGCGCCGGTATATCGGTGATCACCCCTACCCCCGGCCACTGCAATGTGATCTTTTTCGCTGTCAGCGGGATGATGATGCTGGCGGTATTGTTAGCCAGATCATATCTCATAGATAACTGCTGTATCGGGTCTGGATTATCATCGGCATAAACCACACAGTTATCGTTATCTTCCGGAACCGCCTTTTTGGGGAACACCAGATTCATCACACGTGGTAGTGGCTCTTTCGGCGGTGCCTCCAGCGGGTCGAGCATGATAGCCATCTCGCCGTTGCCATCTGCGGGTGATTCCAACGTGAGGAATTTATCGGGGTTTTCAAAACTAGGGATCACGGCGTATTTCCCCGGCCACAGGTTGACGCGCGTCATCTGAGTTCCTTTACACTCATTCGGTAAAGATTCCGGGGTCGAGTGCGCTGCACTGTAACCCATAAACTGTTCAATCAGCAGCACTTTTGTAGGCAGGAAGGGGCGTATCTGATAGTCGCCCGGATGTGCTGTGAGAGGCGTCAGGTAGTTTACCTTCAAGGTAAACTTCTGCAGCGGTGTCTTTTTATCAGTCGCATTCCACAGCACAAGCTCATCGGGGGCGGAGCGGTACCAGAGTGCCAGCAGGTTCTCTTTGGGGCCGAAGACCGGTACCTTGCCGCCGTAGGGCTGCACCACCATGCTGCGCGCATGTGCCGGGGCGGTATTCGTCACCCAGAAGAGTTCGGCACCGCTGGTGACAGCGGTCAGGTTCTCGGGCAAGGTGATATCCTTCACCTGTTCTCCTGCGGCCACCTCCCAACGCAGCACGGGGATGCTGGCCGCAGCTTCGTCATACAGGTCAACCAGCGCACGGAATTTGCCCGGCACCAGTGTCGCCACGGTGTATCTGCCCCCCGGTTCCTCGATAGGGGTCAGCAGGCGTTTTTCCGCTGCCTCCGGCGAGCGCAGCAGATCCGCAATCGCCCCGCTGGAAGTACAGCTGATGGCGAACCGACTCACCCCGGGCAACGGCTGCCCCTTAAAGTTGAGGAATTTGCCGCGCACCACCGGGCTGGGCGTCAACGTCAGCGGGATACTCGCGCCGTCTACTGCGTCATCATACGGGATATAGAAGTCCGGGACTGCTGCCACAAATGGACGCACAGTCTTACTCCAGAGCAGTAGCGAAAGCTCGTTGCCCGTCGCAGCGGTGGCATTCACAGTGACGCGGTGAGGGGTGGTGGCTGCCATACCCTCCTGCACGCCGGTGTTGATATCCATGATATTTAACCCGCGGGCGATGTAGTCGAATTCCATCGCGGCAGGGTCGGCAGCGTCGATGATGAGCTGCACGGGGAGCTGCGCGGCCGAGGTATCCGGCGCGGGGAGTGGTGTGGTTACGGCGGTATCTGCGGGGAAGATCACCCCGGCTGGTAAGCCGCCACCCCAGCTGATGACGCGTACCGGGGGCAGCTGTGCCCACACTACCACCCCCTGCGCATCGGTCAGCTGGCGCAACAATACTGTCTTATCTGCCCAGGCGTAGCTGATGCTCATCTCCACCCCGGCCAGCGGCTTGCCGTCGGCGGTGCGCACCGTCTCCGTCACATCGCGGGTGCCATATTTCACCGTGTATTCGTTTACCGTCTGCTCCCCCTTGGCGGTGACCTCAAACGGCAGCATTGCCCCCGCTTTCGTTCCCACCAGCAGCATCAGGTTGTAATGTTGCGCGGCGAATTGCCCCAGCTCCAACTGGCCCTGGTTATCGGTGGCCATGCCACGGAGCGCATAATGCCCAGGGGTGGTGGTCGGGTCGTGATCCATATATTGCAGGCCCGCACGGGTATTCACCTGCGGGTAGCTAAGGTCACCGCGCACCGCCGTATTGCGCAGCGGATTGCCCGCTTCATCCAGCAGCGTGAAGCGCACATTCGCCGGACGCCCGACCGTTATCGCCAGCTTGCGCAACGGTTGCTCGTCGGTGAACTCCCATTGCTTGCGCACGAAAGCCGCGCCATTGGGGGACATGGACACCAGTATCGCCAATTGCTTAGTATCCGCCGGGATCTCGGAAGCCCAGTAGCGCCCATTGCCCACGGCTTCAAAATCCGCATCATATCTGCCGTAATTATCGTTTTTATCATATGCGCCGATTACCCGGTCGATGCCCCCCGCAACAACGTCACCTTCGGGGTAGGACAAGGTGAGCATCACGCCGGTGCGCTTCACCTTCAGCAGCGCCGCGGCACTCACCTGCGTGGCAATCACATTGACCGTCGCCGTCGCCTCGCGGCAGGTGACTGTTGTCGCGCCCGCGGGCACCAGCTGGGCGAAGTTGCCATCCGGGTCACTGGTCACGTTCGTCTCCGCGCCGTTCACATCTTTCACGTTTACATCAGCGCCACCATACGGGGTGCCGTCATCATAGCTCACCACCCCGCGTACCGTGCCCATATTCCGACCCGGCTGTGCCCACAACGGCAGCGTCGCCACCGCAAAGAGTAATACCAGCAAAACATGAATTCTCATCTTCTCATCCTCATCGTTGAAAATTGATCCGATTGATAATATTCGCCTAACCACGTCTATTTCCTTTATCCATACACACATTGAGGGCGGAGAATGTTATAATTGTGCCACAAGACAGGAACCAGTAATGAAGTACGCTCCATTGCATGGGGATGAAAAACAGGGTGATAAGCTGGCGAGTTTTGAACACACTAAACCAGCCTTGGAATTTGGAATTTGGAATTTGGAACTATTTTCTACAGGAGGAATAACATGCTGATAATTGGCGAGCGAATCAATACCAGCCGCACGGTGGCGGGGGTGAAAGAGCTAGAGAATGCGGTGCTGGCCCGCGATGCCGCATTGATTACGGCACTGGCACGGGAACAGGCGGAGGATGGCGCGACATACATCGACATCAACGCGGGCACCCTCACCAGTGGCGAGCCGGAGGCGCTGGCCTGGCTGGCCGAGGTGGTGAGTGCGGCGACAGACGCCCCCATCTGCTTCGACAGCCCCAACCCCGCTGCGCTCATCGCTGCGCTGCAGGTGTATGCGGCCACGGGGGTGCAGCCGATGGTGAACAGCATCAGCGCGGAGGCCAAACGCTACGCCGACATGCTGCCTATTGTGAAGGAATTCGGGGCCAAAGTGATAGCACTGGCCATGGATGACAGCGGGATCCAGGCCGATGCCCCGCAGCGGCTGGCGGTGGCACGCACCCTGGTAGCACGCCTGCTAGCCGACGGTGTGCCTGCCGACGACATCTACCTCGACCCCCTCGCCTTCCCCATCGGCACCGGTGACGACACCGCCACCACCTTCCTGCAGATAGTGCGCACATTGCATACCGAGTTCCCGGATATCCACATCATCGCTGGCATCAGCAACGTCAGCCACGGCATGCCCGCCCGCCGCGTGCTCAACCAGGCGATGACCCTGCTGGCACTGGCCAACGGCCTTGATGCCGGCATCCTCGACCCGCACGACAAGCACCTGATGGCGCTGATATCCGCCGCCGAAGCCCTGCTAGGCCGCGACGAATACTGCATGGAATACATCGGCAAAGCCCGAGCGGGGAAGTTTGCGGGGATGTGAAGAAGATATCGTCATTAATTGCTGTTAAGCCAGGTAATAGAAACAAAACGGAACGAAAATACAGAACGAATTGGAGTGTGAGAGATGAAAGTACGGCCTAAATATTATTCTCCCGGATTTTCTCAACAGTGCGAATATGAGGTGCATGCCCTTGCCGTGGGTAACGACGGCAAAGTGAAGTTCTGCGTCATCCGGGATAAATTCGGAAACCAGCGAGAAACTATCTCCTGGTTATCACCATCAGGTTTCACCATTACAGAACCGACCATGCCGCCCGACTGGGAGTGTCACCTGTTTAAACATGACTCTATCCAGATGCTCATGGGACCGCAGTTCATCAGTAAGGATCCGGAAGCTTATCTCCGGCTGGTCGAAGGGGAACCCGCCCAGCAGGGAAAATTTTCGGATCGCCTGAACCAGTTACAGTTGACGGATACGTAAATCCGGAGTATTTGGCAAAATAACCTGACCTTCACCGATGCTGGCAGACGCGGCCTGAAGCCGTGGCGTTACTAATACGTGGTCTGCCCACGAAAATGTATGTCCTGCCTGATGACAATTATTGCGAAATGGAAAGGATGATACCGCTATGGCGTTGCGATTGATTGAGATGGTGCTGCGGGAGGAGGAAGGTGAGGGGGTCCGCGAGCTCCTCAAAGAGCACAAAGTGCTGGAACACCGGCAGGTCCAACTGGCTGACGGGGAAGTGCTGGTGCGGATACTGCTGGATGCAGAGCGGAGCGAGGAGATACTGAATCTGCTGGAAGAAAAATACGCTGCCGAGGAAGGTAACCGTATATTGATTCTGCCGGTGGAGGCGACATTGCCGCGTATTGAGCCAGAGCCTGAGGAAACGGCAACGGATGAAAAATCTCCGGAGCGTATCGCCGGCGAGGAATTATACGAGGACATCAAAGATGCCGCGGATTTTTCCAACACCTATCTGGCGCTGGTAGTGTTGTCCACCGTCGTAGCGGCCATCGGTCTGCGCCAGAACAGCGTAGCGATCATCATCGGGGCGATGGTGATCGCCCCGATGCTCGGTTCGAATATGGCACTGGCGCTCAGCACGACGCTGGGTGACTTGCCGCTGCTGTGGCGCGCCTTCCGCACGATCATGGCCGGTATGGTGGTAACGATAGCATTATCGGTGATCATCGGCGTATTACTTTACGTGGACCCGGCAAAGGCCGAAGTGGCGTCGCGCACACGGGTGGAGCTGAGCGACATCGCGGTGGCGCTGGCATCGGGCTGCGCGGGTTCACTGGTGTTCACCTCCGGGCTTTCGGCGGCGTTAGTCGGCGTGATGGTGTCGGTGGCATTGTTTCCGCCGCTGGTGACGTGCGGCCTGCTGCTGGGCGGTGGGAAATACGAACTGGCCATAGGCGCGCTGTCGCTCTTTCTGGTGAACCTGATCTGCGTTAACCTTGCCGGCGTGATAACGTTTCTGGTGAAGGGCATTCAACCGGCAACCTTGTGGGAGAAAGATCGCGCCACAAAAGCCACGCGCATCGCCATCGTCCTGTGGGTGACTTTGCTGGCGGCGTTAATCAGCATCATATTGTTTTTGAATAAGGGGTGAATGTAGAAGTAAGGGTGAAAAAAGCTCAATGCCTGAACATTTCATCTCGGCATCAGCAGTATCGCCACGAAAATAACTATCATGATTATAGACGTACACTGCCATCTGAATAGCCCGATATTTGCCGGGCGCGAGCGCACGGTAGCTGCTGGCGTGGGGGCGGTGGTGGTGCCCGGTCGTTCACGGCTGGGCGAACAGGACGGGCGCTGATAACGATACTCCTCCCAAATTTCTCCCCCATAT
>JBBQQW010000019.1:0-21722 GCA_038215455.1 Armatimonadota bacterium
AGGCGGCACGCTCGGTGGGGACGATCTGCGCCACGCGCTGGCCATCACGTGCCACCAGAAAGTGCGCACTCACCAGGCTGCGCGGGCTGCACAGCCAACGCAACGCGCCCTCATACGCGCCGCAGGTGCTGTGCAGCACGATCAGCTCCGGCTCCACCCCGCGCGGGCGCATACTGTAGTTCGTCGAGAAGACCACCGGGATCTCTTCACCTGATAGTTGGTAACGTTTCATATCTCCTCCTTTTTCTGTGATAAACACCACCCCGAAGGGGTGAAATATTTATGGTAATGCCTCGGGTTTCATCCGAGCCTAAATGAATATCCGCTTGCGAGCTATTGACTTCTGCCGTAGGCAACGTTACCCCGGGCGTTGCCCGAGGCTATGGTATTTATCCAGGTTATCGGTTCATAATCCTATTAGCCCTTATTCAATAACGGCCTGATACGGTCAGAGGCAAAAAGAGAGAACAATATCATAGCCTCGGGCAACGCCCGGGGTAGTCTTCTTTCCGCCCGTTTTCAAGGGCGGGACGCCCATGCTACGATTCATCTATCCTTCTCTTCCCCCGGGCAATCCAGCAGTTTCAGCGCCTGCTCCTCGCCGACGTGGGCACGGCGCAGGAGCAGCAGCAGGATCTGGTTGGTGCGTTCCACCCCCAGGGCGATGGCCCCCATGGCGCGTTCCAGCCGCATCACGATGTAGAGCAGCACCACCGCCAGCGGGCCTAGTTGCAGCAACGTCTGCCATTCGATTATGCTCATTTTGGCCTCCTTTCACATCCCCAACAGCCCCAGCGCATGTACTTCTGCACATCCATCGAAGGTGATGCGCACGCGCCACTCGTGGTAGTAACTGCTGAAGGTCAGCGGCTCCCACGGGGTGATGGGCATCCAGTTCTCTGCGCCCTCATGCAGCACGGCGAAGCCGATTTCGCCACTGTTCAATGCAGTACATGCCCCCAGCAGCACCGTGCGCACCGGCTGCGGGAGGGTGATTGGCGCGGTGTAGGCGGCGTGCAGCTCGCACCCGGCCCAGCTCTCGGCGATATCGCTGCTCATCCGCGCCCCACTGCTGACACGCACCTCTGCCAACGCGCCGGTGTAATATTGCGTGCGCGGCACCCCCACCGCTGCCTGCACACCGAGGAAAAGGCCCAGCCCGTCGCCCGCGGCCACGGCCCCTGTTTGCACCATGGCAGTGCCCACCGCCGCGCCATCCAGGTGCAACTGCAGATACTGGCCGTCGTAGGTGAGTGCCAGATAATGCCACGTGCCGGTGAGGTCATCCACGGTGGCGCTGGCGCTGGCGGTGCCATTGCCGGTGATCACCGTCCCGCGCAGCCCGGTGCCGCCGTCCAGCAGCTCCAGCGCAAAACTCCCCTGCTGGTAGAGCAGCATGGCCACACCGGTGAATGTCGCCGGCTTCAGCCACAGCTCCAGTGTGCAGGCCCCCAGCGCACTCACCGGCAGCTTTGCCCCGCTGGCATTGCTCTCGCTTCCGTCAAAAAGCCGGGCGCGGAAGAAAGGCGCATCGGCACTCACCGCCAGGCTATCCGGCGTCAAATCATGTGCCGTGGGCGCGATATCGGCCAGGAGATCATCTGTGTTGCCCTCATCCAGCTTCCAGTAGGCCAGCGTCTCGGCAGTAACCGGGTAGGCACCGGAGCGGGTGGCGCGGATACGCGGATCGGCATAGACATAGGCCCCATGCGAGTCTTCGCCGCTGATATCGTCGGCGTTATCCATGAACCAGGCGCATACCTGCGGGGGCAACTCCGCCGGTTTCACCCCGTTGAGCAACGCACACAGCGCCACATTCGCCGCCGTCGCCACGCCCGCACTGGCGCTGCCACTGCCAGTGGGGAGGAGCGCCTGCGGGTAATATGTCGCCACCTCGGGCACCGTGCGCCCCACCCCGGCCTGGATCATCCACCCCTGCCGCCCGGCCACGCGCCCCAGCACCACGCGGTTGCCCACCTGGTAGGCGATGCCCCCGCCGCCGCTCACCCCGCGCACCGCCTCCACCGCGCCGGGCAGCGTCACGTCATAGCTGCCGTTATCATGGCAAGCCGCCACCACGCCGGTATAAATCTCGCGCCGATACCGGTCCTGCCGATCCGCACGGGTTTTGAATAATGATGTCATAGTATCTCTCCTCCTCCAGTAACCACCGCGAAGCGGTGACGGAAGTCCGTAACCCCTTCGGGGTGGATTTTTAATTATTGTTCTCTACCCGGCGCTTACGCACCGGGCTATATTCCGTCACCACTTCGTGGTGTATGCCCCACCACCCGTGTGGTCTCCGCCATGCCGCGCCTGCCGCAGTGCGTCACGCCTTGGGCCAGCAGCTGCAGCGTTTCGCCGGTGCGCGGGTGCGTCCAGGCCAGCAGGTCGCCCGGCTCGATGCCGGGGTGGGTGAGCAGGCACAGCTCTACGCTGCACTGTGCCCGCCGTGCTTCATCCAGGAGTAACTCGGCCAGTACGGCGGCGTCGGCATCACTGGCTACCGCCGGGTTGCTGTACTCCGCCGTGCGCTCGCCAAAACATAGCGCCAGTGCGGCGTCGGCTGCAGTGCCGGTGACGTAGGGCGTGGTGTAATACACCTGCCGCCCATAGCAGCGGAAGCTGATGGCGCGGCCGCCGGGGCTGACCACCTTCACCGTGATGCCCGTCGCCGATTGCCGATAGAGCACCACCTGCTCCGTGGGTGCCAGCGCCGTCACCACCTCCAAGCGTATCTCCTCGATGAGTGCGCCCGCGGGGCGGAAGGGCACCTCTACCATGATGGCCCCGTCGTAGTCGCTGGCGGTGACCTCCTCCCACAGCACCTCCTCGCCCACCTGGCGTGTGGGGTCGCCCAGCCTGCCGGTTACCAGCACACGCGTGGCCGCAGGTTTGCCGGTGGTCTCACGCGCCCACAGCAGCGTATTGCCCTCGGGCAGATCCCAGTGGGGAATCGCCGGGGGTGCCAGCGGCATACTGCGCAATATCCCCTGTGCATCGAAGAATATCCGCTGCCCCGCCGCCTGCAGTGCCAGCATCCCGGCGTCAAAGAGCGTCTCCTCGACAAACTGCAGGCGCGGGATGAGGTAATCCACCGGGGCGAGCACGATCTCGCCTGCTGACAATCCGCCGAAGCTGGTGAAGAGATCGCGGACGATATCGTTCGCCGACTCCCCGGTGTACAGCGGGCTGGTGAGTTGCTGGCGCAGGAAACGCCCGGCGCGGTCAAGCAGCCGCACGTCGAGCACCTCGCTCTCCATGCGCCGGTAGCGCGCGGTGGCCTCCTCCACCTCGCCGGTGAACACGGTGAATACCTCCGCGCCCGCAGCGGTCATCAGCCCCAATTGCAGCTGCACCCGCGTCCCCGGCTTCAGCCACTCGCCCCGCTCGCCCCCGGCGCGGTAGCGCCCCTCCGGGCTGGCGAAGGTCAGCGTCCCCTGCCCGGCAGCATGCTCGGCCACGCGCTCCACCTCCCAGCTGATGAGATCACCGCTCAGCTCGCGCTCCTCACCCCCAGGAAAACAGACCACCCGCGCCACCGGCCTCCGCACCGAAGTGGCCGCGGCTGCGGTGAATGTATTTGATAATGATATGGACATACGACCCCCTCTTTTTGAGTTCAATGTTCAATGTTCAACGTGATTTCCGTTCCCGTTGAACGTTGAACTTCCCGTCATGAACTAGAAACCACCTCGTGTACCTTCAAGCGCATCACCACCCCGACATACGTCGCGCCTTTGTACGGTCGTCCGGTGAGGGCGGTGATCTCTACCGTGTACTGGTTGCCGTCGCCCGGGGTGTAGCTGTGTAGTGCGCCACCGCCGTCCTGCAGGTACTTCGTTTGCAGGGCGATATATTGCGCGGCTGTCAGTTGCTCCCACTCCTCGCGAACCTCGGTATCGCCCAATATGGCGGGCCACCACAGGCTGACATTGCCGGTATAGGTGGGGACATCCACCCGCGTGGGCGTTGGCTGCACCCCGGTGAAACCGCCCGCGCTGGGGTTCAATTCATATTCATAATCGCCTAATTGGTGATTCATGAGGTCTCCTTTTTTAGCTCTGCCCATAGCGCCCGTCGTCGAAGGCCAGGCGGGTGCGGACTTGCTCGGTTACGCGTGTTACCAGAATGTCCAGCGTGCGCTCGTCCAACGTCGGCGGAGTGAGGGTGACGTTCGTTCCGCTGGGGCGTGTCAGGGTGGGGTGGGCGTATTTGATGGTGCTCTCCCGCCCCGTGCTGCTCGCCAGCCCGATCAACTCGCCCAGCGATCCGGCGACACCGCCATAGCCCGCGCCCCCGCTCAGCTCATCCAGCTGTTTTGCGCTCTCGCGCGTCAGCTCGTTCAGCGCCGCACCCCACTCCGCACGCAGCCGCGCCACACTCTCATGTATCCCACGCGCCAGCTCCTCCACTTCACCCCGTGCCGCGCGTATTTCGTCCAAAGTTTCGTCTGTCATGGTCGCTCCTCTCAAAAGATAGTTCCAAATTCCAAATTCCAAATTCCAAATTCAAAGGCTGGTTAAGAGCGATCGTACCCATAAAACAGACTTGGGGCAACGCCCTAGGGGTTATGCAATCACCTCACTTTAAGTAGAAATAACGACCTGATACGGTTCATGGCTATTACTGCAGATTAATATCATAGCCCCGGATGAAATCCGGGGGAGAAGTTTATCAACTGAGGTCATGCTTCGATAAGCGCTCCCCGGATTTCATCCGGGGCTAAGATATTATTTCGATTGAATGGTAATTAACCGTATCAGCGCGTATTGAATTTGGTTTCAACTTGGCCACGTTAGATAGACCAGGGCAAAACCCCATAGGTACGCCGTCCGCCATCCCCCATCAGCTCTCCGCCACGCGCAGGATACGCTCGCCTAGCGGCAGTGCCAGCTCGGGCAGCAGCAGGAAGGTGAGGGTGAGGGTCTGCGGTTGATTCCGTGCGAGGAGTAGCGGCTCGCTGCTGGCGGGCACGGCGCGGTAGGCGTAGAAGTCGCGCAGCTTGCCGTGGGCACCAGGCCCCTGCACCAGCAGCGCATGTTCGCGCACGGGGGCACCGCCGAGGCCCAGCGTGTTATCCACAATATCGCCGCCGCCGAAGACGGTGCGCAGGTTCTCCAGGCTCACCTCCGCCAGTGCCAGCGTCAGCCGCCAGCGCTCGCGCCGCGTGAATACCGCCACCGGGTTCAGCTCCTGCTCCACCTCCGCCTCGTACAGCATCACCTCGTGCGCCAGCCGCACCGGGGCATTCAGGTACCCCACCGGGCGACCGTCGAGAAATACCGCCCGTGCGCCCCCCATCAGCAGATTGCCCGCGTCGGGTGCCGCTGCACTCTCCAGCAGATAAAATGCCCGCGGCAGCGTGATCTCTTCCTCATCCGAAATATGCCGCACCGTGACATCCAGCGGGCCGAAGGTGACGCGCTCCGGCACAGTGCAGCGCAGTTCCGTCGCCGACACCGCGCTCACCAACGCGTTTTCATCCCCAATGGCCACCAGATAATCACCCGGCGCATCGACGGTGAAACCATTGCCATATATCGTGACAATCGTCCCCGGCAGCCCGCAGATGGGCGAAATAGCGGTAATAGTCATCGTTTTGCTCCTACAAAAAAGTTTCAAATTTCAAATTTCAAGGTTGGTTTTGATTGTGCGTAACCGCCCGCCTATCGCCCAGTCCTGAAGGACTGGGCTAGTGGGCACCGAGAAGGGGGCCGGTGGGCTAGTGCCCGTTTACATCGTCGATAATACTTCAGCCCGCACGCTCATCCGCACCTCTACCTCCGCCAGCGCTGCGGGCAATTCGCCCTCGGGGGTGGAGCGCCCGCATAGTTGCGCCGGGCGCAGCACCAGCGCCAGATAACACCACCAGCCGGGGGAGAGGGCGAAGTTCTCGCGCTGGTGTAGCCGCTCGCGCAGACTTTCCGCTATCTCCAGCGCTTCCTCACCCGCCGCAGCACGCACTACGCAGCGGAATATCGGGTGCAGCACCGGCAGGTATACGTCCGCGTCCTCGCCGCCCACCTGCGTCACCGCCACCAATGCCGCCGGGCTAGCGGGCCGCTCACCCAGGAAAAGGTCCACGCCCAGCGTGCCCACCTCCGCCTCCTCCAGCCAATTCCCCAATGCCTGTAACATGGTCATCTCTCACCTCCGTTGGTCGACCTAACCCCCCGCCCCCCTTCCCTGCGAGGGAAGGGGGAGAAAATCATCATTTTTTCGATATTAATCTTTCAACCGGCCCCCCTTCCCTCGCAGGGAAGGGGATGAGGGTTAGGTTTTCCTCATCTCTCACCTCACTTCCGCACGTCGCCCGATGAGTGTGCCGGCGATGTCTACCAGGTCACTCACTGCCGTCACTATCAGATAATCGCCATCGTAGAGGAAGGCGTCGCCGGGGGAGACGGTCTCGTCGGGGGCCAGCCACACCTCGCCGGTGCTGCTCGCTTCCACAGCATCCTTCAGCAGTGCGGCCAGGCGGCGACGGCGTACGCGGCAGTAGACCTCGCGCCCACTATCGCGTACGTCCTCGCCAAAGGAATTCACGCCGGTGCGCCGATAGAGCATCGCGCTCTCGCTTAGGTAGCTCAGAATCTCGCTCATCGTCGTCCCTCCGTCACCAGTACCGCACCCAGGCGTACCCAGCCGGTGAGGAGTGCGCGGGCAGTGGGCGAGAGCAGTGCCTCTACCCCGCCGGGCGCATAGTCCTCGCGCACGGTGTCTACTTGTGCGCTCGTCACCCCCGCATCGCGCAGCAGACGCCGGCGCGTCAGCGCGGGCTGCAGCCACGCCAGCGCCTCCTCGCACTGCGCCGCACAGATGGTCACGGGCACCACGCCCGCCATCACCCCCGGGGCGTTGCGGCGCGGCCAGCAGCGCACCTGCTCCGCACTCATCTTCTCGCCATGCCAGCGCAGCCGTTCCAGCTCGCGCAGCGCCATCAGCAGTGCGCACTCTTTGGCATTGGTATCAGCAACCACCCACGCCTCCGTGCCCAGCCGCCCGGCAAAATACTCCTCCGCCTCCGCCAGCGAAACATAGCTGTCTGCTAATCGATCTGCTACCATCACTACACCTCCCCACCAACAAAAAAAAAGGCGGATCCATGCAATTGCATGAATCCGCCTGGAGTTCGCACCCCTCAACGGCCCGGGTCACCCCGGCGTCTCTTCAGTTATGGTTAGGAATATAGCACACATTTGTTTGCATGTCAAGTTTGTGGTATGTGCATATCTCCCCAAATGCCACCCCATAGTAGACCCCAAAGCCGATACCCGTTATCATAGTCAGGATGGGTGAGATTATCGGGTATTTGCTGGTGACGGTCATTACCTTCGTGCTGGGGATTATGGGCACGCGGGGGGTGATGCGTGCGTTCTCGGAGTTCCGCTCGCGCGAGGTGAAGGCGGGCAAGGAGCAGATCTACCGGCATTATCCACGGCAGAAGAAACCGCTGGGCGGTGGTATCGCCATCTTTGGTGCGCTGACGGCGGGGGTACTCATCACCTGGATTTTCGACCGCTTCGGGTTGTTTGGGCAGGATCTGACGGATTACTGGGGGAGCATCTGGCTCTTCCTCCTCTGCGGCTTATCCTACGGCCTCATCGGGCTGTATGACGACTGGCGCAAGGTGAACGCGGCACGCGGTCTGGATGAGCGGGCCAAGATCATCCTGCAGCTGATTCTGGCATTCTTCTTCACCGCTGCCATCGTTAATCTGCGCCACTTTGACCCGCAACAGGCCATCACTGTCTTTGTTCCCTTCGGTGGTTGGGTCACTCTCTCCAAGTTCCTCTTCCTGCCTTTCGGCATGTTTGTGCTGGTGGGGATGTCCAACGCGGTGAACCTCACCGACGGGCTGGATGGGCTGGCGGGCAGCAGTCTGGCGCTCTCCTTCATCGGGTATCTGCTACTGGCGGCTGTTATCAAGACGGATGGCATCCCGGTGCTGCTGCCGTTGCTGGCGCTGGCGGGGATATGTGGCTTCCTGATCTACAACCGCCCGCCCGCGCAGGTGATCATGGGCGACACCGGTGCACTGGGGCTGGGCGCGGCGCTGGGGGCGCTGGCATTGCTCTCGCGCACTGAGTGGCTGCTGCTGCTCTTCGCTGCACCATTTATCATCGACACCGTCTCGGTGCTGATCCAGGTAGGGGTGATCAAATTCTTCCGTGGCCCGGTGCGGTTGCTGCGGCACCAGACGACGGAGATCTTCCGCCCCTTCCTCTGTACCCCGCTGCATCACCACTTCCAGTGGCTCAATTGGACGCCGTGGTCGATCCTCGGGTTATTCTGCGGCGTCAGCTTCTTCAGTATCGCGCTGGGGATCTTCGCCACCCCCGCTGCACTGCCCGGTGGCGCGGTGGGCTACGGCTGGCTCTGGTTCCTGGGTCTCTCCCTGCAGGGGGCTTTCCTGCTGCTGGCAGCGTTGCAGAAGATCATCCGCGCCAACTATTTCCTCGGGCTGGAGCCACCGCCGGAGGGTGGCGAGCGCGTGCTATCACTCTACAAAGGGCTGCCGATCATCTTTTTCGGCGCGCGCGGCTACAGCGTGGAGGAGCGCACGACCATCAGCGAGGGGATGGTGAATACCATCGCCGCCGAGAGCATCCTCTGGCGCAATGTGAGCGAGATCGAGGCGCACGCCACACTGGGCAAGATCTTTGCCGAATACAAGATGACAGATGCGGCGGCGGCGGAATGGGAACAGATCCCCGTGCGCAACTTGCTCATCCGCGAGAACGTGGTGGTGCAGCTGGGTAAAATCTACTTCACCCGTGATGAATTGCTGCGCGCCATCAAGCTGTGGGAGCAACTGCCCCCCGCGCACCTGGCGCACCTGGCCGGGCTGGAGGACACCATCCGCGGTGCGAAGATCCGCATCGGGCATCTGGCCGGGCGGCTGCACCAGCAGGCGGTAGACCACTCGCGGCATCTGAACCGGCGTGCACGGGAACGCGGCCTGCCCGTCTCCTCGGCGGAGATCACCATGCTGCAGCACGAGCTGGAAGGTGCGCTGCGCTATAACCAGGAGCTGCGTGACCTGCTGACCTACGAGCATAGCAAGAGCGAGGGCAACGCGGCACCGCAGACGCTGGCGGTGGTGCAGGCGACCGATCTCTATCGGCGCATGGACTCCTCGCTAAGTAATCGCCTGGATGAACTGCGCCAGGCACTGCTCTGGGCGAACACGGTGGTCACCCCGCAGGAGGTAGAGCCGGAATCGCCGGAGCTGGTGCAGTTGGCCGCCGACCTGAACATGAAGCCACAGGAGATCAGCCGGGCGCTGGATCTGACCGGCATGTTACCCGTCAAAGAATACGCACGCATCGAGAAGCCCTCGCGCAATACCCTCTACCGCATCACGCTGGAGCGCAAGACCGGGCGGCTACCCGCCTCCATCATCGCCAAATGCTTCCAGGACAGCAAGGTCACTTTCTTCTCCGCCTGCTACCGGCGCGAGCACGGGGTACTGGCTCTGCTGCAGGAGGCGCTGGCCCCGTCGCCACATCTGCTGGGTGGGTATTCCGGCAAGGAGCATGCCGTGCTCTTCCTGGAGGACGTCGCCGGGCAGGATCTGTCCAGCCTGCTGCTAACACTAAGCGGTAACCGGCTGGCGCGGCAGGAGTGTCTGCGGCGCGCAATAGAGGCACTGGTGCAGCTGCGCGTCAACACCTTCCCCTTCCAGGCGCGGCTGGAGCGTGAAATAACACGTATCGTCAAAGAAGTGCTGACACCGGAATACTATGTCAACAGCACCGTCATCGCCTTCAATCGCATCATGGCACTGGCGAAGCGCAGCCTCAGCGTTGCAGAGAAGACACAACTGGAGACGGCACTGCAGCCACTGATAAAAGTGCTGCTGGCGGAGCCGAAGATCTTTATCCACTTCGAGTTCACCCCCGGCAATCTGCAATACGTGGGGCAACGCACCGTGGCTATCGACTTCGAGCAGGCCACCATGGGCCCGGCGGCCTTCGACCTCGCCAGCCTGCTCTATGCGCCGGAATCGAACATGAGCGAGCGGCAGATCAACGAATTACTGGTGAGCTATCACGAGATGCTCCCCGCCAACCTGCCCGAGGGCTTCAACGTAAGCGAAGCGACGCTGGAGGCGGCGGCACTGATAAAACTCTTCTTCTACGCTGGCTCCGCCGCCAATTTCTATCGCAAATTCGAGGATGGTGCCCGCCTGGAAGCGATGGAATGGTACCTGCAAACCGCCGAAAAAATCCTCACCCACTACCCCGACTACGCCGAACTAGCCCGCTCCCTGCGCACCTGCTGGACGGGGCAGCGGCATCTGGCGGTGTGATGCGTGTTGCTGCGCACGGTCGATTCTGCCGTATCAGGACAGGAAACTAACGCATCTCACGTTGATTTTGGAACTAGGAACTAATTTTCACCGTACCTCTATCCGCGACAGCAGCAATTGCGGGTTGTCCTGCATGGCGACGGCCAGCTCTTCTTCGCTTAGGCCAGCACAGAGGCCTACTTTGCGGGCGAATTCCACCGTGTGCAGGTCGCGGGGGGCGTGGCTGTCGCTGTTGATGAGGAATTTCACCCCGGCGCGGCGGCCGGTGGCCACCACGTGGCCGTTGCCCAGGCTGTGCCCGCCCCGGCTGCTGATCTCGATAAATACCCCACGCCGTGCCGCTTCGGCAGCATCATCGGCGGTGAGCAATCCCGGATGGGCGAGGATATCCACATAGGCGCTGCGCACTGCGGCGGCGTTGGTGCCCGGGGCGACCGGCTCTACCGGGGTCTCGCCGTGTACATTCACAAAGTCCGCCCCCAGCTCGCGCGCCTGCTGCGCCAGCTCGTCAATGGAGGCGGGCGGCACGTGCGTCAGCTCCACCCCCACCAGCACGCGCAGATCCGGCAGGTAGCGCAGGAATAGCTCCACCTCGCGTCCCAGCGCACTGATCACCATCTCCAGATTACTCGCGCTGGCATGATCGCTGATGCCCAGCACGGTGTACCCGTTCACCGCCGCACGCCGAATCAACTCGGCAGGCAGCAGCTCCCCGTCACTCAGAAACGAATGTGTATGAAAATCAGCCAGCATAGGGTCTCCTTATCTCCACCCCGAAGGGGTGTTGGAATATAGCCCAGGGCGTAAGCCCTGGGGGCAAAAACAGAAAAAAGTTATCCCACCCCGAAGGGGTGGTGGAAAACATCGATCACTCCCAGATATACTTTTCATCATAAGGGATGTCATGATTTCGTAAGAATTCCAATAACTCCTCTTGAAACGTAACCGTTCGGTGGTGCTCTTCCTGTGCTTGTATGTAAGAATATACCCTTGGTACATCACCCTTACTGATGCTGAACGCTCCATATCCAGCCTGCCATGCGAAATATGGTAATGAGGGGAAGTTCTGATGAATCCATAAAGATGATGCAGATTTAATACTACGTACAGCGTCAGGGACTTTAATATTTCTATCTAGCATCGAGGCGACGTGAATATGATTGTTTGTTCCTCCGATTAAAATAGGAATCCCTTTATCATGTTTGATGATACCTCCGATATATTCATACAATCGAGAACGCATCTCATTCGGTATCAAAGGCAGACGATCTTTCGTGCTGAAGATAACATGATAGATGGAACTTACGAATGATTGTGCCATAGCATTATTCTTTCCACCACCCCTTCGGGGTGGGATTTCTGTTTTGCAATCTTTCCCCAGGGCTTACGCCCTGGGCTATATTCCGTCACCCCTTCGGGGTGAATACCAATATTATACCACCTTCACTCCAACTCCCGCAGGCTATCCTCTTCCGTCCAATGCAATGCGGTGGCGGATTCCTCGGGGGTGAGGTCGCGGTGCTGCATGGGGATGCGCTCGGGTTGGGGTGTCTCCTCCGGGCGCGTCTTCCAGCGTTGATTCAGCCAGAACCACTCGGCGGGGCGTTTCGCTATCTCGTTCATGATCACTTGCTGGCAGCGTATGGTGGTGATCAGCAGGTCGCGCCGCTCGTCGCCGGTGCGCGATACTGGCACCGGGGGGCAGAAGTAGATATGGTGCTTCAGATCAGCCATACGCCGCGAAAAACAGGGGATGATAGGCGCGCCGGTGCGCATGGCGAAGAAGGCGGTGCCGGTGAAGGTGGCCGCCGGATAGCCGAAGAAATCGACGAAGGCACCGGGGTTGTTGGCGTTGGTGTCCGCCAGTATACCCAGCAGCTCATTATTCTTCAGCACGCGCAGTGCACCGCGGATATCAGACATGGGGATGATCTTCATGCCGTGCTTCTGCCGCACCTCGGTGAGCATCTCGGTGATGCCGTCATCGGCCTGCGGGCGCGCGATGGCGGTTATCGGGTAGCCGTGCACCGCTAGCCCCATACCGCACAGCTCCCAGTTGCCCAGGTGCGAGGCCAGGATCAGCACGCCTTTGCCTTTGGCGCGTGCAGCATCCAGATAGCGGGTATCTTCCATCGTCGTCCAGGAGCGGATTTCATCGGTACTCATGTTGGGCGAGCGGAAGAACTCCATAATGCTCTGCCCCAGGTTCTGGTAGCTGTGCGTCACCAGCAGGTCGATCTCCCGGGGTGTCATGGAATCACCGAAGGCAAGCCGGACATCGTCGGCGATACGACGTGCGTGGTGCCGGGAAAGCCGCGGGGCCAGCCACCCGATACCGCGCCCGAAGGCCAATGCACCGCGCAGTGGCACCCGATGCAGGATGCGTACCAATAACGCGGAGAGTGAACGACCGAGGGCATCTTCCTGCTCACGGGACAACAGTTTCAAGCGATAAATCTCCCCAATACGTTGAACGTTTCTATATTATTGTTCAACGTAGGGTGTGAGAGTTCCTGTTTTATTCTCCCAGCGAGAATGTCGTTATCACTGATTGTGCAATATCGGCCATGGTGCGGTTCTCGCGCTGGCTTTGCTGTTGCAGGCGATGGTACGCATCGGCCTCGGACAAGTGCAGATTATCCATCAGGTAGCCTTTGGCGCGGTCAATTATTTTGCGGTGGGATAGACTTAGCTGCAATTCATCTACCTGGCGGCGCAGCTCCTGCATCTCGCGATTGCGTGCTATTGTGATATCAATACTAGCCTGCAGATCACCCATGGATACCGGTTTTATCAGATATGTCATCACCCCCGCTGCAGCGGCACTCCCCACAAACTGGTGATCGCTGTATGCGGTGATCATGATAATGGGAATCTTCTTCTCGCCGGCGATATACCGTGCGGCGCTGATCCCATCAAGTCCATTCAGCTTGATATCCATCAGCACCAGGTCGGGGCGCAAGGTGTCTACCGCCTCAATCGCTTTGGCACCATCGTCGGTAATACTCACGACGGTATGCCCCAGCGTCTCGGCAAAATTCTGCAAATTTTTCGCCAAAATGAATTCATCTTCAACAATAAGAATGCGACAGGCCATACGACTCCTTGCTTCCTTTTCTAATACAAACTGAAGCGAAGCTGCAGATAGGGACGTCCTCTTGCTTCCCCTGGTTTCACTGTCAGCTTTGCCAATTCGCGCCCAACCAGCGCGATTATCGCCGAATTGATCTCAATAACGCCGGTAGTCTCGGGCAAATCATTGGTCAGTGTAAGCATCACCTCGTTGCCGGATTGCTGGAAGGTGATATCAAGGGTATTTACCTTCCCCGGCGCTACTGTCATCGCCAATATATATTCGGAGACGAGCATCATCAACGCAGTAGCCTGGATCAACGACAAGCGCGGGTGGGTTCCACTGATATTCACATACGGCCAAAGCCCAGGGGATGAGGAACGCAATTCTGCTATTCGCTGCTGCATCAAATGCGTGATATCTACCTTATTGTCCTCGGTAACGTCTTTACCAGAGATAGCGGAGATGGCGCGGATGTGTACCAACATACGCCGAAAAACACCTTCCTCGGAATATTTCTCATATTCAATTTCCAGCAACCGCTCCAGCCATTTGACTTCCTTATTATGATGCTGATTCAGCTCCACCAGCCGCTCACGCATCGCCCGGTTTCGCTCACGCTCGAGGGTGTAACGCCGGGCATTCTGCACTGCCAGTGCCGCATCTGCGGCGATTGATTGCAACAGTTGCTGCTCATCGGCGGTAAACTCGCGTGTTTCCCGCGTAAAAGCTGTCAGCGTACCCAGAGTATTTGCGCCAATGATCAGTGGTACAGTAATAGTGGAGGTTAAATTGTTCTCGTTCGCGATCTTGCGCAGTTGCACACTGCGTCCGTCGCTGCGAACATTGATGCTGGAGATGGGTATCCCACGTTTCGCCACCATTCCTATCAGCCCGGTACCAGATTGTATCTCTTCGCCGATATACTGTTCCAGCCCATCGCCCTGGGTGGCCACTATTTGCTGTATCCCGCTATTATCATCTATCAGACACAGTACTGTCGCTGGAATATGCAATGCCTCGGTCGTAGTAAGCAGTACCTGTTTGTAGATAGTGGGGAGATCCAGCGTGCTGATGCTGTGCGTCATATGATAGAGCAGCTCCATCTGCCGCAATTGCCGATCCAACCGTGCATAAAGGTGGGTATTCTCCAGCGCCAGTGCTGCCTGATTTGCGTAGGTAGAAATGAGGGCTATCTCGCGATCAGAAAACAGATGCGGCTGCATATCTCCCACCAGCAGTACGCCACGTACCGGGGAGCCATACCCGGCAGCACTACTCCGCGTCACCATCATGGGCACGCAGACCCAGTCAACCAGCTTCAGTGCAGCCAGGGTGGGGAACCCGCTGGCCGCTTCTTTTTGGCGGCTGGTGATGCTATTGCCATTATCGAGCACTGTGCGAATCACGGAATTATGCCGCGTTAGCTGCATCTCACGCGCGAAGTCTGCGGAAAGGCCGAAGGTAGTATCCGGCAAAACGGATAAGGTACCATCGTCCTGCAATTCTCCACAGAACGCTATAGCTACACCCACCGCCTGCGCTACCGCCGAATTTATCTGCTCCAAGATCTCCACCGGATCAAAACTATTGGTAATAGCACCGCTGACATAGTTCAGATTATTCATTTGCAGCAGCATCCAGGAGTTACTGGCCATCTGCTGACGATGATTGATGGCCACCCCTATTTGATCTCCGATAGTATGCAACGATGCCAGCTGATCATCCTCAAACGGATTGTCCCCAACGGCGAATATTATCCCCGCCTGCTTATTTCCCAGCATGATTATCGCGCCGGAGAAATATAAAGACTTGCAAAAGCTATAGGAACCCTTAAAGACATCGCTGCATGAAATTGCACTGGGGATCGCGGCACCGTACTGCTGCCATATTTCGCGTGTCGCGGCGCGCAACTCTTCTTCGTTGGATACTGCCAATGGCCCACTGGTTACTATTACCGGCTCATTCGATGCCTCTATCTGCAGTGCTACGCAGGTGGCGCGGGCGTGTGTCATCGCCTCTGCTACTTGCAACAGTGCCGTTATCACCTCAGTATTGTCACCTTGCGGGCCACTGGTTGCCTGCACCACGTGGCGGATACTGTTGCGCAGTAGCCGCAGCAGACCACGCTCATTGGCAAAGAGTTGTGCATTACGCATGGCACTGGCGATAGCATTGCAGAGAGAGGAGAGGAGCAGCAGTTCTTCTTTGCAGAAACTCTCACCGCTTCTGCGTTGGACAGTGTAGACCCCCAGGCATCCTTGCTGGTCGGGCAGGGGGATAAAGGCCACCGAACAACCGGCCATGTCGGCGGGCCAGTTGGCATCTGTGCTAGCTGCGGTGATCTCCGCTATGGTGCCCGCGCAGGCCTGATCCAGGTAATCCTTCAGCGCATCGGGCAAGGGGAACTCGCTGCTTTGCCCCGCAGTGGTTACGCGCAGTACCGGTGCGCGCTGGTCAGTGTCCCAGAGCCAGATATTGGCGCTCTCCGCCCCGACAACTGTTGGCCCGTCGTGCAGTGCACATTGTAGAATACTCTCTTGATCATGCAGGTAACTCAGCTGGTAAGAGATGACGTTTAACGCACTCAGCCGCTCGGTAAAAAGCGCCGAAATTGGATCGACCTTCGGTTTTGGTGTTTTTATAGAATTCGTCATTTATTACGACTGATATAGCTAGATAAACAGGTAAAAGGATGGGCGTTAAGACGACCATCCTTCTCCTGGTTCGGTAGAGACACGCGGGATACTCTACTTGGATTTGGCCAAATGAGACATGTCATCTGCCAATGTGTCAGCAACATCCTTGACACTGGTGCCCGCGCTCTTGATAGCGCCTGCAACCTGGGACTTGCCCTTTTCCAGCATATCTTTGCTGCTTTCCAGCAGCTGGCGGCCATTCTCGGCTACCTTTCCGGTTGCATCTTCCGCATAATCCATTATCTTCTCTCTGGTTTCCTCACCAGATTGCGGTGCCAGCAACATGCCAGCAACTGCGCCAGCTATCATACCGATCAATAGACCAGCACTAAAATCAATACATTTCATTTCGAACTCCTTCCTTCTACTGAACAAATTGTTCTATATGGAATGTACCACTCATCTATAGCAACGTCAAGGACATTTGTGCATGTTATTGTACAAAGAGGGATATTCGGGCCTCCAATGTACATCATTGGATACATTGAAGACTAACCCCTGTCGGCGGGCTGACAAACTGTGGACTACCATAGGCGCTACAGATCAGCGTAGTTAATCCCGTCCAGCGTCATGCCTGTCACTGCCGATTTCACCATGCCGGTGGTGGGATCGTAGCTCCAGTGGCTGCCGACAACGGCGGTGGTGGCGAAGGGGTTGGCCGGTAGGGCACTGCCATTTATCCCGCCTGTGCCGGTAAGGTAGGGACCCCGGTAGCGGGCACGGGCGTCATTATTGAAGTTAGCATTTAAACGTGTGTTATCAGGCGCGACCAGATCTTCCAGCAGCAGGGGGAAGGCCCCGGTATCTGACTGGAATTGCTTCACCGCAGTGCGCATATTGACCAGCGCCGCTTTCAGTGCCTGCTCCTGCGGGCCTCGCGCCGCATCAGCGGGCAACGGCGCGGTGGTAGTGGCAGTGCCCCCACCGGGCAGTCGTAGCGTGATCATCAACCCCGCCGTGGCCCCATCCGCCGTTATTCCCTGCTGCAGCAACTCCACGTGACTATCCGCGAAACTTGCTATGTAGTTATTATCATGCCGACGCATGTCGATGTCATTCATACTGGTGAGTGCACCGCTCCCGGTGCCGCAATCGGCGCTGACCAGCGCATGCGGTTTATCGATGATATCATACATGGACTGCCCGGCTATGGCTTGATTCAGCCCATAGCCATTATTCAGCCGTGGGGCTTTCGGGCAGCGCAGCACCACATCGGGCAACTTCAGCTCTTTCCACACGATATCACGGGTGGGCAAAATACCTTCGTGATCCTGGGCATATACAAGGATCGCCGTAACAATTCGCCGCTGGTTATCCAGACAGATAGAGTTATCGTCGCGCAGCTGCTGCACATCGCGGGGCACCATGCGAAACTTAACACTGCCTACGGGTACTGGATTTATGCCGGGGATATTCAATATCAGTGTCAGCAGGATGACGATGCCCACCACGGCCATCAGCACCTGTTGAATTACCACGGCTGCGGTAGCCGGGGCCGAGCAGGCCGCATTATCATGATGTTCATATCCACATTTAGGGCAGATCATTATTTACCAATTCCAGGAGAAAAGCATCCGGAGCAACAACACAACTGTGCAACTGCTGATGAGAACGGTGAGTGCCACCAGCAACAGCGAAAGCCCGAAGGCGGCTTTCTCGGCCAGGTGGTAGCGATTGTGCAATGCCCCGTAGAGCATCACTGTGCTGATGCTGCCCCCCAGGCAGGCCCCCAGCGCGAAGAAGCCAGGGAAGACCAGTGCGATGCCCGCGAAAAGCAGCAGCAGCAGGGATGCCGGCAAGATGACAACTCCGGCGACGAAGATATCCATCTCCGCACGCACCGGACGTCCCTGCCGCACAAAGAAAAGCATGGAACTAAGGGCGGCTATCGGCAAAAGAGGTGCCAGCAACTGCAGCACGAAAAAACCGTTACGCGAAAAGGGCGGTGTTGAGTAGATACTGTCCACCAGCGACACCGAGGGGGATATGCTGCGGAATATCAGGTGGAAGAGATTATTGGCCGCCATAAGCTCCGCAAAGTACAACACCACATAGCAGATGACGATAGCGATGACCCCCAATGCCAGGATCCGCTGGGGGTGCAGTACCGTGGCCACCCGTGCTAACCCGGTCACCGGCTCCTGCCACAGCTCCGCCACCACGCGCCGCGCCAGCACCGATAACGGTGCCTGGTGTTGTGCCGGGCCGCCGACTAGCTGCGGGTGACGCAGCACTTCTTTCCCACATGCCGGGCAGCGCTGCAAATCGCGGGCGATGAGCCGGGCACAATGCGGGCAACTCACCAGCGGTTCTACCTGCGTTGGCTTCACCTGGGCCGGGCGGGGCGGGGCGGCGGCAATGGTAGTGTGCACCACCGGCTGCTCCAGTGGGTCCAGCGGCTGACGCGCATCACAGACCGGGCACATGGTGGCATTAGGCGGCAACAACCGGCCACATTTCATGCAGTGCATGGCGGTATGCGCTGGCTTTGTTTCACTTATAGTGCAGACAGGGCAGGTTGTCTGCCCCGCTGCTAACGTCGCGCCACAGCTAGTGCATTTCATAACAAGCCTCTCCAGTATAGACCGGTTGCGGCGGTAATGAGCGCATTACCCGGTGGCGGAAGTTGCTTCCTTGGCAGCTTCTTGTGCCTCAACATCAACGGCATCAAGGATCCCCTGGTCCATCAGGTCTTTAACTATCTGCGCGGCACGGGTCTGCTCGATATTGCTCTGCATCACTACTTCGTTGATGTTCTTGTGCCCGTCTACCATAGCGATAATCGACTTCACTTCGGAAGAAACGTAGCGTACGCGCGCCTCGCTGCCCGCACGAATACGCAGCACCTGCTTCACCTTTTTGGTTCCACCGCCGCCAATTGTCTGCGAAACTGCTTCTTCTTCATCCTGGCGTTTGGCGCTTTCCATCAAGATATTCTCTGTGCTCAGGTTGATGGTGCGCTCCAGCGTGGGCAGCAACTCTACCCGCTGCAGGATGAAACTGGCATCTTTCATAGCGAGAATTTCGTACACTACCTCTTCTGCAGAGATACCGCGGAAACCACGTGGTTCTACATGCCAGATCACCCCCTCGCGGAAGATGACCATGGCCCATTTTTTTTCATATGTTATTTCAATGCGTCCCGTTTTTCGAGAACCGTACATCAACTGCAGCAGTTCTATGAACGAGATATCCTTAAAGGAACCCTTTACCATTGTCGTAATACTCCGCGGGCTATTCCTGTCCGCTTTCCACTAGACTAGAAACTGGTGGCTCGTGCCGCACGAGTGCGCGTGTAGGCACGGTCAAGCACATTGATCATCGCCTCCGAGGTGACGCGCGTCTGCAAACGTACCAGCGGTGCGCTGGCGTTATAATCAAAGAGCACCAGCAGCAGATGCGAATCACCCACCATGGCGATATACACATTGCACACCACACCCTGATGGAAGATAGAATTGAAACTCTCTTCTCCCGCCATACGTGCCAGCGCCTCGGAGGAAGCAAACGCCCCCACGGATAGCGCGCAAAAGCTCTCCAGGTTGATATCCCGGGAGTTCCCCTGCCGGGCAACCAGGTGACCATCACGCCCCATCAGTAACGCAACGCGGACACCAGTGTCATCGATAAACCGCGATAGGCACTGATCTAACAGTGCGCCATCGTCCTGGTCGATTATGAGATCGTTATGTTCCACTGCATGACCCCTTATTCTTTAGAAAGAACCTGATTCGAAACGATGAACCAGATCACGAATGACGAAACGACAGAGCGACGATAATGTGGTGAATACACCCTTACCCTCGGGAGCGCATGCCTCACAGGTGGGCACGCCGCGACCATTTAGCAGGTAATCCATATACCAGGTAGGGGCTATGTCCGGCAAATCGCGCTTATTATACTGCATGATATACGGAAGCTCATTCAAATTCACATTGTACTCTGCCAGGTTAGCTTGTAAGTTCTCCAAGCTATCGACGTTTTCCTGCATCAGCTTCCACTGGGAATCTGCGACAAAGACCACGCCGTCCGCTCCGCGCAGCACCAGCTTGCGCGTGGCGTTGTACATCACCTGCCCAGGAACGGTGTAGAGGCCGAACTTGACGACGAATCCATTGATCTCCGCCATGGATATCGGCAGGAAGTCGAAGTAAAGCGTGCGCTCGCCCGGCGTCGCCAGCGAGACCATATCGGCACGTTTACTGGTGTCGAGTTTTGAGTGAATAAACTGCAGATTGGTGGTCTTGCCACACATCCCCGGTCCGTAATAGACCAGCTTACAGTTAATCTCTTTTGTTGCATAGTTAATAGATGCCATAGCTTCTTACAAAGGCCCTTCAGTAAGTGGAAACTGCTCTTCCTGTGCTACCGGTGTCTGTTTCATCCACACCGGAGGGATTGTCGTTACTTTGAAATACTCTATCGGTACCTGTGCAACATATGCCTGTGGTGGGACACGTACCCAGCGATTGAGAATGTCAGCGTCGGGACGATCATTCTCCGTGGCGCGATCGGCATCATTTTGCATGGCTACCTGCCGCCAGGTTAACCACACCGTTGCCTTCTTCAACTGAGGTACGAATAACGCCAGGCGTACACGTACCGAGGTCATACCTTCCAGATACTTCGCTGCTTCGGGGATAGAATCGGTAATTATTGCTGCGGGAATGGCCACCATGCCAAAGACCCCCTCAGTCGGCTGCACCGGGACAAATCCTTCCGCAGGAGCAGTGATGCCACTGGGGGTAACGGCTGGTGCCCCCGGTTTTACTACGGTGCGGTTTGTGATCACCATCGGCTTGGCTGCCTCACGCGCAGGCGGGCGGGGAGCAAAATTGAATTTTTGCTTCTCCGCTTCCCGCTTCACTGTTGGTGATGGCTCGTTATTGGAAGATAGCCAATTCATCAGCCCAAACAGCACCCCCGCAGTAATCAGGGTGGTGACAATGATCACAATGTAGTTAATTGCTTTGTCCGGGCTGAAAACGAAGCTGACTGAGACCCCATTGCCCGTAACGGCTGCGCCCAGTTGGCAGATAAGGAATCCTAAAAAGATCCCTACAAGTACACCAATCAATGTAAGTGGTAGCGATTTTTTCGAGGCCACCCAGGATATTCCCGAGTAGACGACGACTCCTACCACCAATAATATTATCCCTACAGTATTCATGCCGGCAATCCAACGCCCCCTGATTCTTTAAGATAAGATTATGTCAGCGCTTCTCTAATACCATGAAAATAAAGCTGCACGAAACGGGTTTCTTCATAGACTTATCACGTTTCTATTTATAGCTTTCGCCTGAACCACCAGATTTCCTTTTTACACCAGCTATTTATACCACAAATGAGCATTGATTTCCATATACCCGGTTTTTTACTCATGTACTCATGCCGCAATAATCATTTTCGCACTATTGATACCCATCGATATTGACACCGAGCCAGCATCCGGCTATAATTTCTTACTGTATCAGTGAGTCGTCGCGACTTGCATGGGCGGATAGCTCAGTTGGTAGAGCGTCTGGTTTACACCCAGATGGTCGGGGGTTCGAGTCCCTCTTCGCCCACCATGTCCCCGGTCGCTTGGCGCAGCGGTAGCGCACTACACTCACACTGTAGGGGTCACTGGTTC
>JBBQQW010000020.1:0-20886 GCA_038215455.1 Armatimonadota bacterium
ACTATAATATGTAATTCACCCGCGAGGGGGCGTTTTCCTTTTTTTGACTGTGCGATATTGTGATTGATGTTGGAGAATTGGCAGGTGCGTGGGGTGGGCGTCCCGCTATTCGGGGACTGTCCTCGCGCACAACACCCGGTATTATAAAATAGCCCAGCCCTCATTTTTGCACCCGTTTTCGTGCCCGGTATCCGGTTGGGACTGTCCCCTCCAGCCGAAAGGTCAGGCTGTTTCGACAGGGTGGGGACAGTCCCAACCGGAGACTGAATACGAAAGAGAGGCTAACTATGGTAGGTATAAATCTCGATTATGCCGGCTAGTGTGCGCGAGGACAGTCCCCGATTAGCGGCTGTTTGATAAATCAGGGCTTCACCAGTGCGCGAGAGCTGGGGTATATAAAATATAGGGGCGTTGATTGAAGACCCCTTTCTCATGCTGGGATTGAAATCCCGGCTGCAGGGCACTTCCACCTTCGCACTACGCGCTATGGTGGACATGCCGTGCCGGTCGTCCGCCTTCGCGGACTTTTTCTGCCCGAAGATAGTCCATATTGACGGATGACTGGCATCGAGGTTGTAATAATTGGTATGGTAGTTTTTTCGTCGGCGGCTGTATGTTCCAAAATGGAACATACTGAGGCTTCTGCCAGTTGTAATACTAAATCTGGTAGTTTTTTCCGTCGGCGGCAGTTGTTTCCAAAATGGAAATAACTGAGGTCTCTGTAACAATTCGTCTCGTTCCTTCTATAATGAATTAATTCGCACTCATCCCGCATCTCCCGAAACAAAGATTTAACATGATGGTATTTTAACGTAACAGGGGGTGACAGTCTGGCAACAATGGTCGGGCATAATATGAATATCTTAATCAAGGAGGTTGCCTATGCGCACTCTAGTAGCAACATTGTCATTAGTGGTTTGCCTCGCGGCTTATGCCACGCCCTCGACGCTGGTCTCGATTCCGAGCACGGATATCCAGCCGACAGGTATCTATCACCTGGGGTCAGATGTGTTCTTGCCGAGCGACGGCAGCGGCGCTGCTACCTCTGATATCGGCCTCACCTACGGGCTGAATCCGCGGGTAGAAGTCGGTATCGACAACTTCTCTGGCACGGTAGACCCGCTGACTTTCAATGCGAAAGTCCTCGTCTCCCCGGATGGCTTTGAAGTTCCGATAGCTGTCGGTATCGCCAACCTGGGGCTGAAGAAAGATTCCGCGTGGGATCAGTCGATGGCATATATCGTCGGTAGCTACGTCACCGATGCCGGGCCACGCGTGACCTTCGGCGGGTATACCTCGAACAAAAACGTCGTCGGTACGCCGGAGAAAGGCATATTGCTGGGCGCCGACTATACGCAGGGGAAATGGTGGTATGGTATCGACTATATCAGCGAGAAAAACGGTGTGGGTTCGGTGAATCCCGGTGTTGGCTATACTTTCGCAGATAACGTAGGCGTGATCATCGGCTACGACAAGTATAACAGCAGCGCATTCAAAGACACCTATAATCTGCAGGTCGACATCAATTTCTAGTGGTAGTCCTAACTGAATAACATGCAAGGCGACCCGGAAATTATCTCCGGGTCGTTTTTGTTGTCAAATGTAGCAGGAACGGCGGGCGTGCTGGGAGAAAAGATAATATATAGCCTACACTTTGAGCTTGATAAAGAAGGATTTGCCATGACTGATGTCTTGAAGAAATACCGCGCGGTGGATTATCCGTTGCCGACCAGCCAGCATACCTGGTTCCTCTACGGGGCTGGGATGGAGAATCTGGGCAAGGGGCAGGAGTCTGAAGTAGCCCCGGTGCCGGAACCAGCGGCGAATGAATTGCTGGTGCGCTGTGACGCCACCGGCCTCTGTTTCAGCGATATTAAGATCGTGAACCAGGGCGGCGAGCATACGCGCATTATGCGCGATATCGCCAAAGAACCAGTGGTGATGGGGCATGAATCAGTGGTGACCTTGGTGAAGATAGGCGCGGAACTCGCCGGGCAGTACCACGTGGGCCAGCGCTTTGTGGTGCAGGCAGATATCTATATTAACGGCAAAACGCGCGCCTACGGCTATGCGCTCCCCGGCTCCTACACGCAGTATGAGACGATGGGGCAGGATGTGCTGAATGGCGACGATGGTTGCTATCTGATCCCCATCGACGAATCCACCGGCTATGCCCAGGCGGCCCTCACCGAGCCATGGGCCTGCGTGGTGCATTCCTATGTGCTTGACTACCGTTCCCATGTGAAGGATGGCGGCGTCTGCCTGATGGTCGGCGGTGCCGGGGCAGAGAAGCTCTCGCTGGGTGTGACTTTCGCCGATCATATGCCGAAACGGATCGTCGCGGCGAATCTGCCGGAGTTTCTGCTGGAGGCGGTGCAGTTGGCGGGGGACAAAGTGGATGTTGTCAGCGGTACCCCCGGTATCGATGTGCTCATCCATGAATATACTGATGGCAGCGGTTTCGACGATATCATCGTCTGCGGTAACATCGATGACGATCACCTGGAGATACTGGCAGGCAAATTGACCACCGCCGGTGTGCTGAACGTGGTCGCTGCTGATGCACCAAAACGCCCGCTGAAAGTAGACGTGGGACGCATTCATTATGAGGGTTGGTTCTACACTGGGACGCCGGGGACGGATATCAGCACTGCTTATGAGGCGAAAGGCAAGCTGACCGAGCTGAAACCCGGAGGCAGTTGCTGGCTCCTCGGTGCGGGCGGCCCGATGGGGCAGATGCACGTGCAGCGTGCCTGCGAGATGCCCGACGGCCCCGCAGTGATAGTGGCTACCGATATTGACCCGGCACGTCTGCAGGAGCTGCGTGAGCGCTTCATCCCCGCAGCGGAGGCACACGGACGCACGCTAATAGTGCTTAACCCGAAAGATTTCACGCCGGAAGAGTTCGACGCCAAGCTCTGCGAGCTTTCCAGCGGCTGTGGCTTCGATGATGTGGTAGCACTGGTGCCGGTACCCATGTTAGTCGAGCAAGCGGCCAGCCACGTAGCTTATGGTGGCATGCTCAATATCTTCGCCGGCGTGGTACGCGGTACCAAGTGTACCATGAAGCTGGAAGATATCTACCTGCGCAACATCCGCTGGGTGGGCAGCTCTGGCAGCTTCATCTCCGATATGCGCGAGACGCTACGTATGGCAGAGGCGGGCGAATTGCTCACCGCCAATGCCGTGGCGGCTATCGGTGGTCTGGACGCGCTATATCATGGCATGGAGCTGGTTAAAGGCCAGGCGGTGCCGGGCAAGATCGTCGTCTACCAACAGATCCCGCATATGCCCATCACGATGTTGAATGAGTTAAAAGATGTGCTGCCCACTGTGGCGGCGAAAATGCGCGATGGCAAATACTGGACTCGTGAGGCGGAAGAAGAGTTGCTGACATTGAAGCTCGAAATGCCCCAATAGAGTAGTTATTGAATGATCAGTGTTGTCAGAGTAGAGCATCGAATGCCGCTGTTTTATCTAACCCCCAGCCCCTTCCCTGCGAGGGAAGGGGTGCCGATTCAATGGTCAATAAAAAACGACCATACTCCCCCTTCCCTCGCAGGGAAGGGGGCTGGGGGGTTAGGTGGAACCTGGGCTGGTGAGTCTGAACCGTTACAATAATAGTTGTGAATGTGTGCCTCGGACAGATAGCTATCCGGGCAGTCCCTGGAGTACCGATGGAATTATCATCTGCGTCTACGGGCGCTTCTTATTACCCGTTACCATTGCCGGACAAGAACGCGGTTCATTTCACCCCCGATTTGTTTCGTATCCACGCCGATGGTGTGGGCGACGATGCCCCGGCACTGCAGCAGGCGATCAACCAGGTGCAGGAGACGCGGCGCGCCGGGGTAATACTGATCCCCCCCGGTCGTTATCGGCTGGGCAGTACGGTATTTCTATGGCGAGGGGTACGTTTGATTGGCCACGGTGCCACACGCCCCACCTTTGTGCTGGGGGAGGACACCCCGGGGTTTCAGCAGGGGACGGAGAATTACCTCTTCCACTTTTGCAATTTGCGTCCCTTTGCGGGGATGCCGCTGCAGGATGCCAACAATTGCACCTTTTTCTCCGGTATCAGCAATTGTAATATCGAGATCGCAGCGGGGAATCCGGCGGCGACAGCAGTGCGCTTCTTTGTAGCGCAGCACAGCAGCCTGGAGCATATCGACTTCCACATCGGCGATGCCCGTGCTGCGGTGGAGAAAACGGGCAATGAGATCGAAGATTGCCGTTTCTTCGGCGGTGATTATGCCATTATCACGCAGCGAACCTCCGCCTGCTGGCAGTCGCTGCTGCTCGATTGCGAGTTCACCGGGCAGCGCGTGGCGGCCATCAGCAGCGAATCAGCCGGGCTGACGGTGGTACGCGGGGCTTTCCACGGCACTCCCTGCGCTATAGAAGTAATGCCTGACCGCCCGGAGCAGCTATTCCTGAAAGACTGCCTCTTTACGGATATATCCCGCGCAGCGATTGAAATTGATGGCGTGGAAGACCCGGAGATCATGATAAATGCGCGTAATATCGGCTGCACTCGCACGCCAGTATTCGTGTACTTTCGCGGCAAAGCACCGATTGCTGCAGTTTCCGAGAGCTATCATGTCCACGAGTTGTGTTATGGTTTGCAGATAACGGGAGAGGGAAAAGAGTTCACCACCTTCCTGAGTTTAAATCCGCTAGAGGAGGCCCCGCTATTGCCAGCGCGTGATTACCCCGCATTGCCTCCGATGGCAGAGTGGGTGAACGTGCGCGACTTTGGCGCAGGTGGCAACGGTGTGGCAGATGATACCGCGGCGTTTCGCAAGGCATTGGCGACAACGCGCGCGGTCTATGTCCCACTGGGGTTCTACCGCATCACCGAGACGCTGGAGCTGCCCGCTGGCGCAGTTCTTATCGGCTTGCACCCATATATGACACAGCTCATGCTCAGTGATTTCACACCAGGTTTTGGCGATATAGCCAATCCAGTACCGATGTTGCGCACGGCAGCGGGCGAAAACTGTCATATCACCGGGATTTGCCTGAATCCCGGCGTAAATCTGGGGGCGATTTCGTTGCAATGGCGCGCGAACGAAGCATCATGCCTGGATGATGTGTATTTTTCCAATAGCCGCCAGCAGCCGGAGCTACGCAGCAAGTTGATTATTATCTCGCTTCACGTCTGTGCCGGGGGTGGGGGGACGCTGAAGAATATCTGGCCGGCCAACATGGGGGCTTTGGTTGGCGTGGTGATCGAGGATACCGAGACCCCCGGACATATCTATCTGATGTCAGTAGAACATCACCGCGCAAATGAAGTGATCATGCGCAATGTCAGCAACTGGGAAGTGGTAGCGCTGCAAACCGAGGAGAACAAGGGGAGTGAGGATGCATTACCACTGGAACTCACCAATTGCCACGAGATTTTCTTTGCCAATTTCTTCGCTTATCGGGTGATGTCGCTGAAGCAGCATTATCCCCAAGCCGTGACGGCTCTCGGGTGTTGCGATGTGGTATTCTACGGTTTCCACTCGTTCAGCTGGGGCAAGTATCCGTTCGATAACGCGATATTGATGATTAATTCCGGGAATTTGATCCCGGAACTCAATTGTGCTTTTATATCTTTACAGGAGGATTGCATCCAATGATCGATTTACAGGGGAGAGTAGCCATCGTCACCGGTGGCGGGCAGGGGCTGGGCGAGGCGATATGCATCCGCCTGGCGAAAGAGGGCTGCAAGGTGGTGGTGGCCGACATGAACGGCGAAGCTGCTGCGAAAGTCGCTACCTCGTTACCGGATGCGCTGGCAGTAACCGTGGATGTCACCGATGAAGAGCAGGTAGCTGCAATGACCGCGCAAACGGTGGCGAAATACGGGCGGCTGGACATCATGGTGCCTAACGCGGGTATCCTCATCGCGGAGCCGATAGAAGATGCCGACGTGAACAAGTGGCGCAAGGTTATCGAGGTGAATTTGATCGGCAATATGATCTGCTGCAAATATGCCGCGCGCGAGTTCATCAAGCAAAAGAGTGGTGCTATTGTGGCCATCAATTCGAAGTCGGGCAAGCGTGGCTCCTTCCGCAGCAGCGCCTACTCTTCCTCGAAATTTGGGGCAATCGGGCTGATTCAGTCGGTGGCATTGGAGTTGGCACCACACGGTGCACGTGCCAATTGCATCTGTCCGGGCAATTTGCTGGAGGGTACGCTCTGGCAGAACAGCCTCTTCGAGCAGTACGCTAAGACCCGCGGTATGTCGATTGAGGACGTGAAAAAGCATTACGAGGGGCAGGTGCCACTGGGCCGCGGTTGCCAATATGATGATATTACTAACCTGCTGGTCTTCCTGGCCAGCGATGCCAGCAGCTACATGACCGGGCAGGCGATAAATGTCACCGGCGGCCAGGTAATGAACCCTTAAGGAGCAATGATGAGTTTAAATTTAGCAGAAGCATTAGCACAAGTAGTATCCATGTCTCGCGAGCTGGGCGCGCCGGAGCATGACCTGGCCATATTGGGCGAGGGGAACACCTCGTCACTGGCCGAGGGTGAGCAATTCTGGGTGAAGGCCAGCGGTAGCACACTGTGCGGGATCAAGGAGTCGGACTTCGTCCTGCTCGACCGCACCGCCACCGTGGCGCTCCTGGATGAAGATTTACCCTCTGATGACAGTATCCTGGCCGCGCTGCAGGCAGTGCGCGTGCAGGGAGAGAAGCGTCCATCCATCGAAGCGATGATGCACGCATATCTGCTGGGGTTGCCGGGGGTGAATTTCGTCGGGCACAGCCACCCGGCGGCGGTCAATTCACTACTTTGCTCGGTTAATGCCGAGGCGCTGGCCCACGTGTGCCTCTTCCCGGATCAGATAGTATGCTGCGGCCCCGCGCCGGTATTCGTCCCCTACGCTGATCCCGGCCTGCCGCTGGCACGGCTGGTACGCACCAAAGTTGAAGAGTATATGGTGAAGCAGGGTATGACGCCCAAGGCGATAATGCTGCAGAATCACGGCCTCTTCGCCGTCGGCACCACACCGGCGCAGGTGATGAGCTGCTCGCTGATGTGGGTAAAAACCGCACGCGTCATCCTCGGCGCGCTGGCCTGTGGTGGCGTTACTTCGTTAACAGCTGCGCAAATAGAGCGCATCTTCACCCGCCCTGATGAGAAATTCCGCGAGCAGGCAATCGGCGGGTAGCCCGCGTCCGCCGTGGTGCGCTACACAGCAACGCGCCACGGCGGGCCAAGGATACTTCAGATATGCAACGCATGCCCCTGGGCTACTTCCAGGGCTTCCTGGAAGACTTCCGACAGCGTGGGGTGGGGGTGAATCACCTGCTCCCATTGCGCGGCGGTGAGGTTGTGCTGCACGGCGACGGTGGCGTCGGCGATAAGATCTGTTACCCCGTGCCCGATAGCCTGCGCACCTATGACAACATCAGTTTCGGCGTTGATGACCACCTTGGCAAAGCCTTCACGTGCTCCGATAGCCTGCGACTTGCCCAATGCACGGAAGGGGAAGCTGCCGACTTTTACCGTGATACCAGCTGCGACAGCGTTGGCCTCGGTCATGCCGACGGAGGCGACGCCGGGGTCGGCGTACATGGCGGTGGGGATCGCGTGGCGATCCACTTTGATATTCTTCCCGAGGATATTGTTCACTGCGACGGTGGCCTCCATGGAGGCTTTGTGTGCGAGCTGCATTCCGCCGATGAGATCGCCGATGGCATATATCTCGCCCACGCCGGTATGCAGGTATTCATCGACCTTCACCGCGCGTCCGGCGAATTCTATTCCCTGTTCGACCAAGCCCGCACCGGTGGAGAAGGGCCAGCGCCCGGTGGCGATGAGCACCACTTCGGAGGCGACCTCTTTGTTCTCGTCATTATAGGAGAAGCGGGTTACTTTACCGCCGTCGGCATCGGCAATCTCCTGTACGCAGGCACCGGTGAAGATGTTGATACGCTGGCGCTTCAGTGCGGAGGTGAGTTCCGCAGCAATCTGTGTATCCTCTGCCGGGAGGATTTGCGGCAGTGCCTCCAGCAAAGTGACTTTCGTCCCCAGGGTATTGAAGAAATAGGCGAACTCAAGTCCCACCGCACCACCACCGATAACAGTGAGTGATTTCGGCACGTCGGGCCAGCTGAGAATCTGGTCGGAGTTGATAACATTAGCGCCGCCACAACCGGGGATCGGCGGGCATGCGGGAACAGAGCCGGTAGCGAGGATGATGGAATCAGCTTTCACTTCCATGCCACCGTCGACAGCTACCCCCAGGGTATTCGCGTCGATGAGTTGCCCAGCACCACTGTAGACGGTGATGCAATGCTTCTTCATCAGCAGCTCCACCCCACCGCGTAATTGCTTTACCACACGCTCTTTACGTGACATGATCTTGGTGAAATCGTAGGATACACCCTCGCACTTTACCCCAAAATCGGCCGCGTGCTGGGCTTCGCGGTATACCTCTGCCGAGGCTAGTAGTGCTTTGGTGGGGATACAGCCAACGTTAAGGCACGTGCCGCCGAGAAATCCCTTCTCGATCAGCGCCGTCTTCAGGCCGTGCTGCGCTGCCTTGATAGCCGCCACATACCCCCCCGGGCCACCGCCCAGGATCGCCACATCAAACTTCTCGTTACTCATTTTCAACCTCTTCCCATTGATTACACCCTATTATAGACCTGTTCCCCTTACAGTTCCAGTTGTTCCTGTTGTAAAATCGGCAATGGACGGCGGGCCAACTCCGCCAGGCGCACGGCGGCCGTGAGGACATCGACACTCTCGGCACCGCGCGACATCAGCGCGGAATAGCCTTTGTGCCAGTGTTCTTCGTCCCAGGGGCTGGTTAGCACCGGTATTCCGAATTTGCGTGCGGTGGCGACTGCCGATAATGCGCCCCCCGGGACGCCCGTCTGCACCACCCAGACGGCGCGTGCCAGGGTGACGATATAGCGGTTGCGCTGCAGTAGCGTGGTGCGCGAGAGGGAGACTTCGGCAGGAAACGGACTTACCAGGGCACCATTAACGGCAATAGTTTGCGCCATATCCGCGTGTTCTGGCGGATATATGGGCCGCGCCAGCCCATGCCCCAACACTGCTGCGGTAGCACCGCCACCTGCCAGGCAGCCACGGTGTGCGGCACCGTCAATTCCGCGCGCCAGCCCGCTGACAACCCCTATGCCCATCCGCGCCAGCATACAGGCTACGGTATAGGCGGCCTGCTCCGCTGCTGGTGATGGCGCTCGTGTCCCGATAATGGCTATCATCGGTTCGGGTAGTACCCCACGGATATTTAAATTTTCATTTGCTGAAGGCATGAGTATTCAAGTATATTAACCACGGCATATCGAGTCAATGGTATTGGATAAAAAAGAATATATTTTTCTGCGCTGCGAATTTATTATGAATTAACCACTGACTGGCATTTAAGGTATAATAGGGGCAGTGGGGGAGACGATGATGGAATGTCCACAATGTGGTAACAAAGTGATGGTGATTGATGAAGAATGTGCACGATGCGGTGAGAAACTAATTCATGCATACGATCAAACATCAGCGGATACGCTGAAAGTAACCGATATGATGGGAAAAGGGAAACCGAGGACAGCAGTCGTTCCCATTGAGCGCATTGATCCTATGCAATATGCGCCGGCCAGCGGCAGTTCCGCGGGTGCATCTGCCCCTCCCGGCACTACATCAATACATGTTTCCACAACACTTACCGGTTCGATGATTATTGGCATGATTGCAGCGGTTGTGCTTTTTTGTTCAATTTTCATGCCGGTTATAGGAGTAAAGATCGATATTCCAGGGATGGCCAACATCTTCAACAAATCTTATAGCCTATTAGACATTGCGTCTGAGATGAGCAAAGGGGATTCGTTTAATATCTATGGTGCCAATACCGCGTTACAAAATGGGGGAATGGCACTCATTGTACTACGTCATGCTTCGACGATGGTAATTGTATTGTCCATTTTTGCCTTCGTGATGTCCTTTATTCGTCAATATGCTGGCGTGGCAATTTGCGGTATTATGACTATTATTTTGAGCGGATATGGCATCATTGGCTACTACAGGTTGTTAAACTATTTTACTCAGCTGGGAAACAAGGGCAATGATGCTCCTGGGTCTACGATGATATTCAATCCATCATCTTTGCTTGATATGGTTCACTTGCAGTTCGGACTCTGGGTAATAATGCTTGCTGGCGTTTTAATGCTGGTCGCCGCTTTTTTTCCACGGGCTGATTGAAGCATATTTGTTTGACAGTGGATAGTACCGTTGTGGTATAATGCCGCCATATGGAAGACGATGTATTGATCGATGTAGAGCGTCTCTGCCGACTGGCACACGAGCGCGGATTGCAGGAACTGACTATCAGTGACCCCGAGATGAGTCTTTCTATTAAGACCACACTGGGGACAATGATGATTGTTGCCCCTGCTGTTTCAATGGCACCGGCGATGCAGGCGGTTACACGCCCGGCAGCGAAGGTTGCGAAAAAAGAAACAGTCGCTCCTGAAAAGGAGCGCGGTGTCGCAATAACATCACCGCTGGTAGGTATTTTTTACCGGACAGCGTCACCGGATTCTCCTCCCTTTGTCGAGCTTGGTGATACCGTGGAAAAGAACCAGGTTATCGGCATTATTGAGGCGATGAAAGTCTTTAATGAGATCACCGCGGATAAGTCCGGCGTGGTCATTGCGCTGCCAGTAGCGACCGGCGCACTGGTGCATGAAGGTGATCCTTTGGTGGTACTCGGACAGCTAGGGTAAGGAAGTGAAGTAGATCTGATGGCACGAGAACAAATTAACATTGGTGTAATCGGCTTCGGTACCGTAGGTGTCGGGGCCGTTCAGCTTTTAGAGCAAAATTCCTCATGGATCAACCAGCGAGTCGGGTCAAAGCTGGTGGTGAAGAAGGTCGTGGATCTGGACTGGGAGCGTGAGCGGGAATATAACATTACTGCTGCGCAACAATCCTCTAATGCCCAGGACGTCCTCACTGACCCTGATATCGACATTATTATTGAGGCTGTCGGTGGTATTGGCTTCGCGCGTACCGTGGTAACCGAAGCGCTGAAGAACGGCAAGTCAGTCGTTACCCCCAACAAAGAACTAATTGCCAAATATGGCGCCGAATTGCTGAATCTGGCCGCGGAGAAGGGCGTTGATCTGATGTTTGAGGGGGCCGTCGGTGGCGGCATACCCATCATTCGCCCGATGAAGGAAAGCCTGGCAGGCGACAGCATCCAGCGTATCGTAGGTATCGTCAACGGCACCACGAACTATATCCTCACCGCTATGACGCAAGAGGGCTTGAATTTTGATGACGTGCTGGCTGACGCCCAGGCGAAAGGCTATGCCGAAGCTGACCCGACGGCGGATGTAGAAGGATTTGATGCGATGTATAAAATCGCTATCCTCTCCAGCATCGCCTACGGCAGCCATATCGACGTGAACAGTATCTACCATGAAGGTATCACGAAGATTTCCGCCGAGGATATCCGCTATGCCGATCAGCTGGGATATGTGATTAAGCTACTGGCCATCGGTGCCCGTGGTGATGGTGCACTGGATCTGCGTGTTCACCCGGCATTTCTGCCCAAGCAGCACCCGCTGGCATCCGTAAACGGCGTATTTAATGCGGTATTTGTGCAGAGCGATCCGGTGGGCAACCTGATGTTCTACGGGCGTGGTGCTGGCTCTGGCCCCACCGGCAGTGCGGTGGTGGGAGATGTTATCGACTGCGCGCGCAACGTAAATCGCAATGCCAGTGGCCGTGTACCCTGCGCTTGCTATCAGACATTGCCAATACAGCCCATGAGCGAGGTTGAGACGCGTTATTACATCCGCACGCGCGTAACAGACTGCCCGGGGGTGATTGGCCGCATGGCAACGATCCTGGGAGAAAATGGCGTGAGTCTGACATCGATCTTCCAGCCGAAGCACGAGAATATCACCGAGGGCAATGGAGTTGCCGAGATTGTCTGGATTACCCACCTGGTGAAAGAAGCGAAGGTACAGGCAGCATTGACTGCCCTGCGCGCCGAGGACGTGGTGGTAGAGATCGCCAACGTTATCCGCGTAGAAGAGTAGATAGCTGAGAGCAGTAGAATAGAAATCGCTGGGCGCGGTCTTCGGGCTGCGCCCCTTTGGTATTTTAAGGGTGACGGATGGCGAAGAAGACGCGAGTAGTGTGTGCAATGTCCGGCGGGGTGGATAGCTCCGTGGCTGCTGCATTGTTAATCCAGCAGGGCTTCGATGTCATCGGCGTCACCATGCAGATTTGGCCCGCCAGCAATGATGATAATGAGCGTGCCTGCTGTTCGCTTTCTGCGGTGGGCGATGCGCGGAGAGTGGCTAACGCGCTGGGTATCCCGCATTACGTGATGAACTTCCAAGAGCAGTTTCGCGAGCTGGTTATTGAGGACTTCATCCGTGAATACCGCGCGGGGCGCACGCCTAACCCTTGCATCCGCTGCAACAGATGGCTAAAATTCGACTTGCTGCTGGCGCGTGCGCAGGAGTTAGGGGCGGAGTTTATCGCCACCGGGCACTACGCGCAGATTGTTCATGATGAGGAGCGGGGGCGCTGGGGCGTGCGCCGGGGCCTGGATGTGCGCAAGGATCAGTCCTACGCGCTGTATGCGCTGACGCAGGAGCAGCAGGCGCGGACGCTATTGCCACTGGGTGGGCTGGAGAAGGTGCGCACACGCGAGCTAGCCGAGGAATTAGGCCTGCGCGTAGCACAGAAGCCAGACAGCCAGGAGATCTGCTTCGTCGAGGACAATGACTATGGGCGCTTCCTGCGTGCCGAGGCACCAGAGGTGGTGCAGCCGGGCGAAGTTGTAGATGTTGATGGCGTGGTGCGTGGCCAGCATGACGGCATTGCCTTCTATACCATCGGGCAACGGCGCGGCCTGGGGTTCAGCGCAAATGATCCGTTTTATGTGGTAGCGATTGATGCCGTGAACAATCGGATTATTGTAGGGCCGCAGGAGGCATTGCTGCAGGCGCGGGTGACTGCACAGGATGTCATTTACGGGCTGCTCACCGCGGAGGAGCTGCAGACTCCGCAGGCGGTGACAGCGATGCTGCGCTACAAGATGGCGGCGAAGCCGGCGACGGCGCAGGTGGGGGAGGACGGCAAATTGCAGGTGGTCTTCCATGAGCCACAACGGGCAGTGACGCCGGGGCAGGCGGTGGTGTGCTATGTGGGTGATGACGTGGCCTGTGGCGGAACCATTATTTGAGTTTCCACACCCAGGGTGAGCTGAAACTCACCACTCCAATGGTGAGCAGGCAGACCGCACCACCGACCAGGCTTGATATCGCCGGGTTGGTGAGTTGCGCGATTCCGCCGACGGTGAAGGCTCCCAGTGGCATCAGGCCAGCGAAGAGGAAGGCCCAGATACTCACTACACGTCCCCGCAAATTATCCGGCGCGATCTCCTGAATGATACTGTTGATATTGGCGCTGGTGATGATTAATCCGCCTCCGATGAAGGGTAATGCTGCCAGGCAACCCCAGAGCGAATGTGCAAATTGAGCGCCACAAAATGCTATTAGCGACAGTCCGCAGGTAATACCCCCGAGCATCAACATGGTGCCTTTGTCGATCCGCGAAGAGAATTGCGCGAGTATTATCGCCCCGACGAAGGCCCCGATGCCCATCGAGGTGACCATAAAAGTGTATTCGCGAATCCCAACATGCAGCACTTCATGCGCAATGACCGGGAAGAGAATATTACTGGAGAAGCCGAAGACACTGAAGATGGCCATTATAACCAGGATCAAGCGAATAGTACGTTGGTGATAGACATAGCTGAAGCCCTCGCGCAGGTGCATCCAGACATTGTTTTTACTCGGCTCTTGTGGGACAAAATTTGTATTTATCAGGTAGATACCGATGATTACCGCAATATAACTGATGCCATTGATGAGGAAGGCCCCGCCCATGCCGATATACGGTAACGCGATGAGTGTGCCAGCGATAACTGGCCCGCAGATACGGGCGGCATTGAATACAGCAGAATTCAATGCGATGGCGTTGCCGATATCATCTAAGCCTACCAGTTCCTTCACATATGACTGCCGCGTAGGCATGTCGAAAGACATGGTGATGCCACCTATCACACCAAATAACGCCATATGCCAGAGATGCATTTCGTTGTAGTGGAAAAACGTGATATAGGCCAGCAGAAACGCCATCGCCATCATCACTGCCTGGGTAATAAGCAAGAGGATTCGTTTATCACGCCTATCTGCGAGTACTCCGGCGAAGAGGATGATAAAGAACATCGGAGCGCTGGAGATGGCGCTGACTGCGCCGACGTAATACGAGGTATTAGTAACGTGAAAGTCACGGGAGGCCAATATCGGTAGCAGCCACCCCTGGGCGGCATTTTGCATCCAGGTGCCGAGGAGTGAAACCAGCTGACCGAGGAAAAAATACAGGTAGTTGCGGTGTCGGAGTGAGCGTAGTGCCATAGGCCAAGTGCCCGTTGCACTAGGGAATCTTATTTGTGGTGCTGTTATCTCTGATATTGCATGGTCATCCTCATGATTCATGAGGATTGATCCGGAAGGCTTTGCCACGGTCTGCGGCAAATACAATATCTTCTGCGGCACGGCGCAGGCCTTCGCGATGGCCCGGCCAGCGCAATAGCCCCATGGCCTGTTCGGCGGTAATCCAGCGCGAGGCGTTGTAGTCAGCATCCAGTGTCAGTTTGTCATTCGATACTTCAATGGCAAATACTGGATTAAAGTGGATTGTGTCCGTGTGCGGGTCATAATAGCTGTGGATATAGTCCAAAGCCCATATCGCTATTGGACTCAAGGCTGTCAACTCCACCAGTGACTGCAGCGCGGCATTTACGGGCAGTTCGTCTTCTGGTACAGTACCCGTTAATACAGTCCAATTACCAGCATAATTGCCGTCTTCTGCGTATCTCAACATAAGAAAGAGTGGGTGACTCATTCTGCGATGAAATACCTGAATCTCTATTTTGTTCGATGAAATCAATCGCATACGTATATTGTAGCGAAATATGAGTATTTTCGCAAAGGAATAATGCAAAAAAAGAGGGAATTTACCTGTCGGTGTTGTATCAATTATAAGGCCCCAGAGAAAGAGGCGGCTAACCAGAGGAGGAGTAGCATGTATCCTAATGATTTGAAGTATACCTCGACACATCAGTGGGTGCGGGTGGAAGGTAACATCGCCGTAATTGGCATTACACAATACGCCCAGGAGCAGCTGGGGGAGATCGTCTATATCGATTTGCCACGCCCGGATGATGATATGACTTCGGGTGAAGTGATGGGCAGCGTCGAGTCGGTGAAAAGTATCTCTGACCTGTACACCCCGGTGAGTGGCAAAGTCATTGAGATTAATGAGGATTTGATTGACGAGCCAGCGAAGATCAACGAAGATCCCTACGTCTCCTGGATGGTTAAAATCGAGATGTCCGCTTCCAGCGAGTTAAATGGGATGTTGACTGCAGTCGAGTATCAGTCGAAGTTGGACTAAACCAAAAGCAAACACCACCGCGCTAAATTATCATTAGCGCGGTGGTGTTGTGTTTCGTGATTACGGACGTAATTTTTTGTTCAATAGTTCATTCACCAGTGCCGCGTTGGCCTTGCCCTTCGACTGGCGCATGATCTGCCCTACCAGGAATGCGAGTGGCTTATCCTCTCCGGCGGTATAACGTGCGCACGGTTCCGGGTTTGCAGCGATAATGGCATCGATTATTGCCCCTAATTCTCCGGTATCAGATATCTGCTCCAGCCCACGCGCCTTCACAATCGCTGTCGGATTATTGCCGGTGTTGAACATCTCGGTGAATACCTGGCGTGCCTGGCCGTTATTGATTTTCCCATTTTCCAGCAAGCGGAGCAATTCCGCCATCATCTGCGGGGTAATCGGGTTATTCTCTGGTGGCAGCGAATTTTCATTCAAGGAACGCATCAATTCGCCCATCGTCCAGTTGGAGACTACCTTGGGTGATATCCCCAGTGCAATGACGGCATCGACGAAATCCGCGATGGTCTTTTCGCTGGTGAGTAAACGTGCATCGTACTCCGGCAAGCCGTACTGCTCGATGAAACGGTTGCGGCGGGCGGTGGGCAACTCGGGGAGTGCTGCGTAGACACTTGCCAGATACTCTTCGGTGAAGACCATCGGCACTAGGTCGGGATCGGGGAAGTAGCGATAATCGTGCGAGTCTTCTTTGGAGCGCATGCTGACGGTGATACCGCGCACGTCGTCCCACAGGCGCGTCTCCTGCACGATCTGTTCGCCGTTTTCGTAGGCTTCCGTCTGGCGGGCGATCTCATATTCGGTCGCGTTCACCACAGTGCGGAACGAATTCAGGTTCTTCATCTCCACGCGCTTGCGCAGTTCGTCGGATCCCACTGGGCGCACCGAGACGTTCGCCTCGAAGCGTATCTGCCCCAGCTCCATGCGGGCATCGGACACTCCAAGGAATTGGAGCAGCTGGCGCATGGCGGACATATACGCTTCTGCTTCTTCGATACTGTGGATATCTGGCCCGGAGACGATCTCCAGCAGCGGTACGCTGGCACGGTTGAAGTCAACCAGGCTGTAGGCACCGGTTTTTTTGTCGTCTGGATGCACCAGCTTGCCGGCATCTTCCTCCAGGTGGATATCTACGATGGATATGCGCTTGGTGCTGCCATCCGGCAATTCAATATCGAAGTAGCCATCCAGGCCGAAGGGGGCGCGTTTCTGCGATATCTGGTAGTTCTTTGGCAGGTCGGGATAATAATAGTTTTTGCGCTCAAATATCGCCGGGGAGGATATTGTGCAATGGCAGGCGAGGGCTACCTTCAATGCATACTCCTGGGCCTCACGGTTCAATACCGGGAGTGCACCTGGTAGCCCCAGACAGACAGGACATGTGTGGGTATTGGCAGCGGCACCGGGGGTGGTGCTGCAGCCGCAGAATATCTTTGAATTAGTGGCTAATTCAGCGTGAACTTCAAAACCAATAACCGGCTCATATTTACTCATGGAGAAATTCCTTTTTGGCATCGTCTTGGTGCAATTATACGCGAATTCGCCGTGCATATAAAGTGCACATAAGGAAAAAGGGGCACCTTGCGGTGCCCCTCGAACGGTAATGAACAGGTATGGGTAGTTCAGATAGGGAGAATTTGGTAGTCGGTGAATTCGATTGATCCCTTGCCGTAGTTATGTGCGCCTCCCGGGGGAGTCAAAGGACCAGTGACGCGAATCTTTTTGCCATCAATGTTATCTTCACCGAGGAGCTTCTCCAGCTTGGTGCCAGTGAGGATATATTCATCGCCAGCGTCATCTTTTATCGTCCAGATACCACCTTCAACATCAGCTTTGTTGATCACGGTGCCGACTTTGGTCACGATGGTTGCGGCAGGAACAGGTGGGTTATATCCACCACCGCCTGGGTTGGGATTAATCACTACTGGAGCTGGACGGACAATAGCCACACCGTCGGGCAACTTGTTGCGTACTATTTCCTTGCCAGTTTCACGGTCAAGTGAGACTACCTCATTATCAGTGAGGATCAGCACTGTTTTTTCGTTGGCAATTATGGTTGCTGTTGGCAAAGTGAATGCTATCCCAGCGGGTTGAGGGATGACTACCGCCTGCGCCATTATTTCCATCTTCTCCGTGTCGATGCGATAGTACTGCCCGAGGTAAAGCACCAGCATCTCCTTGTCGAAAGAGACAACCTGTGCACTGGTCGGACGCAATCTCTGATCGGACAAATATTTCATAAAAGCTGTTCGATCCGCAGCCAACTTGGGGGGTGTCGCCGGTAATGGAGGTAGCAGATCCAGTTTTCCTAATTCTTTCAACGTTGCTTTTTCATATTTCACGACTTGAGCATTGTTGATGACAAATATTCCTTGCTTGGTAATCTCCAACACGGCACCCTTGCGGTTATTTGGTTGTACTGTTATTACCTTTGGCTGTACCGGTGCGGCAATCGGATCGACAGCAGGAGGGTTGTTGGCACCGATCGCCGTAACTGGGGCTGCCAGCGCAGCTATTCCCAGCAAAGCTAACATACATATGACGATAGTTATTCTCATAAGAATTACTCCTTTCAAGTTAATCTACGGCAACAGGTGGTAAGGGTTCTGGTAATAAAATTGGCGGGTCAATACCCTTTCCGCCATCGGCAACGCCGGGTAAAATTTTTGCGTTGAACTTGGTAGCCGAGATGACTTTCCCGTCGGTGATATTCACTGCCCAGATGGCGTTGTTTATGAAGATGTAAAGGATTCCTTCCCTTTCTTCCAGTCCCGGAGCGACATTGCCAGTCCACGGTAAGCTAACTTTGGCATCTGTGATCAATTCGACGTTGAGAAGAATTTTTCCGCTTTTGATGTCGATCCGGTAGAAGCGCTTCGCCCACACCAGCATAATCTCTTCGTCGGTGGTGCGCACTGCCGCAGGAATTACGCGGAGCTGATATTCTGCGGTAATCTTCCCCGCGTTTTCTAGCGGTACCATGTTGTTTGCTGGTAGCACAATTGGTGCCAGTAGTTCTACAACAGGATCGGGTTTCAAGGTCTTAAAATCATATTTCACCATCACGCCATTGCGGATAATAAAAAGTGAATCACCAGTTGTTACCATCACGGGTGCTAGTTGGTCGAGTTGGGTTTTAATCCAGGAAAGATTTTGCTGCGCCGGAATGGCGGGAAAGGGCTGAGGGACTGGTTTAACACCCGCACCACCACCGCCACCGCCAACAGGCGGCTGTGCCAGCAACATAGTTGCCAGCACAGCCACGAGTAACGCGCATATTATCATTCGTAATGACATGCTGCCACTCCTTTTTTTATACTGCCGGTACATCTGCCGGTGCCGGGGCTGGTGTTGGTGCTGGACGTGTGCGTCCGCCGCCAGCTGGTGCTGCTGCACCACCTGCGCCATTAGCTCCACCGGCTGCACCAGCACCACGTCCGCCGCCAGCTCCTGCTGCCGGAGCTACCGGGAGCATCTCTTTCGGTAATGTTCCGCGAGCAGCTACTTTGCCATCGACAACGTTAACGGAAATGAGGTCAGTACCCTTCAGGATTAAGAGTGTGCCATCTTTTTCGTTGTATTGCAGCACTGGGGTTGCCTGTGCACCGCCGCCGGCAGCAGGCTGTGCAGCGACTGCAGCAGGATCAACTGGAGCAGCGATCGAAACATTAACCAATGCTTTGAAGGTGATCAAGTCGATATTGACGAACTGATCGCCAATGATGACGAAAAGATTGCTGGTTTTTGCTTTCAGGTCAGATACTGCAAGCATTACCGGGGTAGCATTGCGCTTGGTTCTCTCTGTGAAATAAGCAGTAAAATCAGCCTTGGTTGCACCAGCTGCCGGAGCTGCTGGCATTGGGCCGAAGATGTCGATAACACCTTTGGATTCCAATTTTGTGGTTTCGATTTTAGCGATGATCCCCGAGCGCACTACGATCAGACCCTGATCTGTCAGGGTCATAGCTGCAATTGCGTTGTTGCCGCGTCCACCGCCACCGCCACCGCCTGCTCCTGCTCCTGCACCTGCACCTGCTCCTGCACCTGCTCCAGCACCTGCTCCAGCTCCACCACGCTGGGCGAAGGATGCCATCGCCGTGATCACCACTAGTACTACCATAAGTACAAGACTCTTTTTCATTACCGTACTCCTTTTCGTTATGTCTACGGCTTATGCCGTAATGACCATGTTACATTGCCCCAAGGGCATCAAAATTCATCATGATCGGACCACCGATACCACCACCTAAATATTTATTGATCTTGTTGTTAGGGTCGATGGGTATTTTGGATTGCCCCAGTTCTTTGCCGTCGGCTGCATTTAATGACCAGAGGTTTCCGCCGCTCATGACATAGAGGGTATTGTCGACTAGTTGCACGGTAGGCACTTCACCACCGTTATTTCCTGTAGCAGCAGCAGTAGTAGTAACGCCCGCAGCATCTTTCTTTACTGTCATATCAGCAGAGGCGATGAGATTGACTTTGTCCATCCCCACACGCAAGAATTTGTCATTCAGGATTATGATCAAATCTTTGCCATCTTCGATGACAACTGGCTTTGCCATTATGAGTTGATTGTCTCTATTGTTTTTCACCCAGTCAACAGGCTTATCTGCCGCCATTCCAGCCGGGTCTTTTTTGCGATACATCATATAGTTTGGTACGGGGATATCAACCAGGCGAAGGTTGCCCAAAGGTGCCAGTGTTTTGATGTCGTATTTTGCTATCACACCGCTGCCGATGATGAACAGTCCATGATCCGTAGCCTTCAGGATAGTGTTTTCAGGATTTGTATATGGAAGAGAGGGCATGATTTTCGCTTGATTTATCGGAACTACTTTTCCCTTGGCTTCGGCGTCTATAACATTCATTTTTGCTCTAGCATCTGCTAACTTCACTTCCAGATCTGCAATTTGTGCAGCTAATTCTGCTCTGGCTTTCGCTCCATCCGCAGCAACGTCAGCTACAGCAGCCGGAGCAACCGCTTTATCGGCTGGTTTGACAACAGCAGGTTGCGCCAGCAAAGAAATTGTGGCAATTAACAACAAGCTTGCCAGTAGTATGGGTCTCATAATCATCTCCTTTGTCATGGTTTCACCCTCGTATATAAGATTTATACGCGGGTGTTGAAAAATGGTTTCAACTATTTTCATTTTGGGTAGAATTTTTTCTGCGTTTTTGGGCATTCTTCCAGAATTCAAGTGCTCGTTCTACACCAGAGAACAATGCCATCCCGGAAATAATGGGGGTGGTAACCACTTTCTGTGCGATTCGTGAGGTATTGGCGATACCTTCAGAGACCGTTTCGGCGGTGTTGGCGGTGGTAGCAGATACACGGGCGGACTTCTGTTGCACATCAAGGGC
>JBBQQW010000021.1:0-20448 GCA_038215455.1 Armatimonadota bacterium
TTGCGCACGTCCACACCGTGAGGAGCGAGGAAGAATATCCCTTCGCTCACCTTCTCCACGCGGGCATCCAGTGCGAAGACCAGACCGTAGGTGAATTCAAGGAAGCGCGAGGCATCGGCTTCGGACATTCTGTTCAGGTCAAGCGTCACCAGACGGCGGTTCTTCAGGTCGTTGCCCACCGTCATGCGGTCATCCAGCGTGCGCGGATGGCGGATTTCCACCCCGCCTTCGCGGTTTTCGCTCAGCTTCAGCGGTGTGCGCCCGTATTCGTGTGGCTCGCTGGAGCCGCGCTGGCGCTGGCGTGGCGGTGCCGTGGTGGTGCTGGGTGCTCCGGCGGTGTCTTTACTCTCCAGAGACGGCTCGGTCCCGGTGAAGAAGTCGGTGAGTTTCTTCATCATATTTTGAGCGGCCATTTTTGTTCCTCCTTACGATGATGTCGGCAAAATCATTACGATAATTAGCTCTCCCGATGTCGGGGGAGCTGGCTGTTAAAGGAAAATATTAGCTTCGCGGGCCAAACAGGAGGGTACCTACCCGTACCATGGTGGCCCCTTCTTCAATTGCTATGGCGAAATCGTGGCTCATGCCCATCGACAACTCGCCCAGTGATATCCCCGCCGGGCACTCGCCCAGCAGGCGGTCGCGCAACTCGCGCATGGCGACGAAATCGGCGCGCGCCACCGCCAGATCGGCGCTGAATTGCCCGATCGTCATCAATCCCTGAATAGACACATTTGACAGATTCGCCAATGAAGGCAGGATTCCTGCTAGTTCTGCAGGAAAAAATCCAGACTTTGTCCCCTCGGCGCTGATATTCACCTGCAGCAGCACCGGCACCACCCGGCCCAGCTCGCCCGCCACGCGGTCAATACGTGCTGCCAATGCGGCGGAATCTACGGATTGGATGATATCAAAGAGGCGCACCGCCAGCCGCGCTTTGTTCCCCTGGATATGCCCTATCGCATGCCGCCGCACCGGTGCGCCCGTTTGCGGATACTCCGGCCAGCCCAGCGCGGCAAATTTATCCGCCGCCTCCTGCAGATAATTCTCGCCGATATCGGTGACCCCCGCCGCTACCGCCGCCGCCAGCAACTCCGCCGGCTGCGTCTTCGTCACCGCGATGAGTGTGATGGCAGCAGCCTTTCGCCCGCTCCGCTGCGCCGCCGCAGCAATCTCCGCGCGGACAGCACCCAGGTTGTCAATGAGATAGTTGTGCATAATTGGGAGGATTATACCATAAGTTACGAGTCGCTAGTTACGAGTCACTAGTCGCTAGTCACTAGTCACTAGTCACGAGTCACGAGTCGCTAGTCGCTAGTCAATTGCGTTATCATTCTAAAAAACGTAAATTGACTAGCGACTAGCAGACTAGCAGACTAGCGACTGTTAGTGACAGCCACACCCGCAGCTGTGGTCATGGCTGTTGAACTGGGGGATCCAGTCGCCGTGGGCTTCGAAGAGGTCGTCTACTAATGACCAGATCTCGTCCAGGCTTAGTTCGGCTGCCGTGTGTGGGTCGAGCATGGCGGCGTGGTAGACGCTCTCCTTGTTGCCGGTGAGGCAGGCCTGCACCACCAGCTCCTGCACGTTGATGTTGGTGCGATCCAGCGCGGCACATACCGAGGGCAGGTTGCCGATCTTCATCGGCTGGATGCCGTTCTTGTCGACGAGGCAGGGAACTTCTACGCAGCAGTACTGGGGCAGGTTGTCGATGAGGCCGTCATTGAGCACGTTGCCGTGGATGACCGTCGGCTCATTGGTTTCCATCGCGTGGATGATGCGTGAGCCGTATTCAGAGGAGCGTTTGCGATTTTCAAAGCCGATGCCCGACTCGAATTCCTTCGCCATTTTGTCCCAGCCAGCGATCTGCTCGATACAGCGGCGCGGGTATTCATCCAGCGGGATTTTGTACTGGTCGATCAATTCCGGCTTGTTGGCCTTGATGTGCCAGGGGCCGTACTCGCTGAAGTGCTCGCTCGACTCGGTGATGTAGTAGCCGATGCGCAGCATCATATCCAGGCGCACCTTATCCCAATCCGGCATGTAATCGCCGCTGGCGACCTTCTCGAAGATGGCCGGGTAGAGGTCTTCGCCGTTGTGCTCCAGTGACAGATAAAAGGCCATATGGTTGATACCGGCGCAGGTGAAGTTCACTTCGTCAGCATTCACACCGATTGCTTCCACCAGGTGGCGATAGCTGCCCTGCACGCTGTGGCAGAGGCCCACGGTATCGATGCTGGTGCCCGCGAGCATCGCCCAGGTGTTCATCGCCATCGGGTTGACGTAGTTGAGGAAGGTGACGTCCGGGCAGACATCTTCCATGATAGCAGCGTAGTCGAGCATCACCGGGATGGTGCGCAGTGCGCGGAAGATGCCGCCGATGCCCAGCGTGTCGGCGATAGTCTGGCGCAGGCCATATCTCTTCGGAATCTCGAAGTCGGTGACGGTGCACGGTTCATATCCGCCCACCTGGATCATATTCACCGCATAGTCCGTGCCGTCAAATGCCTTCACCGGGTCGGTGGTGGCGATAATAGTCGGCTTGGCGTCCCAGGCTTTTGCCATATGGTGTGCCATCGTCTCGGAGACGCGCAGACGCTCTTCATTTATGTCGAAAAGCACGTAGGTGCCATCGGACAGCTCCGGGTAGGAGAAACAATCGGAAAGGATGTTACGAGCGAAAATTGTACTGCCCGCACCGATCAAGCTAATTTTTGCCATAGTGATAAACCTCACGTATTCAATATTTTAGTGCCCGCAGGCACTTCTCTCTTGTTTACGGGGTAATGCACAAAAAACCTTTTAGAAATCTGACAAACCGGGAAAAGTTTTAAAGTTGTCGTATATTCCCACCATGATATGGGCAAAAATCTGCTTTCATCTACTATAATTGCGGAGAGCTACGACGAAAGGAATCAGTGATGAAGTGCGCTTCATTATTTGTGGATGAAAATCTGGTGTATTATCTATGGCGTTAGCGTTGGTCTACCTAACCCCCCGGCCCCCTTCCCGGCGCGGGAAGGGGGAGGATGATCGTTTTTGCATGAATATCATTCGTTTGGACACCCCTTCCCTCGCAGGGAAGGGGCTGGGGGTTAGGTAGACCAATCGGCAAAGCGCCCGCAAAGTCTATTTTTGTAGGAGGAGGATGAAATTATGATTGAAATGCCTAAAGAAGGAAACCCCGCCCCGGATTTCACCGGGATCACCGGGGAAGGTAAAGAAGTGAAACTGGTGGACTATCGTGGCAAGTGGGTGGTGCTGTATTTTTATCCCGGAGATGACACCCCCGGCTGCACCGCGGAGGCTTGCAGTCTGCGTGATTTTCACCCGGCGCTCAAAGAGGTCAACGCGGTGGTGGTGGGAATCAGCCCGAACACCATCGCCTCGCATGAGAAGTTCAGCAAGAAATATGGCCTGCCCTTCACCCTCATCGCCGACCCGGAGAAGTTGATATCCACCGATTACGGCGTCTATGGCGAGAAGATCCTCTACGGCAAAGTCTCGCTGGGCATCAAACGCACCACCTTCCTCATCGACCCAGCAGGCATCGTGCGCAAAGTCTTCGCCAAAGTGAACACAGCATCCCACGGCGAGGAAGTGCTGGCGGCGCTGAAGGAATTGGCGTAATGTTCAATGTTCAACGTTCAAAGTTCAACGAGTTGTAATGCCCGTTGAACTTTGAACTTTGAACTTTGAACTTTGAACTTTGAACTTTGTACTCGTCCTATGCGAACGGGTTCTCACCCGGATACAGTACGCCGCTGGGGAGCGGGGCGCTGATGTCGGATACGCCCAGCAGTTTCAGCGCGTCGAAGAGTACCTCGGCGCAGGGGGAGAAGGCTACTGCCCCGTGGTGCGGGAAGTGCTTGCCTACCAGCACGTGGCGGTAGAAGCGCGCGAAGTTGGGGATGCCGAAGATGCCGATGCTGCCGAAGCTGTGCGGATCGATATCCAGGATTTCGCCCTCGGCGATGTAGCTGACCAGCTGCCCTTCAGCATTGCCCTGCAGGCGGAAGAAGGTGGTGGCACCGGGCTTCAGCTGGCCTTCCAGCGTGCCACGGGTGATATCCGGCTCCTTGGTCGGGTCTTCCATCAGGCGGTTCATGATCAGCTGGTACTTCATGCTGCAGCTCTTCATACAGCAGCTGGCGGTGTTGCCGCAGTGGAATCCCATGAAGAGGTCAACCGGGGCGGCACCCTTCAGGTCGTTGTCGCCGATGAGGTCATTGGGCACGGTGTTGTTGATGTCGAGCAGCGTGGCCGGGCCTTCGCTGGCCAGGGTACACATGTACTCACTCACCGCGCCGTAGAGGTCTACTTCGCAGGCCACCGGGATGCCGCGTGCGGCTAATCTGGAGTTGACATAGCAGGGGACGAAGCCGAAGGCGGACTCGAACGCCGGCCAGCATTTGTCGGCGAAGACGCCGAACTGGCGGCTGCCGAGGTTGGCGTGGTAGAAGCGCAGTAGCGCCACTTCCAGCCGGGCCAGCTTCACCAGCAGGTCGGGGTAGGTGTTGCCCTGGCCCAGCTCTGCCGCCATATCAGCGGCCACCGCCAGCACTTCGGGATCAGCAGCATCCACCGCCTGGAAGAGCTGCAACAGATCCAGCTCGCTGTTCTCCATCACCTCAATGCCCAGGTCGAAGAGCGGCTTGATGGGGGCGTTGCAGGCGAAGAAGTCATGCGGGCGCGGGCCAAAGCCAAAGACCTTCAGGTTCTTCACGCCGATCACCACACGTGCCACGTTGGTGAAGTGGGCGATCTTCGCTGCCAGCTCCTCCGGCAGCCCCACCGGCATCTGCGGGATGAAGACGTTCAGGTTGCGCAGCGCGAAGTTGTAGGAGGCGTTGAGCATACCGCAATAAGCGTCGCCGCGGCCCCCGATGAGCGTGTCTTTGCGCTCTTCCGCAGCGGCGATGGCCATCACCGGGCCGTTGAAGCGCTGGGCGAAGATCGCCAGTGGGCCTTCGGGGCCGAAGTTGCCCAGGAAGATCACCGCCGCGTTGGCACCCGCGGCCTCCGCTTCGGCCAGCGCCTGCAGCGCGTCTTTCTCATTCTCGATCACGGTAGCGCACGGGGTCACCGCTACATTGATCGCCGCACACGCACCCACCAGCGCCTGCAAGCGTGCGCGGGTCAACTCAGCGGGGAAGCAGTCGCGGCTCACACCCACGATAGCCAGCTTCACTTCAGGAATATTTGTCAAAGTCATTATTTTCACCTCATAAAAATAGCCGCGCCGTCGCACGGCACGATATTATTATATTGTACCTTGTGGACGGGGATGCGACAAGCATGGAGCGAGGTAGAGGCAGCAGGCTTGGCCGAGATACCGCAGATCAGCTAGCGTTTTCTCATCGTCTCTTGATAGATTGTACGTAGGGAAGCTTCGCCAGCATCTTTCGCGCCGAGTAATAGTAGAAATACAGATATGCGCCAAGCGGGACCGGGACTTTCTTCTCGCGCATGAGGTTATAGATTTCTTTGAACAGCGGAAGGGTTTTTTTTCTAATCAATACCACCTGGCCGATATATTTATTTCGCAATTGGGCATACTTCTGCAAGTCAAAGGCTTCAGCGTACAAATCAATTTTTCCGAGGAGTTCTAAAGTCAATAGATTTCGCAGGCATTTCTCGCAACTGGTGCAATTATGCACCGCCTTCGTGCACACATTGGAGGTAGCGGTACGACAGCGGATAGTTCGTGAGCGCATCAGTTTTTTCTATTCGATACTTTACCGTTCCAGCGGGAAAGAAAGTCGTATCATTCGTCGAGAGCATACTTAAGCTCAAAACATCATAAGTTGCTGCTTCATCAAACTGGAATCTGAACCGATAAACCGGGGCACCGGATGAATAGTAGTAATTGGCGAAAAGCTTCTGCAGCGTCAGCGCACAGGCGACGGTGCTAAAGGTGTATTTAGAAACGAACGGCAAATCGCAAATATCATCGATGTTGGAATCCATAGGGATTATCGGTAATCCGCTTTCTTTTGCGAATGATTGCATGTGCAGCAAACGTTCGCGATATAGCTTCCGCCCCGCTTCACCGATACCGCTCGATCCGGCATTGAAAAACACCAGGTGAGTCAGCCGATAATCGGCCGGACAATCTTCTGTAGTATGCTCCATGATGGTATATAGCGAGTCGATGCCACAGGATACCCCGGTGCCGACCCCACCAGCATTAGGCAAAAGTGTATTATCCAGCTGGTCACAGGTGATGCGTACTTCCTTGAAATCCGGGCGCATGTGCCGAAATGCCGGGATCATATAGTGGGTTAGTGAGTAATAAAGCCGCGTGGAGATGGAGGCCAGCACTCGGATATCGTGGTGTTGCTGCATCGCATGAAGCAACAAAGCGACGAGGAAAGCATCCGCGCGCTCATGGCACAAGTATTCACGGTATTTTACATCAGTAGCAAACCAGAGGGTGTTTTTCTTGCCATCACAATCATATACCGCCTCTATCCGGGCCGTATCTCCGTCAATATGAATCTCTGGTGGGTATATCGTAAGCAAGACGTCTCCTTAATTGGTATTAAATTGCTGATTCCTGATCGATATCTTTGCGTATTTGGATCGACTTTATGATAAACGGGTAGACCGCCAGACCACTTAACGCCGCGGAACAAACGAGACTGAACACTAACATTATAAACGATTGTGGGCGGATGAGAGTAGTAAAACCATAACTAACACCGCTGAAGACTGCGGTAGCGGCGACTCCCAGCACCAGTTCGCGCATCAAAGACCAGTAATTCAGTCCGCAGATACGTGCGGTGAGCCATGGCGTATAGATGATATTGCGCAGTGTGATGGTGACCATGTCAGCGATAGCAATGCCCATGATATCCCAGTGGATGACGGCGGTGAGGAAGACGCACATGCTTACATTCACCACGCCCAGCAGCAAAGTACTGATAGCCAGCGACTTAAGTTTACCCAATGCCAGCAGCGCGCCGCCCAGCGGTGCCACCCCCAGGTTTACGACCAGATGCACGGTGAGGACAATAGCCACCGGCGCTAAGTTGCCAAAGGGTTTGCCCAGCCAGAGTGACAGTATCTGCTGTGCAGACCCGCAGAATACCCCGGTGACCACGGACATGGTCAGCGTCATGATGCGTACGGTGCGCAGCAGGTAGGCGTTGAATTTGACGTAATCCCCGCGCGCGGCAAGTGCAGTCTGGTTGGGTGCGAACAGCCCGATGATGAGCGAGGATAATGCGCGTAACTGGATGGGAATGACAGAGATAGCGGCCAGTTGTCCGGCGGCCACCACCCCCAGCACCCGATTCGCCACTATGATATCGGATTGCAGGTAGAGCAGCATGCCGATCTGAATTACCGTCATCCATCCGCCCAGCATCACAATTTCACGTAGATTCTTTTTATCGTACCAGCGGGCACCGATGGCGATACCGGGCAGCAGGATATAATGGAAACGCCAGGAGAGCAGAAAGACCAGCGACGAGCTAAGCAGCACGGCTATGCCGTAGGTGATGAAGCTGGCTTGCCAGGTATTGAATAAGATGACGACCAGGGCAAAGAAAACGACTGAGCGGAGCAGTGCAATCCCACTGGAGATATCCAGTCGATTACGCACGAACATACCGGCTCCGACAGGACCACTTAAAGTTGAAATAGCGAAAGACGCTGCGGTTAAGAGAAAAAGGATATGCGCCGAAGGAACTAGCGCCGGTGGAATCCTGATGAGATGCTCGATGTTAAATGCGAGGATCGTCAGCGGCAGGGCAGCGATCAGGAATATCCGTAATACTCCGAATATCGCCGTGCTGATCTCTTTGCTGGCTTCCTCCAATTGCTGCTTTTCAATCCGAAACGTCAGATTGCGCCCCACGGTGCTGGTTAATGCCCCGGTTGCAATTGACATGATGCCTATCATGCTGACAATGATGCCGATAACACCGTATGCTTCAACGCCCATTCTGTGGATTACAAACGGAATGGTGAAAAGATTAATGAGTATCGACAGGCCATATGATGCGAAACGGACAATGGCATTCCACCGCGTATTTCCCCGCGGTGCAAAATTGGCGGCGGCTGGCTCTGTAACAGGAGTTATGCAGGCTTCGTCGTCACTCTTAGTCAAAATGTAACTTCACCTTGTCGCTGGAGATTATAATGATGTTGTCCATAACAGCATCATTATATATTACTATGCGGAAAATGGGAACTATTCTCGGGACTCTTCAGACTCATCATTTTTGGTTTGATCTAGCCAATGGGCATTGCGTCCGCAAAATCTATTTTCGAAGGAAATGTTTGTTTGAGTTGCACGAGTTTGTTGCTTTTTCTATTTAATACCGTTATACACAGAACCAGGAACTGCTATAATACCTCATATGGAAACAGCAGCAGAGCAGAAAAAGCCGGTACGGGTGGTCTTCGCCGGGGGTGGCACCGGGGGGCATATCATGCCCGCACTGGCGGTGGCGCAGACATTGCGTGCGCGGATGCCGGAGGCGCAGATCCTCTACATCGGCACGGCAGACCGCATGGAGGCGAAGATTGTGCCGGCGGCGGGGTTCGACTTCCGCACCATCTCGGTACACGGGCTGGCCGGGCGTTGGACGCCTGCCGGGCTGGCGAAGCGGCTGCGCGGGGTGGCGGAGATCGTCAGCGGGCTGCCTATCTGGCAGTCGCTGGCATTGCTGCGCCGCTTCCGCCCGGATGTGGTAGTTGGCTCCGGCGGGTACGTCTGCGGCCCGGTGCTCTTCGCCGCATGGCTACTGGGGATCCCGGCGATACTGATAGAGCAGAACGAGGAGATAGGCAACACCAGCCGCATGGTGACGCGCTATATCAAAGCGGCGATGGTGATCTCGGAGAAGTCCGGTGAATACTTCCGCGCCCGCGGGGTGCGCACCGAGGTGGTGGGCAATCCGGTGCGCCCGGTGGTGCTAGATACCACTCCTGCAGCCGGGCGTGCCTCGCTGCAACTTGAGGCTAGCAGATGCGTATTATCCATTGTAGGCGGAAGCCTGGGGGCGACGCCGGTGAATGAGGCCGTCTCCGGCGCACTGCGCGAGCTGGCGAAAGAAGACTGGTTCCGCGATGGCTGGCAGATAGCACACCAGGTGGGGGCGCAGCGTGGTGGTGGCCTGGCGGATGAGGAAGTCCGCGAGTTGGGGCTGCATTACCACCAGTGGGGCTACCTGGATGAGGTGCATAATCTGTTGGCGGCGAGTGACCTGATCGTCACGCGTGCCGGCGGGACATTTCTGGCGGAGATCGCCGCCCGGGGCATCCCGATGGTGATCATCCCCGGATCATGGGCCGTGAACGACCACCAGACGCGCAATGCGGCCCCCTTTGCAACGGCAGGGGCGGCGGTGGTGATAACCGATGCGGAGTTATCGGTGGAGCGGATGCTGGGCGTGCTGCGGGAGTTACTCCCCGATATAGCGCGCAGAACAAAAATGGCGCAGGCGTGTCTAACATTAGGTAGACCCGAAGCAGCGGGGCAGATAGTAGATATCCTGCTGGAGACCGCGAAGAAAGATTAGTGAGGAAATGATGTATCGTAATTTTATTTTGATTTTGGCGCTGCTGGCGTTATCGGTTGTGGCATTTGCCCAGCCCTCGCCGACTACTGCCTGGCTGCGGGTATCAGTACAGAATTCTGATGGTACGCCATTTTCGGTGGTACCAGCAGTTAGCCTGGTCATGCCGGTGGCCGTAGTTAATCAGAACAATGTGGCGAAACCAGATGGCTTAGACGTGCTTTTCCTCGATCTCACCCCCGGTAGCTACGGAGTGAATATCACTCTGCGCGGGACGACGATCGTGATCCCACCGCAGACTGTAGAGGTATTAAGAGGTGCCAATTTCTTCATCTGGAAGCTCGACCCGCCCATTACTGTTACCGGCGAATTCACCCTGGACGGCAAAACTCCAGTGGCGATCAAGCAGGGGCTGGGATATGACATAAATAACAACACCGGTGGCCGCGGCGGCATAGGTGGCATAGGTGGTATCAGAGCAAGGCAACCTCAAATGGAGTTGAATTCTACTTTCAGAGTAACCAAAGAAGGTAAGTATTTATTCAAGGTACCGACACCGGGCATCTATTATTTGAAGTTCTATACGGATCAGGGATACTGTGATACCACAACCTACACGGTACCGGTAGAAACCAAAGAGAGCTTCACCGCGCCGTTAGTTACCCTCACCACTGGTGGGAGTATCAAATTCACTATCAACGACGCCAAAGGCAAACCAATGCCCAAAGCGGTGGCCTACGTCACCTATAGTTCTGGCGTAGCGTTAGAACGTGGCATAGTTACACCGTCATTAACACTCGGCTTCACCGCTAATGATGATGGGGTGATAACCACACCGCAATTGCCGGTAGGCCAGTGGGGTTATTATGCCACCAGCCAGATACCTGACCCCAAGATTCCCGTCACCATCGCACCGCTAACAGCATCCGGTGCAGTGAGTGTTATTCTGAATGTGGTAGCTGATATCACGGTACAAATGCCATAAATTAAGGTGATGTGGGTATGAAGATATATCTATTTATTCCGTTGCTGGTCATTGTGCTGCTGCTCGCGCTCGTCGCGTCAGCGCAACCTGCGCCGACGGATAGTTGGCTCACGGTTACCGTAGTGAATGCTGACGGTACGCCGTACATATACGCACCGAAGGTGCAGCTGACTACTGATATACCCGGAGTACGAATCACCTCACGTCCGGTGGCGGATAACAACAAAGCGATCCTGTTTGCGGGTTTGAAGCCGGGAGATTACCAGTTAAGTATCACACTGGCGGCCTCGAGCATGACATTGCCACGCCGTGCTCTGACGATGGTAACCGGGGCGAATAACTTTGAATGGAAATTAACTGCCCCGATTGCGGTTACCGGGCAGTTTACGCTGGATGGCAAGGAAGCGGTGGCGGTGAAGCAGGTGCAGGCATATCTGATCACGTCAACGACCAAGGCCGCAAAAGCAGGTGCTACTGCGCGCACCACTACCACCTACACTCCTTTCAGTGGTATTACCGTTACTGATGATGGCAAATCTACCTTCACCGCACAATCTACCGGTGGGCACGACCTGGCGTTCTTCACCGAGCAGGGGTACTGCGAAGCTACGAAGATCGACATCCCTGCTGATACGGAGAAAACGTTCACTGCGCCGTTGATCACCTTGCAGCCCGGTGGCACGGTTAAGTTCGCGGTAACTAATGCGGTTACGGGTAAGGTGATGCCTAATGCCACTGTGCGAATGACATATTACCGAAAGACGACCGCAGTAAGAAATCCTGCGTTGAAACTCCCGGCAAATGTTGCACTCACCCCGACAATCATCATAACGATGACAACTGATGACGATGGGATGCTGACTACCATGGCATTGCCAGCAGGTACATGGCGTTACCAGGCATATACCATACCGCAGAAAACGACCAAAACGAAGGTCCCCAAGGCAGTTTCGCAGACTGGGACAGTTGAATTGAAAACCGGGGAGACTACCGAGTTAGCTATCAAGCTGTGAAGAGTAGATGATGAATTATCGACTATGGATGTTGTTGCTACTGCTGATGCTTACCGCGATCATTAGCGAGGCGCAGCCCGCCAGTAGCCTGACCTGGCTAAAGATCGAGGTACGTCGCGCCGATGACACGCTGCTCACTACTTCCACATTCTCCCACTCATTAATGCTGATCAGCGGGGAAAAAGCAAAGCCACGTATACCGGATGGCGTACTCATGAATAATGACCCCGGCACGCTACTTATCACCGAACTAACTCCGGGGACGCATGAACTTACTATTTTGCTGGCAGAATATGGCATCACCATTGGTCCCAATGTTCTGGAAATCAGCAAAGGCCCCAATCTCTTCACCTGGAAACTCCCGCCATTCTATCCGGTGGGGGGCGAGCTGTTGCTGGACGGGAAGCCGAAGGCTACTGCACTCAAATTGCACTGCCAGCTGATGGCGCAGGAGGGGAATGGACGCCCGTTTCACACAGCGATCACCGATACGCCCCACGGCTTCCAACTGGCAGGAATAATGCCCGGGAAATATAACGCATTAATCTATTGCGATGAAGGGTATGCGCTCACTGAGTTTAATATCCCTGCAGATGGCAAAATTGAACCATTGAAACCACTCCCGCTGCTCCCCGGTGGGCGCGTAGTGATACAGTTCGTCGATAATGATAATAAGCCATTAGCAGTGGCGACGGCCATATATCTGCGTCGTACCCTGGTACCACCACGTTTCACCCCGGGAATCACCGTCACCGCTGATGCTACAGGTGCTGCTGGCACCACACTTCCGCCAGGAGAATGGCGCTGGAGCACCGCGATGGTGGGATACACCCCTGCGGTAGGTACCGTGAATGTGGTGGGCGGAGTTGACACTGAGCTGAAGATTAAACTGGTAAAATTACCGCGATGAGAAGCGAAATATTCAATGATATTGGTGCATGTGCTATCTTTGCCAGCATCAGGGAGGTTATCCGATGTGGAATCCCATTGTTGGCATTGCTCCTTGCCATCCAGCTCTGTAGCGCCCAGCCGAAAATTGATTCTACCTGGCTGCAGGTAGAGATACAGAATAGCGACGGCACACCATGTTCATCAATGGGGAGCGTCTCGTTATCCACTTTGCTCACCAGCGCCACCGGGCAATTACTGGTACCAGATGGCAATATAATCCCGAGCAATGACTCGAGTGTAACATCCACTGACCTCTCCCCTGGCCCACACATAGTCTCGCTGCTCTTTAACGATATGGATTTTAGCGATGGGCCGAAGAATATTGATATTGCCAAAGGTGCCAATTTCTTCACCTGGAAGCTGCCGCCGCTGGCCGCGGTGGATGGTGAGCTGCTCCTCGGTGATAAAGCGAAGACGAAGGATGACACACTGAATCTGCAGTGCTATATGACCGTCTTTGGCAAGGCGAGTCGCACCTACATCTCACCGATAAAAGTAACGGACAAAGGCTACCATCTGGAGCTATTCCCCGGGCAACAGTACACTACGCTGCTCTTAAGTGACCGTGGCTACGCGATGGCAGTATACAATGTCGTTGCGGATGGCACCGTGGCAGTACCCGCGCCGCTACCCCTGCTCCCCGGCGGAAGCATAAAAACACGCTTTGTGGACAAAGAGGGTAACGACCTGAAGGTTAAGGGGAAAATCCAGATTATTCCCAAAATCAATAACCGCTTTAAGCCCGTACTCGCCATAACAACGGATGAGAACGGTATCGGCACACTGCCCTACATACTACCTCCCAGCAGCTGGATGCTCTGCGACTGGGGTAACGAAATCACCGGGTATACACCGCTCCCCAACGAAGTGAAAATCAGCGATAAAACCACGGTTGAGATGGTGATTACACTGGTTAAGCTGGGGAAATAGAGCCAGTGATGCGGCCATCCTGGCCGCCCCCCAGCCCACGAGTAGTGTTATTTCAGTATCGCCATGGAAGTCATGTGTGTCACTGCGCCTTCGGCAGTGCGGGCGGTGAAGTTCAGCTGGTAGGCACCATGCGGTACCGCGTTGCCGGCGTTGTCGCGGCCATCCCAGATCACTGTCTTCTCGCTGGCGGGGACATTCAGCGTGCGTACTGGTTTGCCCGCCATGGTGCGGATCTCCAGCTGTAGTTCCGCGGGGGTGTTGAGCGCGAAGTCCACCTGCAGGCCGCGCGGGATGATTGTCACCTGCAGTTTAGTGAAGTTGAGCAGGGCACCGGTACGCTGCGTCACATGTACGCGAAAACTCCGGGCCAGCTCCGCTTTGGCGGGGGTGTAGCCGTAGTTCACGGTGGTGCGCATCTCCTGCTTGCCACCGGTGGTCATGTCCTCCAGCACAAAGCGGTAGCCGTTTGCTTCGCGGGGGAATTCCGGCCAGCTGACGATTATTTGCGCTCCGCTGGTCTTCGCCTCGAACTCCCAGATCTCCTCGGGGAGTGCCACCATCGGGCGGATGTCGCTGGCATATACCGCCCCGGCATTACGCGCTACCGGGATGGTGAAGGCGAGGCGTGTGCCGTTGCCAGCACGCGGTGGCTTCACCCAGTCCAGACCATGTGCGCCAACGCCCACCTTCGGCGATACGCCCAGGTAGATGATGTCGCTGCTGGTGCCGGACTGTGCCTGCAGCGCCATCCCCCAGCCACCCGCGCTCAGCAGTTTCAGTGTGGAGACGTTATCAGCATTGCGGTCGCGACTGCGTGCGGCACCGTCCTGGCGCAGTGTCAGCGTACCGCCGGTTTTGTTGTAGAGCCACGCGCCCTCCCACGGTTGCAAAGTGTTATTCGCTTCGTATCCCTGGGTAGTGCTGTTGTACATCCAGACGGGGCTGACCAGATTATTCATCATGGCATCGCTGAGGCGGTAGCTGATAATACCGCTCTGCACCGTCATCGCCCAGGGGTTGGCGGCGTAGTTATTCAGATTGCCGATCATATTCCACCCGGGCTGCAGCACGATATTTGCCTGTGCATCGGAGGGTGCCAAGCCTTGCAGCTCAATATTGCGCATATCCGAGAGTGACACCCAGTACCCCTGCCCGGGAGCGAGGGCGGCTATCGCCGGATACTGGTGATACTGGTCGCCGGTGGCGGGCAGCGTTGGGTCAAAGTAAGCGAGTTTGAAGCTGGTGAGGGTATTCAGCGGATCAAAGAGCGTCTTGGCATCCGCTACCTGCGGGGTGAGCGGAAAGCTGATCATCGATAACCCCGCCGGGAAGGTGTGGCGCAGGGTAGGCTGCACCGTGCCCGCTACTTTGAGCAGAATAGAGTTCCCTTGCGGCCCGATATTACGCTGGAAGGTGGTGTCGGATGTATCGGAGACGAAGCGCATCGTCGTGGGGGCGAAGAAAGAGATACTGGAGCGCTGAAAAGAGAAAACTCCCTGGTTTACCGATACGGTGCTGGGTGTGCCCCCGCTGATGGTGATATAGAGCGTACCGCTGTTCGCCCCATCCAGCACCCCCCAGATAGGGATATTGTCGGAGCCGGACCCCTGCACATTGTAGGCAAAAAATGCGGTACGTGGCGCGATACCATTGATGGTGGCCTGAATCTTCACCCGTTGTGCATTGCCGATATTATAGAACGCCGCCGGGAAGGTAGCCATGCCGGGAGAGAACCCCGTGGCTGCGATGTTAAATGCGTAACCTTCGGCGGGCATCTGCGTGATATCTAGGCCGTCAAAGGCGGTATAGGTGAGGTTGACAGTACCACCCAGCGGCGTCTCGGTCACTACCTGTTGTCCGTTCACCATGGTGACGCTGGAGTTGAAATAATAGCCCACCATATTAGCGGTATCTTTCGCCGGGGTGCACTCAAAGAAGAGGCGTTTGCCCAGGGTTATCTCCGGCACCAGCGCATACTGTTTGGGGTACCAGTCCAGGAAGGTTTTGCCCTCGACATTATGGCTGGCGGCGTTATTTGCCATCGTCTTCAGTGAGGATAGATTGCTGGCAATAGCGCTACTGGCGTTGTATTGCTGATAGTAGGAGGTATTGAAATCCTTGAAGAAGTTCGGATTTTCGATGTAGACCTTCAGCCAGGCGGAGAGCGCCATTCCCTCACGCCATACCGACATGTAGGAGTTGCCTATGGTGGGAAAGAAGGTGGGGGTGGACAACTCTAGCTGATTGAAATTATCGTAGGTGGGGAGCAGATACTCCGAGTAGTAGAACTGATCGTAGTTGAAGGCCATGACATTCTGGTATGCCAGCAGCGCGGCGGCCTTCGCGATGCCATCTTCCCAGGCATCGAAGCCGATAGTGGCGGGCATGTGAAAACCGTGCGCTAGCAGATTCAGCAGATCCAACCCGTAGAGCTGGCTGTCATCAGTGGTGAAGTTCTCCGTCACCGCCTCCAGCCGGATATTGATGTTGCCGGTGGCGCTGTCATAGCTGATCTCGCCCCCGTTGGTCCCCGCTAGCCCATCATCGCGGATGAGATTCACGGTGGCGTTGCTGGCCGGTGCGCCGTAGAGGCTGACGAGTGTGCTGTAGCTACGTTTCGGCTCCAGCAGGAAAGCCCGCAGCGCCGTTTCCTCGGCGGCAGTCCACCCGGAGAAGGCGAAGGTGAAGGAGCCGTTGCCCACCGCCGGGGTGGCTGGCCGCGTTCGTACTGTGGAATCATTCACCACAAAGGTGGTGAAGCGCGGCAACTTCGTGCCCGCCCGGATCACCTTCGCGCGCACCAGCATATCACGTTGGGTGGTAATATCCCGCAGCCGCGTCCGCCGCACCTCACGGCTGGCAGCCAGTTCATTGCCGCGCACACCGCCAGTGTAGACGGTGTTACTCGGTACCGCCAGTGCCAGTGCAGCAGCGATGAGTAGCAGCATCAGTGCAAAGATCAAACGATTTTTCATGGTTTTATTCTCAACTTCATAGGAGGTAATTGCAAACCAAAAGGAGTGCTGTTTCGCATCTATTACCCATAAATATTTCACCACGGAGTGGTAGTTCCAAGTTCCAAGGCTGGTTTAGCGTGTTCGTACCCGCCAGCCTATCGCCCAGTCCAGTCCTTCAGGGCTGGGATGACGGGTTCTGCAACATCTGATTTTCATCTCCCAATATAGAGAAATTCATCACTGATTCCTTCGGAATAGTACTTTGGGTAATATCCCACGTCCCACCTACGCTAACGATCCAATTATTCGGTAACGGTTATCTTCCGATATTGCGCGTAGCTGGCGGCGTAGGAGTTGTCGAAATTCTTCTGGTCGCCCGCACTGACACTCCACCAGAAATCTGCAGGTAAGGTATAGCGATCGCTGAAACTGGCAATACGCAAAGGAACCTCGATTACTGTGGCACCCACAGGTATGGTGATGGTAGACGGGACGGAATCCGAGCGGTCTTCCTGTACCGGGTTCAAATAGCCATAGGTGGGGCGTGAGAGGTATATTTGCACCACATAGCTCTTTGCGCCAGGCACGGGCTTCCAGCTAAGTTTGCCACCATCACGCGACATCGTTGCGCCGTCTGCGGTAATTACCTCGATGGGCGGCAGCGCGGACATGATTACTGGCGGCGATAGTTTGCCCAGCTGGTTATTCTCGGCGTAGGCGGCGACGTAGTATTGATACTGCGTGAGCGGCTGGAGGGCAGGATCGTTATCGACAAACCCCCAGTCATAGCGGTTAGTGTTCGCCCCGATCCAGAGCGGAGCCTGGGTGGCGGAGGTATTACGGTAGACGTTGAACCCCTGGATGCCGGGGGAGAGTATCGGGTGTATCAGCCCATCGGTGCCGATCCAGTGGCTATCGTACCAGTTGAACAGGTCATTCTCCACCAGGCTGGTGGGGGCGACGCGAGTGGTAGCGCGGGTAGCACTGCGCGTTGCGGCGCGTCCCAGTCGCGAGGTGGCGGCGTTCGCCGTTAAGGCCATCCGCGAGTAATAGGCATCCTGTCGTGCGCGGGTAGTGGGGGCTTCAAAGGTAGTACTCACATAGTCAATCGTGTCAATCTGCGGGAAGGTTATCGCTCCGGCAGCTGTAAGTATGATATCAACGGTATTGAGTGCATCAGGCAGCAGGATATCGGTAAGCGGGCTGTTGCCCACGGTCGCAGCGGCATTCAGAACATATTTCACTGCATTTTTGGGCACGGTGATAGTATACCTTCCGCTGGCATCCGTTGTGGCGTGTATCGACGTCTGTATCGGATCGATATTGGAGGGTTGCAGAATGTGCGCTACGCTGTAGGCCACCACCATCAGGCTCACCCGTGCATCCGCTATCGGGCCGGTGATGGTGCCGGAGGGGGTGGTGACTGGGCCGGTCACTATCCCAGTGAGGGTGACCACATCAGCCGTGACGCCGATGATGATATTCGCCAGTAGCGTGGGGATATTCCCGCGCACCACTACCCCGTGGATATCTCCGACAAGGGTGGCACCAGCGGTGTTGAGCGACGGCAACTCCGCATGAATAGTATAAACACCCTTCGGCACCGCGGCGAACTGGTAGCCACCACGGATTATCGAAGTAGTCGTCTGGCTGGCAGTAGCGGCCGGCACCCCATCAATCTCAGGGAACAGCGTGATCGTCGCCCCCGCCGGGGTATCCAATACCGATAGCTCCAGCACGTTGATAGTGCCATTGATAGAGCCTGGTTTGGTGATATCCTCCACTGGTAATACCGGTGTGGGGCTTTCAAAGGTAGTGGGGCCAGGGCTGGGGCATCCGGTTATTATTACCGCCAATGCCAGTAACAGGGACAGGAGCAATATTGTGCTGTTGAATTTCATGTTCATCCTCTACTACGAAAATAGTTCCAAATTCCAAATTCCAAGGCTGGTTACGAGTGTTCGTACCTGCCAGCCTATCGGCCCGCCGTGAACGACAGGGCTAGTGGGATGCTGAGCTATCAGTTTTTCATTACCGATTCCTCTACTATTAGAAGCGCACACCCAAGCGCGCGTTCACTGTGTTCGCATTGTAGTTCAATGTCGAGTTAGTCTTATCATTATACATCGTTCGCTGGCTATCCAGTGTCAGGGTGAGTTGATCATTCAGCCGGAAATCCCAGCCGATGCCTACGGAGGTGCGCTCGTTATCGCTCGGGTTGCTGTTGTCGCGCATATCTTCTCCGGTGACAAACAAGTTCTGCCGTTCATTTATCGGGTAGGTGACTCTGCCGGAGACGGTCATCTGCTTGTTGCTGGTGCGTGTTATATTTATATTCCCAGAGCCATCATCATATCCCAGGGCGCTCTCTCCCCAGCTGTTCTGCAGATTCAGTGTAGCGATAGCCTTGCTCCAACCGCGGTATTCGGTGCTTAATCCCACCATATTCATCTCGGCATAGCTGGCATCGCGCAGATAATTCGTCTGTTGGTGCGACCAGTTGCCGGTGAAATTTATGATATCATTCGGTTGCCACCAGATATTCGCGTTCAATCCCTGCAGGTTGCTGTTACTGTTATACCCACCTTCGGCGCGATTAGTCGAGTATGTCAATCCAGCATTCACCGTGTCTACCGGACGCCAGTTGCCGGTCAGCGAGGTGCTCATATTCGTCTGCGCATCCACCCGGTTCCCCTGGGCGTCGCGGGTAGCACCGGTGGAGGAATTCTGCAGATTAGCATCGAAAGACAAGCGCCCCGTCGCCTGGTAGTGCCCGGAAAGTTGCGAATTGGTACCGTGGGTGGCGCGGGCATTGTCACCATCGGGGGTAATGATATTGGCGGTGTATTGCGTACCCAGTGTAATACGTGGGTCGGGCGAGTAGTTGACGTTGATACTGCCGCTATCGGTGGTGTTGGTGAGGTGATAGATCCCCGCGGTGCTGCCGGTAAGTGGGGTGCGGCTGTCGCTGGCGACACGGCTGAGGCTGAGTGAGGTGGTCAGCGTATCGCGTGACCAGTTAACATTCAGATTGTCGTTGGTATAAGCCGAGCCTATCGGCAGGTCGCCCTCCTGGGTGCTGTCGCGGGTGGTACGGCGATAGGAGATGGATGGTGCCATGGGCATACTGAAGTCCAGTGCATAGCTGCGTTCCTCGTCCTGGACAAAGGGCTGGTTGGTGATGCCGGTAGCGTAGGAGTTATACGGTTGTCGGGATGATATCCCCGTAGTGGAGAAACGCAAGTAGGGACTGAAAGCATAGTTAGCTTGCCAGTCCAGCGAGCGATTCACCCGCTGATAGCCGACCATATCCAACGGAGAAAAGCCGGGATCGACCAGCTTATACCGTGCTGCGATATTAAAATTGCCGGTGTTGGCGGTGCCCGCGAGCGACAGCGCGGTGTTGCCGGATTGACTCAAGCTCTGTGCCTGCGTGGTATAAGAGACGAAGAGCGTCGGCCCGATGACACTGATGGGGATATCATCCCGCAGCAGGCGCAGTTCACCGGTGTTAACATTCACCACGAACTTATCAGTATCGAGATAGAGCGAGCCGGCGCGTACCCGTACCGTCCCCGGCTGGATAGGGGTGTGCGCCAGGGTGAAGACCTGCTGTGTGGGCAGAGAATCCATGCGTACATAGAAGGACTCATCGGTGATCTGCTGCGCCGGGATATCCTGGGCGGTACTCCCCGTGCTGCGTGCCGTCTGCAGATTCATGCTGTAGCCGCGCGGGTCTCTCCAGTTCATATCCAGTCCGGTGATAATCCGCCCGGAATTATTCTGCGCGGGGAGATCAATATTGTAGCGCACCACGATAGTAGCATCGGTATTGGGTATCGGGTAATCGGGTGGTAGATTATTGAAGAACAGTTGTCCGGCGGTGTAGTCAAAGGTGTAGCTGCCACGCGGACGTAGTAAACCATTCACCACCACCTCCTCGCTCCCGGCTACCACCGGGCGATAGGTGACATAGTATGGGCCGGCGGTGCTGCCCCCCTTGAAATGGTCTTCTTTCATCTCCACCCCCCCACCGGAGGGACGGCCCACCAGCTCCAGATAGCTGAAGCCCGCCACGACAT
>JBBQQW010000022.1:0-20435 GCA_038215455.1 Armatimonadota bacterium
CTCGGCGATAGTCAGCCCCAGCTCGTCGCGCAGTTGTGCGGCGAAGCGGATCATCATGCGCGCGGCCATCTCGAAGCTGTCCAGCCCCATTATGTTAGAGCCGATGTGGCAATGCAAGCCCACGATGTTCAGGTTGGGCAGTACTTGCGCCTTCGCCAGCCCGCGCTTGGCGCAGCCGGTACTCATCCCCAGGCCGAATTTGGTGTCAATCTGCCCCGTCTGGATATAGCTGTGCGTCTCCGGCTTGATGCCCGGCGTCACGCGCAGCAGCACATCCTGCACTATCCCGTGGCTGGCCGCCACCTCCTGCACCATGTCCATCTCGCGCTCGTTATCCAGCACAATACGGCACACCCCCGTGGTGATGGCCAGCTCCAGCTCCCACAGCGACTTGTTGTTGCCGTGCAGGTAGACGCGTTCCATGGGGAAGTTGGCCTTCAGCGCGGTGTAGACCTCGCCCCCGCTGGAGAGGTCCAGCCCCATGCCTTCCTCATCCATGATGCGGCAGATAGCTTTGTTGATGAAGGATTTCGCCGCGAAAAGCATCAGCGAGCGCGGATAGCGGGCCTCATAGGCGGCGCGCAGCGAGCGACACCGGGCGCGGATATCCGCCTCGTCCATCACGTAGAGCGGCGTGCCATACTCCGCGGCCAGCTCCAGCGTGTCGCAGCCACCGATCTCCAGGTGCCCAGCCTCATTAATTCTCTGTGTTCCCAGTAACATAAATATATACCCCTCTCCTGCGCGCCAGCTAAAAAAAATACCGCAGGTTATTAACCCTGCGGCAAGACGCGCGAACGACGTTCCACGCGACTAACCGCCGCCAGGTTTACCGTCAGTGTATTTAGTTGTCGTTGTCAGTATCAACATCAAGATAATTATAAGGTTGGAGGGGGATGAGTGTCAAATTTCTCACCCCTTCGCCCCGTTCCCGTTCCCCATGTTCGCCACGTCGTGGTAGGCTTCCAGGCGGCGGCGGTGTTCGGCGATTACGGTCTGCAGTTCGCATATTTCGCCTTCCATCTGCCCTATTGCCATCTCTACCGCGGCCACATTACTTTCATTTTCAGCCAGAGAAGGACGTGGTTTTATCGGTACCGCCTGCTCGCGTATGCCCTTACGACGTGCGGCGTCCAATTCCATCAGTCGGTCAATTAATTTGCTGGGGTCGGTATCGGAGACGATCTGTGCGCCGGTGTTTTTGTTGATCACCTCCACCAGCATCGCGATATGCTCGGCTATACCGCCGGTGCCCAGCAGCACGCCGATGATCTTGCCCTCGTCATAGCCGATGGCGAATTCGCCTAAAGTGCCGCTGCGTCCGCCGGCGATGATGACGATGTCGCAGGAGCGCACACCGGTGATTTCGCGCCCCATCAGCCCACTGCCGGTGTAGATGATGACGTCGAAACCCTGCCACGGGCTGTCATATTTGATGGTATGCTCGGCGAAGTTGTGCCCGGGGGAGACGCCCACCGTCATACCACCGGCATCCTTCACCCCGCGCACTGCGTCGTAGGGCAGCCCCGGGCAGGCACCGGTGACGATAATGCAGTCATGCTCGGCGATGGCACGCCCCAGCATATATGACAATTCAGCGGCTTGCTCGTTGAATCCCGCTACCGAGCCCATAACACCAATCATTGTTTTCATACCTATGATTCTCTCATATTACGCATGATTTAGGCAAATACTGCCGATTATCTCACCAAAGAAAAACATTGATATTCGAAAAAAAGCATAGATATGATGGTAATTTTATGCGATAATGTGGAATAGATGGCTTTATGACATTATATTTTCATCCATGGTATCATATAATAACTTGCATAGCTGGGGTATGCGCTTTGATAATCGCAGTGCTTGCCTGGCAGCGTCGGCCTGCCCGTGGTGCTACGATTACTGCGTTATTGATGGTTGCCGTCATCATCTGGTCATTTGCTTCGCTGGGCGAGTTCGCCGTGCATACAGTGCCCGAGAAGCTCTTCTGGGTGAAACTGGAGTATCTGGGTATCGTATTCTGCGCTCCGCTCTGGCTGATTGTCACCATGATATATATCGGCCACGAGGAGCTGATCACCCGGCGCAACCTCTTTCTCCTGTTGATAATTCCCACCATCACCGTGCTGCTGAACTGGACAAATGAGTACCACCATCTATCATATAGCGCGGCTACTATCGACACGTTTATGGATACGCCCTTCCTGAAGCTTACCTATGGCCCCTGGTCTATGTTCTTTATCGTATATAGCTATGGCCTATGCGTTGTAGTGGTATCCATTTGCCTGTATGCCATGCTCACTTCTAACCCGTTCTATCGCAAGCAATTCTCCGTAATATTTATCAGTGCCCTGGTTCCGCTGGTGTTTAACGTGATTTACGTGCTGCACGTCGGGCCTGCTCCCTACCTCGACCTTACTCCCATGGCATTTACCATTACCGGTGCCCTGATGGTTTGGGGTATGAGCCGTTATCATTACTGGGATATGGTACCCGTGGCCTATAACATGATTGTGGAAAGCCTCTCGGATGGTATCCTGGTGCTTGATCACCGGTTGCGTATTATCAGCCTGAATCCCGCGGCAGAGAAGTATCTTGGTTGTCTGCAACAGAAGGCTATCGGACAGTATATCCCCGACATCGCCCCGACGTGGGAGCATCTGGTAGCTCCTCCTACGGAACAGATAGGCGATGAACACAGCTATAATGTCAGCTATGAATCTCCCGTGAAGACCACCTTCGACATCCGGGTGATTCTGTTTAAAAAGCAGGAGTACCAAAGTCCGGGACGACTGATTGTCATCCGCGATGACACCGAACGAAATATGCTTAAGGAGCGGCTGCAGGAGTTGGCTTTCTACGACCAGCTCACCGGTTTGCCCAATCGTGCGCTCTTCACCGACAGGCTGGAGCAGGCGCTGGCGCAGGGGAACCGAAATAAAAGTGCCACCGCAGTGATGTTCCTCGACCTGGATCGCTTCAAGGAGATCAACGATACCCAAGGCCACAGTGTCGGTGATGAAATGCTGCGCCAGGTGGGCAAACGACTCGCTATCGGTGCGCGTATCAGCGATACCGTGGCCCGGCTGAGTGGTGACGAATTCGTCATTATCCTCTTGGGTGTCAACGGTCTGGATGATATCGACAACGCCGCCCGGCGTTTTCTCGATGCCTTCACCGATGAATTTACGCTGGGTGAATATGTGCGAAAAATGACCGCCAGCATTGGCGTCAGTATCGCCCCTTATGACGGAAACACCGTGGAAGTGCTGATGAGCCACGCCGACGAAGCCATGTACCGGGCCAAGCAACAGGGGGCAAATACCTACAGACTTTATGGTGAATATCCATTTGAGTGAATGCAAAGTTCAATAATTATGCAGGGATTCTTCGCAGCAATTAATCGTGTTACAGCCTACCCGATAGACCCAACGGGGCATTGCAGCCGCCAGATTAATATCCCTGGCCTCTTCGGGGCTATTACGCCAGGAGTATCGTTTATAACGTCCGTCCGTTTCGCCCAGCCGTGAACGGCCAGGCTCGAAGGTACGGCTTGTCGCTAAAAACGATACTCCTGGCTATTACCCTTAATTTGTAGTCAATTTTACCTCAATATCATATAATATGCGCAGTGCTTCTCGGTATCGCTATTTCAGGTTAAGGTATTTATATGCAATCGCCCATCACGCGGTTTTTTGTTATCGGGGCTAGTTTTGTTATCATCGTCGCCGGGATGCAGGCGGCGGGGTCTTTCCTGGCGCCGACGCTTTTTGCAGTACTGCTGACTATTGCGGTGCTGCCGGTTATCAAGTGGCTGGAGCGGCGGCGCTTTCCCACTTGGGCGGCGGTCTTCACCGTGGTGCTCTCGGTGGTGGCTGCCGGCGTGGCGCTCATCGGCTTTGTCACCGCATCGGTGGTGCGGCTGGCGGATGAGCTGCCCACCTACCAGGATAAATTCACCGCGCAATATGCCGCGCTCTCTGGCTGGCTCGGGGGCTTTGGGCTGCAGGTGCCGCAGCAATTGCCTCGGGGGGCGATTTCCCCCAATGACCTGCTCACCATGGTGGGCAAGCTGCTGCGCACCTTTGGCGAGGGCAGCGTGATGTTCCTCATCATCCTGTTGCTCTTTGTGGTCTTTTCCATCGAGATGCCACGCATCTCCCGGTTGATAAATTCCAAAATAGGCGCGGATACCGCGCTGCGATCCCGGCTGAAACTGCTGGGGAGCAACATCACCGGGTACTTCAATGTGCGCGCACTGAATAATTTCATCGTCAGCACCACCCTCACGCTGTTCTTCTGGGCGCTGGGGATCGACCTGGCGATCCTCTGGGGGGTGTTGAGCTTTTTCCTCGGCTACATCCCCAATATCGGGCTGCCACTGGCGGTGTTGCCCGCCTTCCTGCTCGCGTGGTTCGACCGTGGCATCGGCGTGGCGGCGGCGGTGCTCATCGGCGCGGTGGTCATCAACTTCATCTCCGACAATATCCTCACCCCGAAGCTGGCGGGCAAGGCGCTGAACATGTCGATGACGGCGGTCTTCCTCTCGTTCCTCTTCTGGTCGTGGGTGCTCGGGCCTGTCGGCGCACTCATCAGCGTCCCGCTCACCTCGCTGCTGATGGCCGGGCTGGACTGCTTCGACGAGACGCGCTGGATCGCCGACATCCTCAGCGCCGGCAAGATGACGCGCTTCGCGGCAAAGCCAGCGGTGGAGAAGCCAGCACCCGCCAAAAAGGTGAAGGTAAGACAGAAGGGGTGATCAGTTACATCGCTTCGGGTGACATCCAGAGCAGTTCCCAGTGGTGCCCATCCAGATCCAGATAGCTCCCGGTGTACATGCCTTCGCTATCCATGTAGTTACTGGCTTCCCGCACTATGGTAGCGCCCGCCGCCACCGCCTTCGCCATCATCTCGTCCACCTCCGCGCGGCTATCCATGGACAGGGAAATCAGCACCTCCACATCCTTCGCCGCGTCGCAAATATGCTTATCTGTGAAGGTAAGGAAGAACTTCTCTACCAGCAGCATGACAAAAATAGTGTCACTCACAATCATGCAAGTAGCATTCTCATCGGTATATTTGGGGTTAAAGGTGTACCCGAGTTTGGTAAAAAACTCCACCGACCGCGGCAGCTCCTTCACCGGCAAATTCAAAAAAATCATCTTCGGCATAACGCCTCCTTCAAATAGCTGGAACTATCGCCATTGTAGGAAAGGCCAGCAGGAGCGTCAAGGAGATTTGTGGGCTGGTTGTTGGTTTAGTGTGACAAGGCCTGATATTTTGGGGACAGACCACGAAATACGTTGATGTACTGTTGGTTTCGGCTGTAGGATGGCGGTATATTCTTTCCCTAGGTGAGGTATTTTGGTATTTTGGGGACAGACCACGAAATACGTTGATGTACTGTTGGTTTCGGCTGTGAGATGGCGGTATATTCTTTCCCTAGGTGAGTATTTCGTAGTCAGTCCCCAAAATACGGACGTCCATGACATAGTCAGCGGAAATGTTTTAACGCGAAAGCTCTGCCTGATCCTGATTTCAGATAGCGTTCAAATTCGTTGGCACGCTTATCATCGGCAAAGAAAATTACTACTAACGGTTGCCAGGGAATATGCTTAGAAGTGTGGGGCGAACTGCCAGCATTATGAACCTTCAACCGTTCTTTGAAGTTTCCGGTGCTACCTGTGCAGAATTCATCGGGTTTGGTGATGCTCTGAAGGATATAGACATACCTCATATGAGAAGCTCCCTCTGTTGGGTTTAATGGTATGTTGCATTGTATTCCAGTGAATGAATGGCCCTCCTTCGCACTTCGTGCTACGGCGAGCACCATCCTTCGCTAAAGCTACGGCCTGCCAGCCGTAGCTTTAGCGAAGGATGGTGGGCAAGAGGGGACTCGAACCCCTAATCCTTGCGGAACCAGATCCTAAATCTGGCGCGTCTGCCAATTTCGCCACTCGCCCACGCTCTTTAGGGTAACATAGGCGTGATATTGCGTCAATAGTTACGAGGTTTTTTATCGTTGTACTCAGCCATTTACAACCAAACTCCTCATTTTTTGCTAAAATAACTAGCAATGTACAGAATATCACTGCTGATTATATTTTTGCTGGCCGTCACTCGTGTGTGGGCCATCGACTACGCCACCGAGAGCGCGCGCAGTTTGCCGGTCGCGGCGGATGTTGACGTGGTGGTAGTGGGAGGCAGCACAGGCGCGGTGGCGGCTGCGGTGGCCGCGGCGCGTGCGGGGGCCAGCGTCTTTCTGGTGGCACCGCGCCCCTACCTGGGCGAGGATATGGCGGGCACGCTGCGGCTGTGGCTGGAGCCGGGCGAGGTGCCAACCTCGGAGATGGGCATGGCGATATTCCCCGACGGAAGTCTCACCACACCAATGACGGTGAAGAAGGCGCTGGATGATGCGTTGATAACTGCGGGGGTGGAGTACCGCTTCAACTGCACCGCCGTGGATATCCTGCGCGATGTCGACGGAGCGCCCGCCGGGATCATCATGACGAACCGCAACGGACGGCAGGCAGTGCGGGCGAAAGCGATCATCGACGCCACCGACTACGCCTGGGTGGCGCGCCAGGCGGGGCTGAAATTCAGCGATATCCACTACCCCAGCCTGCAGACATTCACCCGCGTGGTAGTCGGCGGTGAGATAAAAATAAGCAAAGAGTTCAGCGCACGGATATTACCCCAGCAGATCGTCGAAGGTGATAAGAAATTCCCGCTGATCGAATATACACTGAAGTTGCCATTGACCGATAACAGCTACCTCGCACTGAATAACGCCGAACACCGCGCACGCGATCTCACCTATGCCCCCGAGCAGGCACGGGCGGCGGACAGCCTCTTCGCCGTGCCGCTGGACAACTTCGTCAACAGCGTGGCGCCGAAGAATCTCCCGGTGACCTGGCCCGGTGTGGCCGGGATACCCCTGACCGCCAGCGCCGAGACACCATATCTATACATAGTGGGCGGATGTGTGGAAATACCCCGCGACTGGGCAGCCAAATTGCTGCGCCCGCTGAATCTGCTAGACTACGGCACGCGCATAGGCACTGCGGCAGCGACAGCGGCGAAAATCCGCCCGGCGCTGCAGCAGGTCAGCCTCTCCGCCGATATGCGCACCGCCTCCGTGAAGGGCGATCTCAAGGAGCCACAAGGCTACCGCACCACCGTCGCAAAACTCCCGGCCCTTGATGTGCAAGCGCGCACGGTGCCGGTGCTGGCGGAATACGATGTGGTGGTCATCGGGGGCGGTGTCAGTGGTTGCCCGGCAGGTATCGCCGCTGCGCGCCAGGGGGTGCGCACGCTGGTGGTAGAGGCGCTCTATGGCCTGGGTGGCGTGGGGACGCAGGGGGGCATCCCCAGCTATTATTACGGCAATCCCACCGGCTTCACCGCCGAGGTGCCACCGCCGGGGCGATTCTGGGATATCGCGCATAAGATGGAATGGTGGCGTACCACCCTGCGCCAGAGTGGTGCCGACGTCTGGTATGGCACGCAGGGATGTGGGGCGCTGGTGGAGGATGGCCGCGTCACCGGGGTGATCGTGGCCACCGCGCAGGGGCGTACTGTTGTGCGGGCGAAGGTGGTGGTAGATGCCTCCGGCAGTGCCGATATCGCCGTCGCATCAGGCGCAGCGAGTGTCTACATTGATGGCACCGATATCGCCGTGCAGGGGGCCGGGTTGCCGGCCTTCGGCGTGCACCCGGTGGAGATGAACACCGACTTCACGCTGGCCGATGAGACCGACACGCTGGACACCTGGCAGTTGCTGGTGACGGCGAAGAAGAATCACCCGCAAAGCTACGATATCGGGCAGCTGCTCGACACGCGTGAGCGCCGCCGCATCGTCGGCGACTTCACCGTGACCGTGCTGGACCAGGTGAATGGACGCCGCTACCCTGACACCATAGCGCAGGCGAATGCGCCCTTCGACACCCACGGCTACACCGTCGATCCATATTTCATATTGGATAAACCAGAGGGCTACACCAAGATACTGCACTCGTACATCCCCTACCGCTGCCTGCTACCGCGTGGGCTGGAGGGGATACTGGTGACCGGGCTGGGCATCAGTGTGCACCGCGATGCCGTGCCGGTGATGCGCATGCAGCCGGATATCCAGAACCAGGGCTATGCCGCCGGGGCGGCCGCCGCCTTCTCGGTGCAGCTGGGATACCCCCCGCGCAAGCTGGATGTGCGCCTGCTGCAACGGCACCTGGTGGCGGTGGGCTGCCTGCCCGCCGGGGTCTTGCGCTGGGAGGACACCTTCCCGCTAAGCAATGAGAAGATGGCTACCGCGGTGCAGGAAGTGCTGGCAGAAAATGCCAATGTGGCGATACTTCTCACCGATACCACGCGCTCCATCCCGCTGTTGCGCAGCAGCTATGCCAATGCGAAAACCGAGAAAGAAAAGCTCGCCTATGCGAAGATATTGGCGGTGCTGGGCGATACCACCGGAATTGATACTATCATCAGCGCCCTGGAGAAAACGCCCTGGGACCAGGGGTGGAACTACACCGCCATGGGGCAGTTCGGCTCCTCTATCAGCGAGGTAGACAGCCTGGTGCAGGCGCTGGGGCGCACCAAAGACGTGCGCGCACTGCCGGTGATCTTCACTAAAGCAAAGGCATTGGGGGCGGGCGACGCCTTCTCGCACTTCCGCGCGGTGGCGCTGGCGTTGGAGAGTATCGGCGACAAAAGCGCGGCGAGACCGCTGGTGAATCTGCTGGCCCAGCCCGGCCTCACCGGGTATAGTATCAAGGATATCGGTGCCGCCTGGCAACGGGAGTTCCGCAATGACAGCGACAACCTCCCCCGCGCCCGTGCCCTGCGTGAGTTGATGCTCGCCCGCGCACTCTACCGCTGTGGCGACTACAACAATATGGGCCGAGAAGTGCTGGAGAACTACAGCAACGACCTGCGCAGCCACTTCAGCCGCCACGCCCGAGCGGTGCTGGGGCGGATTGTTGAGGAAAAAACGGTAGTGGGAGAGGCAGCGAAATGAACGGTGATAATACACCTGGAATTAGTGCCGAGGGTAAAATTTAGGTACGAAAAAGGGTAACTTTACGATTGGACACCCCCTTCCCGCGCCGGGAAGGGGGCCGGGGGGTTAGGTATCCCCAGGGCTATATTCCATCACCGCTTCGCGGTGGTTGTCGGAAATAAATCACCTACCGATTCTTCACATAGTTCACCAGCCCGCCGGCGTCGATGATCTCGCGCAGGAAGGGAGGGAAGGCGCTGGACTGGTAGCTCTGGCCCTTGGTTATGTTGGTGATGATGCCGGTTTCCAGGTCGATGCTCATCTCGTCACCCGCCGCTGCAGCGGTGGCGGCTTCCGGGCATTCCAGGATAGGCAGGCCCAGGTTGATAGCGTTGCGGAAGAAGATGCGCGCGAAGCTCTTCGCCACCACTGCCGATACCCCCGCCGCCTTGATGGCGATAGGCGCATGCTCGCGTGAGGAGCCACAGCCGAAATTCTCGCCCGCCACGATAATGTCGCCCGGCTTCACGCGGGTGATGAACCCGTCATTGGCATCTTCCATACAGTGCGTTGCCAGCTCTGCCGGGTCAGTGGTGTTAAGAAAACGCGCCGGAACGATAACGTCGGTATCAATATGATCGCCGTAGCGATGAACAAAACCATGCAATGCCATGTGTATAACCTCCACCAGCAATTATTCACTAAGGTTAGCAGGTTTGGGGGAAATTGTGCAAGTTCTGTGGCATGGGCGCAGGAGTATCGTTTTTAGCGCCCGCCCTGTTCGCCCAGCCGTGAACGACTGGTCTAGCGGGCTTAACGCCGATCGTCCTTCGGACGGGAACGCTTACCCTTACCCGTCCCGCCCGAATGGGCGATTGGCCGTAGGCCTTCCAGCCTGGTCGTTCACGGCCAGGCCCGTAAGGACAGCTTGTCGCTAAAAATGATACTCCTGGGCATGGGCGGGACACCCATGGCACGGCTATTACTACAGATTCAAGGTGAAATAAAAGGTACTTCCTACCCCTACATCGCTCTCTACCCAGATATGGCCGCCGTGGGCTTCTACCATCAGGCGGGTGATGTATAGCCCCAGGCCGATGCCCTCCGCTATGCGTTCGGTGTCGGCGCGGTAGAATTTGTCGAAGAGGTGAGGTATATGGTTATGGTCGATGCCGCGTCCCTGATCGCTGATCGAGAATTGTAGCTGATCTTCCAGTAGCTTCACACTGATCATAACTGCCGTGCCATCAGCGCCATATTTCAGCGCATTGGAGACTAGATTTGTCAGGATACGCTCCAGGCGATTGGTATCGGCTGCCACGGTGGGGAGGTATTCGGGCAGCTCCAGGATGATACGCAGCGGGTCAAATACGGTGGCGGAGCGCTGCAGAAACTCCGGCAGCCAGCTCTGCAGCTCGCAGGGTGTACTCTCCATCGGTAGTTGTCCACCTTCCAGCCGGGCAGTTATCAGCAGGTCTTCTATCATCACCCCCATACGTTTGACGGAGCGGCGGATGGTGTCGATGCTCAGATCGATCATCGCATTCTTTTCTCCAGGCAGATTGTCCTCCAGCAGCTCCAGGTACCCGTGGATGATAGCCAGCGGGGTACGCAAGTCGTGGGAGACCAGGTGCATAAAGGTCTCCATCTGCTCCTGTATGTCGCGGAGTTCGGTGATATCGGTAGAAGTAACGATGACGCCCAGCGACTGCCCGTCTGCCCCGCGGATAGGTGCAGCGCTAGTCGAGAGCCAGTAGGTGCGGTTGGAATTCTGCAGCACCATGACCTCTTGTTGCACCGTCTCACCGGCGAAGGCGCGCATAGCGGGTAAATCTTCGGGCAGGTATGGCGTGCCGTCGGGATGCGTTACCTTTACCCGTGATACTCGGGTAGAGATATGCTCTCCCAGTTGGTCATCATGGTAATCCAGTGCCGTTGCTGCTGCCGGGCTGATGCGTACTATTGCACCGGTAGCGTCATAGAGGATCATCCCGTCTGCTATCGAGCTGAGCGTCGCGTCCAACTCCGCCGCGTGCCGTTGCACCTGCGTCAGCAGTTGTTCGCGCTCTGCCTCGGCAATTCTACGCGCGGTGATATCCCGCACTACACTCACCAGCATACGCTGGCCGTCGATATAGGCACCGCGCGAGCTTACCTCTATCGGGAATTCACTGCCATCCTTGCGTCGATGTATGGTCTCGAAGAGTATCCCATGGGTATCCGCCTCCTGCATTTGTGCATCAGTCATCGGCGCAGATTCGGGGGTGCGCAGGTCGGCAATTGTTTTTGTGTACAACTCCTCACGGCTGTAGCCATATTCATCGAGGACAGCGTTATTAGCCTCGACAATGCACCCATCGTCACGCCGGATAAAGAATATCATGTCGCGGCTGTGGGCGGCGATTAGCTCGTACAGGTGCAGCGCCTCTTCGTATTTGGCATTTGCCACTCGCAGCCGGAGGGTGGTGATACCAAAGGCGCAATCACTCGCCAGCTTGGAGAGCAACGCTATCTCTTCATCCGAGAACGGGTCTGGTTCGTGGAAGTAGATGGTCATGGCACCGAAAGCGCGGCCATTATCTTGCAATGGTAGCACCAGTGAAGCAGCATAGCCGCGCTTCACTGCCTGCGCACGCCAGGGCAGGAAGGAGGGATCTGTAAGCATATTACGGCAGTAGCTGACCTGCCCGGTGCGGATCGCCGTGCCGGTGGGGCCACGGCCCCGCTCGGTGTCCGCCCAGGTCAGTTGCAGCGTTTCCATATATCCGGCCTCAAAGCCAGAATTGGCGACTGGACGAATGCTCTTCTCCTCATCATCCTCGGCATAGCCAATCCATACCATGGGGTGGCCGCAATCCTCGATGATAATCTTGCACACCTCCTGCAGGAATGACATCTCGTCAGTTGCGTGCAACAGTGCCTGGTTGCTATGGTTATAGGCCTGCAGCGTACAGTTAATCTTGTGCAATTCCTCCTCGGCGTGCTTGCGTGTGGTGATATCGCGCTTGATAGATGCCGCCCCCACAATATTGCCCGCCGAATCCTTGATGGGGAAAATGGTGACGGATACATCTATCAGCTTGCCGTCTTTGTTTAAACGTAAACAGTCGTGGGATTCGACTTCTTCACCGCGCGCGACTCGCTGCAGATTAGCTTGTAACTCTTCGTGGTGATCTACCGGGATGAGCCGACCAATCGATTGCCCGACCATCTCCTCCGCTGTGTAGCCAAAGAGCTGCTCCGCGGCACGATTCCAGGTGGTGACGATCCCCGCCAGGGTTTCCCCTATTATGGCATCGCTGGAGGAGGTAACGATGGTTGCCAGTTGCGCACGTGCTTCTTCCGCATGTCGTTTCTCGGTGACATCGTGGAAGATGATGATCACGCCGGTCACTACCCCATCTTTGTCAGTTATCGGTGCCGCACTGTCCTCGATAGGCACATCGCGGCCATCTTTGGTCACCAATGCGGTATGGTTCGCCAGCTCTACGATGCAGTTTTCGCACAGCACCCGTGCCACCAGATCCTCCGCCGGCAGCCGGGTAAACTCATTGATGATGTTGAAAACGCGGGATACCGGCTGCCCCTCTGCCTCCGCTGCATCCCAGCCAGTCAACGCCACGGCCACGGGATTCATGTAGGTGACACGCCCGGCAACATCACTGGCAATCACCGCATCGCCAATGCTGCCGATAGTGACGCGCCAGCGCTCCTCGCTCTCGCGCAGCTTGCGTTCAGCCTGGTGCTTATAGAGCGCCATCTCGATATGCGTCTGCAGCTCCAGTTGCTCAAAGGGCTTCAGGATATAGCCAAACGGCTCAGTTAATTTAGCACGATCCAGCGTGGCACGGTCCGAGTGCGCGGTCAGATAAATCACCGGAATCCCGTACTCCAGGCGAATCCGGTCTGCCGCATCAATGCCATCCATCTCACCGCGCAGGTGAATATCCATCAACACCAGCTCCGGCTGGCACATCGCCACCAGCGCCAGCGCATCCTCAGCACTCGCCGCACTACCACAGACGGTGTATCCCAGCTTCCCCAGCTTACTCGCCAGGTCAGCGGAGATGATAGCCTCATCTTCAACTATCAGTATTTTTTCGTTTGGCATTGTTTGTACCTATGCTGTTTCTTATTGAATTCATCCGGGGCTATGATATTATACTTCTATTTGCCTCTGCCCGTATCAGGTCATAATCTAATAACGGCTTTATACGGTTCATGACCAAATAACGTAACGCGTACCCCGGATTTCATCCGGGGCTATGATATTATACTTCGCTATTTGCCTCTGCTCGTATCAGGTCATGATGTAATAACGGGCTTATACGGTTCATGACCAAATAATGTAACGCGTCCCCCGGATTTCATCCGGGGCTATGATATTATACTTCGCTATTTGCCTCTACTCGTATCAGGTCATAATCTAATAACGGCTTTATACGTTCAACGACCAAATAGCGCCCCCGAATATCTTTGCCCCGGATGAAATCCGGGGTTACGCCTACCAGAACGGCTTTATACGTTTAACGACCAAATAGCGCCCCCGAATATCTTTGCCCCGGATGAAATCCGGGGTTGCGCCTACCAGAACGGCTTTATACGTTTAACGACCAAATAGCGCCCCCGAATATCTTTGCCCAGGATGAAATCCGGGGTTGCGCCTACCAGAACGGCTTTATTCGTTTAACGACCAAATAGCGCCCCCGAATATCTTTGCCCCGGATGAAATCCGGGGTTTAGCCTACCAGAACGGCTTTATACGTTCAACGACCAAATAGCGCCCCCGAATATCTTTGCCCCGGATGAAATCTGGGGTTGCGCCTACCAGAACGGCTTTATACGTTTAACGACCAAATAACTCACCCCAATACCTTTGCCCCGGATGAAATCCGGGGTTCGCTTCTACCTCCTGAACACCACCTCCACCGTCAGCCCATTCTCGCTGGTTACGTCTAGTGTTGCCCGCAATTGCCCGGCTAGCATCTGCACCAGGCGCAGGCCTAGTGATGATGAGTTGCGCCAGTCCAGGCCCGCGGGAAGGCCGGGGCCGTTGTCGCTCACGCGCAGGGTCACTTTGCCGTCTTCGGTGCCGTGCAGTGTCACCTGCAATTCGCCCTGGGTACCATTATGGAAGGCGTGCTTCAGGGCGTTGGTGACCAGCTCATTCAAGACCAAGCCGCAGGGCACTGCCTGCTCTACTGATAGTGTCACCGGCTGCAGCTCCAGCTTCAGCCGGACATTGCTGGTGATTTCTCCATGTGCCCGCCAGAGGTAGTTGAGCAGGCTTTCCGTGTATTCGGCGAACTCTACGTGTGCTAGGCTTTCAGACTGATATAGTTTCTCGTGTACCAGTGCCATACAGCGTATCTGGTCGCGCAGGTTGTTAAAGAGGGGGCTTAATTCCGGGTTATCAAGGGTATCGGCCTGCAAATTCACCAGACTGCTTATTACCTGCATGTTGTTCTTTACGCGGTGATGAATCTCCTTCAACAACACTTCTTTTTCATGTAGCGATGCTTGCAATGCCTCCTCCGCATGCTTGCGCTCGGTGACATCCATGAAGATGACCGCGAATTGTAATGGTGCAGGGCGGTAGGCCAGCACATCATAGTGCCGTTGCAAGGCGGGCGAATAGTTTTCTAGCTGCAGTGGCTCTCCGGTGAGGGCGACGCGGCTATACATCTCCAGCCATTTCGGGTCATCCCCCGGCAGCACCTCGTTAAGGGTATAGTTGATAACGTCCTCACGCTTCAAGCCCGTCAATTTCTCAAATGCGGGATTGATATCCAGGAAACGATAATCAACCGGGTTCCCCTGATCATCCAAGACAAGTTCATGCAGGGCAAACCCTTCGGTCATGCCGTCAAAGAGTGTGTGGTAGCGCTCCTCGCTCTCGCGCAGCGCTTCCTCCGCCTGCTTGCGCATATTGATATCCATGAAGGTACCGACACAACCGCGCACGTTGCCATCACTGTCGCGCAGCGGGCTGGCCGACCCCTGCATGTAATTCCAGGCCCCGCTGGGCAGCAGCACATCCAGCTCCACATTGCGCACGTCGCGGTTCTCCCGTGCGGCAACCTGCATGGGCAATTCATCAGCAGTTAATTCCAGCCCATCGCGGAAGAAACGGCGCACGGGGGTGATATTTGCCGAGACGTTTTCGCCCGGTTCTGCCTGGTAGAATTCATTCGCCAGGCGATTGCCAGTGATCGCATGGCATTGCGCGTCGTGGCTGATCCAGATGGCCACCGGTGCTACCTCCAGCACCGTTGCCAGCTCTTCAGCACTCTCGCGCAGTACATTTTCGGCGCGTTTGCGCTCGGTGATGTCAGTATTGGTGCCCAGCCACTGTACCACCTCTCCTCCGGCATCTTTCAAAGGGTGCCCTCGGGTCAGAAATGTGCGGAAATGGCCATCGGCTCCACGCAGGGGGAATTCCATTTCAAACGGCTGGCCAGTAGCGATAGAGGCCTTCCACTTTTCCAGCACAGCAGATAATGTTGTCGAATCATGCACTCTTTGCCATCCCCAGCCTTCCATTTGGTCTGGAGTGGTACCGGTGTATTCATACCAACGCTGGTTGTACCAGATGATATAGCCGTCAGCTTGTGCGATCCAGGCTAACTGCGGGAGCGCATTGGCCATTGTCCGGAAGCGTTCCTCGCTCTCGCGCAGCGCCTCGGCGCGTTTGCATTCAGTGATATCGCTCACAGCCAGGCGGTATCCCGTCGGTTGTTGCGCGGCGATGATATCAAAATGCGCCCAGAAGGTAACCCCATCCTCCTTGATCAACTGCAATTCTAGCGTTGTCGCATGCTGTGGGGATTGCACGCGGAAGAAGTGGAAATCATCCTGCGACCCGGGCGCGATGAAGTGCGTGAGTGGTTGGTGTAGCAGCTTTTGTCGTTCGATACTCAGCAGGTTGGCCCCGGTGAGATTAGCCTGCAAAATTTTCCACTCAGCATCGACAGTAAAGTAGCCGACCGGCGCGAAATCATATAGGTCTTGATAGCGGTCGTGCGCTATTAAAAGATGCTCTTCAGTGGTACGTAATTCTTCATTTTGCGTATCGAGTTCGGTGTGAGCTACCTGCAACTCATGAAGCAACTGCCCCTGTTCTGCTACGGTGTTTTTTTGTGCAGTCAATTCATGGGAGAGAGTATCAATTTTGTTGCGCGTAGTGGGAAAGCCCAGCTCGGTCAGCTCAGCATCAATATCCCGTCGCCGTCGCTGTAATTCGGCGACACGGGCATCGCGCTCATCAGTTAAAATGCTATCTTCTAGTTGTGACATAGCACCCTCTTTTCACTCATTATTGTAGCAACTGGTTTATACGTTTAACGACCAAATAACCCAACGCGTCCCCCGGATTTCATCCGGGGCTACGCCCTTTGCCCATTGGTTTTACATAACCCCCAGCCCCTTCCCGGCGGGAAGGGGTGTCCAAACGAATGATCATCATTGAAAAACGATCATCCTCCCCCTTCCCGCGCCGGGAAGGGGGCCGGGGTGTTAGGTAGACCAAGACTTACGCCATAGATACCACATCGGTTATTCATCCCCCAATAATAAAGCTCGCTTCATCGCTGATTCCTTATAATAACACGCAATTTACAATTGCACACAGTTATTGGACTTTTTAGTCACATTTTTTGTGAATAATTCGACCTTTGAAAAGAATTAAGCATGGTCGGTGCATTTCAAATGAAAAAAGCCCTCGCCCAACAGCGGGGCTGGTCTGCATTACTTCCGATAATAACAGTTGCGGAAGGCGTTGGGGGACATGCCTACCATATTGCGGAAGGCGATGTACAGGGCATTGACACTGCGGAAGCCGGCACGATGGGCCACGACAGCATTGGGCATTGCTGGGTCAGCCAGTAGTTGCTTCGCCAGCTTCACGTGAGCACGGGTGATCTCCTCCAGGATGGAGGCTCCCAGCTTGGTGCGGAAGCGCTTCTCCAGTACGCGCCGGGACAGGGGGACGGCATCCAGCACATCCGCGACGCTGATCGGTTCACCCGCATTTGCGTGGATGTAGCGTATTGCACTGGCCACCTCCGGATCGCTGACCGCCAGGGTATCGGTGGAGGTGCGCACGGTGATGCCCATCGGCGGCAGGAGCACTTCACGGGCGGGCAGTTCCTTGCCGGATATCAATATATCCAGCAAACGTGCCGCCTCATAGCCGGTATTCTCCCCCCCGAGCATGACGCTGCTCAGGGGCGGATACGAGATAGTACATTCCATCATATCATCATCCACCCCGAGAATAGCTACCTCATCTGGTATGCTGATATGATGTCGCAGGCAAATATTGGCCAGGTAGCGCGCCCCACTGTCGGCCCACGCCAGGATGCCGACGGGCTTGGGCAAGTCACGCAGCCAGGCATAGGTCTTATCTTCCTCCGTGATTGTATGCGATGCTATTTCAGAAGCATCGACTTCCACTTTGGTCTCGCTGTAGATTGAGCAGGGTATCCGATGTCGGTCTAATTCGGCGCTAAATCCTTCCCCGCGAGTCTGTGCAAAAGCCGTCCAGAGGTTCCCCAGATACGCACACTGGCGGAATCCCAGCCCGATGAAATATTCCGCCGCTAGCCGCCCGATCTCCGTGCTATCAGCTACGACACGTGGCACTGTTAACTCGGAAGAATATGAAGAAGTGTTAATTACTGGAACGTTGATATTTGAGATAATGTCGAGAGTGGACTTCTCACCGCTGAAGGTTATAATACCATTAACCTTATAATTAGACAGTATATCCAGGTGATCCCTGTATATCGAGATGCGAATAATTTCCCAATCCGGTTTATTGCCGCTATACTTGAAAATGCCACGGATAATCTGCCGTGTGTACTCGGTAGTGGCACTGATTAATAATGCAACGCGTTTCGATTTCCCCATAGTTTTTCCTCAGCAACAGTATACCCCTTGCAGCAGTAATTCGCAATACGATAGCTTTAAAACGCATTACGATAGGATTTAAGGTTTACAGCAACGGCGAAAGTGTTATAATCAAGTCAGCACCTGATAAGGAGGAGGCTATTTTGAAATCATCACTCAAGCGAGGGTTTACCCTCATCGAACTGCTCGTCGTTATCGCTATCATAGCGATACTGGCAGCAATTCTCTTCCCGGTATTCTCGAAGGCTCGCGAGAAAGCGCGCCAGACGCAGTGTACCAACAACCAGAAGCAGATCGCTACTGCTGTACTCATGTATGTCCAGGAGAATGATGAAACGATGCCATCAGTGGAAGGAGTATGGTCTGCGCTGAAGCTTTCCCAGGCAACGACATCACAACTTGCCCTGCAGACCAAAGCCAGCAGCGCATTAACCTGCCCGAACAAGACCTCAACACCCAACGGCTACGTCTACAACAACAGACTCAGCGGTCTGTCACTGGGTGACACGCGCGTTATCGACCCCACGGAGCTGTTCCTCACCGCCGATGGCGATGGCCCACTGAACGTTGCCATCAGCAGAACCAACATTGATGGCAGACGCCACGCCGGCACCGCAGCTATCCTAAGTCTGCTCGATGGCCACTGCGAAATGATCAAAGATGCCGCAATAACGGCACGCTTTACCGATGCCGCTGGCAACACCAATGTTAATCCCGGATTAGCGCTGCCCGCTACCACACCACCCGCTTTCAGTACAAGCGCAGCAGATTCGGGGAAAGCCATCATGTCGGTGACTAATCCCACCGCTCCTGTCGTCTGGAGAGTCACTACTGATGCAACTGGTCTCACGCCAGCAACTGTTGTCACCGGGCTGCCTACCGGCAAATCCTTCACTGCAGACATCAACTTCACCGCCGCCACCGCGGGCACCCCCTACTATGTCTGGAATGGTGATGGTACCACTCCTAAAATTGTGACGGTTCGGGAAACCGCGCTCACCGCGTCAGCTTCACCCACCGCACTCAGCCCAATTACCCTGGTCTTCACTAAAACGGGAAGTACGATTTCCTCTGGCGTTACCTGGATATGCTCCCCTGCGGCCAAGACAATGCCGGGTGCCACCGCCCCGTATAATATCATCATGGCCGGCGCAGGTAGCTTCAACATCACCGCCACTGAGACTGCTAGCGGATTAAGCGCCAGCGCCACTGTTGTGGTGGCTGCCCCGGTGCCGCTGCTCATTGATTTCAACGACGCCACCTTCGCTGGCTCTTCTAGCTACGCATATGTACCGCCAGCCTGGCCCGCCGGCACTATCAACATCTCTGCCAAAAATGTTCAAATAGGCACGACAAATGGTGTCGGCAGTTCTAAGTGCTTAAAATACGACCATTTAACCATGCAGGATGGTAAAATGGTTTTTAGTACTCCGGTATATCTGGAAAGCGTGTACCTGAGTTCAGCATCTACCGATACAGTAACCATTATACGCTCATTCTCTGATGGCACACCAGACTCTTCGCAGGATATCTCCTTCACGGCGAATACCTTGCAGAAGATCAGCTACGCCGATTGGCTCTCCCACCCGGTATCCCAATTAAAAGTTGTCAAGGATACCGTCAGCGATTCATTCTATGTCGATAACTTGTCGATATTGCCGTCCCCATAGTATCGATAATAAGTCGTTTGTGATCGTGTGGGTGGATGGCGATGTCGCTGTCCACCCACATTTTTGTATGAATGGGCTAAAGCGGAGTTAATTCGCAATATGATAGCATTAGTCCGCAATACGATAGCATTTGATCTTTACACCTGCAGGAAGGGTGTTATAATTAATAAAGAATCTCGAAAAGGAGGAAGAAAAATGGTAAATTATTCTCAATTATACCGATTCACCTTCAGCAAATTGCTGAGTGTGGTCATGCTTGTGGTGCTGCTCTCTTCGGCTGTTGCTGGTGCCAGCAAGACAGTGACGATCATAGAAATGGAACTCACTGCTACGACAACCGCTGCCACTGCAAATAATCCTATAACGCTGACCCTGACAAAAAATGGCATCCCAATAACCGCCGGCGTGTCCTGGGGCTGTACCCCAGCAGCCAAGATACTGCCGAATGTGAATGCACCGTTTGAGCTGACAGTGGCCGATGCGGGTACCTATACTATCACCGGCATCGAGACCGCGAGTGGATTTACTGATAGCGTTGCCATTACTGTTACTGCAGCAGTTACACCGCTGGTCATCAATTTCGACGACCTTAACGTCGTAGCAGCCCCTGCTAAATTCACCTATAGCCCGGCTGTCTGGCCAGCTGGCACTATCACTTTCACTGCCAAAAATGTTAATACAGGCCCGAAGAACGGTGTTGACAAATCGAAGTGCCTGAAATACGACCATTTAAGGATGCTGGATGGTAGAATGGGCTTTGCTACTCCAGTATATCTGGAGAGCGTTTACCTGAGCTCAGCCTCTACTGACACAGTTACCATTATACGGTCATTCTCTGATGGCACTGCAAACGC
>JBBQQW010000023.1:0-20134 GCA_038215455.1 Armatimonadota bacterium
TGTCCGGTCTGATAGTTTTTCATAGATATCTCCACCCATGTTTCACCTACAATACCGACGGCGACATTTGCTTATTCAGTTTTTTCTGTGCGTTATTTGGCTTTTTCTAGGATTTCTGTCACGCGCCAGCATTTGTCCTTACTAATAGGACGAGTTTCCATAATGCGAACTTTGTCTCCAATGCCGCATAGATTCTCTTCATCGTGCGCCTTAAAGGTGGTTGAGCGCTTCATTACGCGCTTGTACAGCGGATGCTGTACCAGGTCGGAAACCTTTACCACCACGGTCTTATCCATCTTATCGCTAGTAACTACACCCTCGCGCACTTTGCGGCGATTGCGGACTACTTCAGTTGTCTCTGCCATGGTCAATCTCCCTGCTTTCCGCAGTCAAGCTTCTTAGCCCTTCGATGCCTTATAGGATGCGCGTTCCGCTACCTTATAGGCTTTATACTCGGTCATCGTGGCGAAGCCGCTCTGGGCGAGCAGTTCTTTCTCACGTATTAGGGTCTTCAGCACCGCAATGAGCTTACGAGTGTTATGCAAACCCGCAGGATTGGAAAGGCGGTTTAAACCGGCATCAAAGCGGTAAGTCAGCAGTTGCCCTTCGGCTTCTACCAGCTCCTTATTCAGGTCTGCGATGCTCAGTGCATGTAACCGTTGTCGTTCTTCCAGTTTCACTGGTTTTCCTCCCCTTTCGTCTGCTCACGCGTGACGAATTTCGTCTTAATGGGAAGCTTGTGTGCCGCCAGGCGCATAGCTTCGCGGGCCTGTTCTTCGGTGACACCAGCCATCTCGAACAGTACGCGACCCGGTTTAATCACCGATACCCAATGCTCGGGAGCGCCCTTACCGGAACCCATACGGGTTTCAGCTGGCTTCGCCGTAACACTCTTGTCCGGGAAGATGCGAATCCACACCTTGCCCTGTCGTTTAATATAACGCGTCATAGCAATACGCGCTGCTTCAATCTGGCGGTTAGTCATCCAGCAATTTTCAATAGCCATCAAGCCGAATTCACCCATCGCTACAGTATTGCCACGGGTGGCTTTACCGTTCTTATTTCCGCGATGCAGCTTCCTGAACTTGACCTTTGAAGGCATTAACATCTTACGTTCCTCCTCAACTCCGTGCGGCGATTAGGCCTGCTCGGGTTGTGTTTCCTCGACTGCCGATACGACATCAACATCTGCAACTATCGGAGTTACCACCGGCTCTTCAGCGGTATCGCGGGTCACGCGACGCCAGCCTTTTGATTTCTTCTCTTCTACCGGGGCAGCCGCCGCTGTTGCGGGACGATTCACCGCGGGGCGCGGAGTGATGGATGCTTTCGGCAGAATTTCACCGCGATAGATCCACACTTTAACCCCAATATTACCGTATGTTGTTGCGGCGTGGGTTGTGCCGTAATCGATGTCGGCACGAATTGTATGCAGGGGAATCTTGCCGTCTTTATCGCCGTAGGAGCGCGCAATTTCTGCACCACCCAGGCGTCCGCCCACAATAACCTTGATTCCCTTACCACCGCGCTGCATGGTACGTGCAATGGCCATACGAATGGCGCGCTTGAACGAAACACGACGGGTGATCTGGCTCGCAATTGACTCGGCCACCAGGAAAGCGTCGAGTTCCGGCTGCTTGATCTCGAGCACGTTTAACTGTACCTTGCGCGGTACCAGCTTCTCCAGATCAGCACGGAGTTCATCGATACCACGTCCGCCACGACCGATGATCAGACCGGGACGTGCCGTGTGCATCGTGACCTTGATCATGTTAGCCATGCGCTCGATCTCGATACTCGATACTCCAGCATCTACATTGCCACCACGGCTGTTGCGTCCACCCTGTGCCGGGCGGCGCTGTGATGATCCTGAAGAGACGATGCCTGCGAGTTTGGCACGCAGAAATTTACGGATCTTATAGTCTTCGATGACGAACTCTTTATAATCCTTCTCGGCGAACCAGCGGCTCTGCCAGTCGCGAATTATACCGAGTCGAAAACCGTATGGATGTACTTTCTGCCCCATTAGTTGCTCCCTCCGCGGGTGGTGCGAACGCGTTCGCGTTCTGCCAGATGAACGGTAATATGGCTGGATCTTTTCAGTACCAGACGGGTGCGTCCCATTGTCGTCGGATGCACGCGCTTAGTGGTAGCACCGGGATCCACAAAGCAGGTCTTAACATAGAGACGTTCCGGATCCAGATGTAAATTCTCTTCAGCATTAGCTGCTGCAGATTGTACCACCTTACGAATCGGCTCTGCTGCGAAATTCGGTGTAAAGTTCAGGATCGCGATCGCCTCGGTATAATCCTTACCGCGAATCAAGTCGATTACGTGGCGGACTTTAAGAGGTGTCATATGGATTCCGCGAGCATGCGCTACCGCCAGGCCTTCAGCCTTGCGCTGTTCAATGCGTGTGCGCTTCCGTGATCCTCGTTCTTGTGAATTCTTGCCCATGGCTTGCCTATCTCCTCCGGCATAACGCCGGTGCATCCAAGACAACTAACACGAGTCTATCGTGCTGTGTCCGTTGCGTTTTAGCGAAGTTTCGAACTCTTATCGCTGCCCGCATGACCACGGAAATGCCGGGTCGGTGCGAACTCGCCCAACTTATGCCCCACCATATTCTCGGTAACGAATACCGGAACATGCTTGCGGCCATCGTGAACGGCGATGGTATGCCCGATGAAATCGGGGAAAATCGTTGAGCGGCGCGACCAGGTCTTGATGATGCGCTTCTCGCTCTTGCGATTTAAATCTTCAATTTTCTTCAGCAGGTGTTCGTCTGCGAACGGCCCCTTTTTAACTGATCTGCCCATTATCACCCTCCCACACTACTGGTGTGGTTCATCCGCATTATTTTGCCGAGCGTTTCTTCACGATGAAGCGATCGGTGCGCTTGTTTGTGCGCGTTTTCTTACCCAGGGCCGGCTTGCCCCAAGGAGTACTCGGGCCTTTCTTACGACCCACCGGGCTACTACCTTCACCACCACCATGTGGGTGGTCGCACGGGTTCATCGTCAAACCACGGACCTTGCCGCGTTTACCCAGATGGCGTGTGCGTCCAGCCTTACCGATGGTGATGTTCTCATGCTCAATATTCCCCACCCGGCCGATTGTGGCCCGGCAGCTCATAAAGACATAGCGCATCTCGCCAGAAGGGAGCTTCACGGTCGCGTACTTGCCTTCTTTTGCCATCAGCTGTGCGCTGGTTCCCGCGGAACGGCACATCTGTGCACCACGGCCCATACTCAACTCGATCGCATGGATCGTAGTACCGTCGGGGATCATGGATAACGGCAGGCAGTTCCCCGCCTTGATGTCGGAGTTCGGTCCGCTCTCCAGCACACTGCCGACTTTGACATCGACGGGTGCCAGGATATAGGTCTTTACGCCGTCTTCATACTGCAGCAATGCGATGCGGGCGGTACGGTTCGGGTCATATTCCAGCGCGATTACCGTAGCGGGCATATTATCTTTCTGACGTTTGAAGTCAATGATACGATATGCGCGCTTGGCACCGCCGCCGATGTACCGGGAGGAGATGTGACCCTGTGCGTCACGTCCACCCGAGCGCTTCAGCTCGCGGACTAAGGATTTCTCCGGCTCTTTCTTAGTTAGCTCCGAGAAATCTGCAGTAGTCATGAATCGCCGCCCCGGCGATGTCGCTTTATACTTCTTTAAAGGCATTTCCTGCTCCACTCCCACGCTTAGCGGCCATGGGGGGCCATATTATTCCCGCGGTACGTTCACGCACCTTCGAGCATCGGGATCGTCGGCGATGTCGCCGTCAACGTGACAATTGCTTTCTTCCACGCCGGGGACATTCCAGTGCCGCCACGGCGACCACTCTTGCCCAGGTTACGGCGCTTTTTGCCACGCATGTGCATTGTATGAACCACTTCCACCTCGATCTTCTCTTTGGCGTAAATGGTTTCTATCGCAGTTGCTATCTCCGGCTTGGTAGCACTGAGAGCTACTACGAAAGTATATTTCTTCTGTTCATTGCTGCGCACGCTCTTTTCAGTGAGCATGGGGCGAACAATGATATGATGGAGCGGCTTATTCACGCAGCACCTCCCACTTGTTTACGTGCAACCCAGCGTGCATTACCTAACGGCTGTGTCTTCAATTCCTGCAATGTTTCCAGCCCGGCGCGGGTGAAGAGCACGACGTCGGCGGTGAGCAGGTCATAGGTGCCGACCATCTCTACCGTTGTCATTACCACATTCGGAATATTGCGGAATGCGCGGATTGATTCATCTTCGAGTGAAGTGAAGGTAACCAGCACTTTCTTCTTATCCAGCTTCAACGCCTTGAGCAGCTTGACTGCTTCTTTGGTGCGAAAATCGCTGAAGTCATAATCTTCCACGCCGAATATTTCACCGTCTGTCAGTTTACCGGACAGGGCGCAGAAAAGGGCCTTGCGGCGCATTTTCTTCGGGAATGAAAGCCCGAAGTCATGTGGGTGCGGCCCGTGGGCAACACCGCCACCCTTCCAGTGCGGGGCGGACTTCATACCCTGACGTGCGCGCCCGGTGCCCTTTTGGCGGAACAGTTTGCGCGTGGTGTGGGATACTTCAGCCCGGGTTTTGCTGTCTGCGGTACCCTGGCGCCAGTTTGCCAGCGTGGTAACGATTGACTGCTTCATCAATGACATGTTGATTGATACTTCGAAGATCTCTGCCAACAGTTCCATCTCGCCTGACACTTCGCCAGCGGCGTTATACATTGTTAAGGTGGCCATCAGTCTCTCTCCAATGCCGTGAAGGTCACCAGGCGTCCGCGGCCATGCTCGGCGGCTGCCCGCTCTGTCATTGTGACCACTACCATTCCGCCTGTTGGACCGGGCACGGCGCCCGTCACCACCAGTAGATTTTTGTCTGCGTCAGCGCGCATTACTGTCAGGCCCTTGACGGTTACCTGTTCGTTGCCGTAATGGCCCGGACGACGTGAGCCTTTGAAGACTCGTGCGGCGTCAGTGCCACCACCGGAAGCCGGCTTGCGGTGGAACATGGAACCGTGGGTAGCGTTGCCGCCCTTGAAGCCGTAACGCTTGACGACGCCCGCGAAACCGCGTCCCTTCGAGGTACCGATGACGTTTACTTTGTCACCGATAGCGAAAAGGTCGGCCTTGATCTCTTTGCCTTCGGGGAAGTCGTCGATGTTATCGACGCTGAATTCCTTGAGGAAACGGAGTGCCGGCACGTTATGCTTGACGAAGTGGCCGTACTGGGCCAATGTCAGGCGATGTGGGCCGCGCGGCTCCTGGGTGACTTTCTTGCGGTCATTTGTGGTGCGGCGGTTCTCGTGCAGGCGCTTCATTGTTTCAGCGCGCTTCACGTCACCTTCCGAAAATTCCATATAACCGACCTGAACGGCTTCGTAGCCGTCGCGGTCTTTATTACGTCGTTGGACGACATAGCAGGGACCAACTTCTAACACGGTTACTGGCACAGCTCGGCCATCTTCCGCGAAGAGTTGGGTCATGCCCACCTTCCGTCCCATGATCATCTTGCGAATCGCCATGGTTCTAATTTCCTTTCACACCCCAGCGGAGCCGTGAGCTGGCTCATAGGGCACCCCGCAAGCGGGGTTATTGTCGAGATGCACCCAGAGTGCATCAGGCAATCAAATTTTCTCTATCAAAACTAGCGGATACTAGATTTTGATTTCGATGTGCACACCGCCGGGAAGATCAATGCGCATCAGCGCGTCGATCGTGCGTTGGTTCGGCTCCAGAATGTCAATGAGCCGCTTGTGCGTGCGCATTTCAAACTGCTCCATCGACTCTTTGTCGACGTGTGGGGAGCGGTTTACACAGAACTTGTTGATCTCGGTGGGCAGGGGTACTGGGCCTGCAATGCGTGCTCCAGTGCTCCGTGCGGTATCGACGATCTTCAGGGCTGACTGGTCAAGGATTCGATGATCGAATGATTTCAAACGAATGCGAATCTTATCACCAGGCACTTTGCGTGTTTCTTTGCGCATATGACGGTATGCCTCCAGCTCCAGTCTGATTCTTCTGAATCGACCGGCAAATCTATCAAAGTACATGCGCCCGATATTCGCAGGCGCAACAGTGGTATATTATACAGATTAGCTGAATGCAGGTCAAGCGTTTTTTTGTAATCATTTTTTTGTGCCAACATCTTTGTGGAAATATCCCTGATATCGGGGAGGTAGAGGTGCTAATTGGCAGTGATTTGTGTGCATGGTATGATAAGGATGATAACTACCGATGAACGTGGTATAGAAAAGATCGCCCGCGAATGCCGGGATCATGACATCGAGGCCCCTCAGGAGTATCGTTTTTAGCGTCCGTCCGTTTCGCCCAGTCCTGAAGGACTGGGCTGGAAGGCTTCGCCGATCACCCTTCGGGCGGGTACGCATACCCTTACCCGTCCCGCCCGAATGGGCGATTGGCCGTAGGCCTTCCAGCCTGGTCGTTCACGGCTAGGCGAGGGAGAACGACTTATCACTAAAATGATACTCCTGCGAGGCTCCTGATTACAATACCAGCATGTCCGGTCTAATGCTAACATTTCACGCTAATCCGAAGCATCTCGAATCGGCAGGTGATGTTACAGGTGATGTTACATCAAATGTTACCAGGCTATTGTTGGTTTGCAATAAAGCAATGAGTCGACGTGAATTACGCGAAGCATTGATGCTTAAGGGGGAAGATCATTTTCGTCGACAGTATCTGATTCCAGCTCTAGCATCTGGATATATAGAAATGACAATCCCCGATAAGCCGAAAAGCCGCCTGCAACGGTATCGTTTGACAGAAACTGGAGCGGAGTTGCTGAAGACACTACAGAAGCCGGGCAAGCAATAGTAACATCGTTGACGATCGCATACTCAAGCGGCCGAAATTCAAATCCATAGGTCGGAGATGGGTCGGAGAAATGAAACCGAATGAGTCACCGGACAAGTCGCAGGTGATGTTACTGCGCGCTAGTAGAGTTAGCCTACTACCAAGACAGGCGGATTCATAACTTTGAAGTTACGAATCCGCCTGTCTTGTTCTATACCAGCTTAAGCGGTAATTACTTGCGTCCCAGCACTTCCTCGGCCACTGACTTTGGCACCTGTGCGTAGTGCGAAGGCTCCATAGAGTAGGTGGCGCGGCCCTGGCTTAGGGATCGGATGGCGGTAGCGTAGCCGAACATCTCCGCCAGCGGTACTGTAGCGTGAATCTCCTGCAGTCCAGCAGATATCTGGTCCATACCCAGCACGTGGGCACGTCGGCTGTTGATGTCGCCCATGATGTCGCCGAGGTTCCCGTCCGGGGTGATCACATCGACTTTCATGATTGGCTCCATCAGTACCGGCTTGGCACGGTGCATAGCGTCTTTGAACGCCATCGAGCCAGCGAACTTGAAGGACATTTCATCGGAGTCCACATCATGGTAGCTGCCGTCGTACAGGGTAGCCTTGATGTCGATAACCGGGTAACCACCCAGGATACCGTTATCCAGCGCACCCTTGATACCAGCTTCAACCGCCGGGATATACTCGCGCGGTACCACACCGCCGACGATGGCGTCGACGAAGGTGAAGCCTGTCCCGGCCTCTTGCGGCTCGATCGAGATCCATACGTGACCGAATTTACCACGTCCACCAGTCTGCCGTACGTAACGACCTTCGGCCTTGGCAGAAGCAGTGATGGCTTCGCGATATGCCACCTGCGGCTTACCGGTGTTGGCTTCCACGCGGAATTCGCGGCGGAGGCGGTCTACGATAATGTCCAGGTGCAGCTCACCCATACCGGCAACGATGGTCTGGCCGGTCTCCGGGTCGGTATACTGTCTGAAGGTCGGGTCTTCCGCCGCCAGCCGTGCCAGACCTTCGGTGAGTTTCTCTTCGTCAGCCTTGGTCTTCGGCTCGATAGCCACGTTGATAACCGGATCCGGGAAGTGCATCGACTCCAGCAACAGCGGAGATTTCATCGCGGTGAGTGTGTCACCGGTGGTGGTATTGGTCAGACCTACCACGGCGACAATGTCGCCGGTGCGGATCTCATCGATATCCTCGCGGTGGTTGGCATGCATACGCAGAATGCGGCCAAAGCGCTCGCGCTTGTCTTTGGAGGAGTTCATCACGGCGGTGCCCTTCGGGCAGGTGCCGGAGTAAACGCGGACATAGGTCAAACGCCCCACATAGGGGTCGGACATAATTTTGAAGGCCAGGGCGGCGAACGGGGCATCATCGGATGGCTCGCGCAGCTCTTCTTCTTCGGTGTCCGGGTTGATTCCCTTCGCCGCCCCTTTGTCCAGCGGTGACGGCAGGTAATCGACGACTGCATCCATCAGCGGTTGCACGCCCTTATTTTTGAAGGCGGAGCCACAGAGGACGGGAACCATGACGAATTTGACGGTGCAGGCGCGGATACCCAGGACGATCTCTTCATCGGTCAGCGTGCCATTTTCCAGATACTGCATGGTCAGCTCATCGGAGCCATCTGCGGCTGCTTCGATGAGGAACTCACGCCAGGTATTGGCCAGTTCGCGCATATCTTCCGGGATCTCCGAGACGACGCCGTTTTGTCCCAGGTCATCAGGATAAATGATGGCATTCATCTTCACCAGGTCGATGACGCCCTTGAATTCTGTCTCTGCACCGATGGGGAGTTGCAGCGGCACCGGTTTAACACCGAGGCGCTCTTTCATGGATTCCAGCACGCGGTAGAAGTCTGCACCGGTACGGTCCATCTTATTAACGAAGGCGAGGCGGGGCACTTTGTAGCGGTTTGCCTGGCGCCATACGGTCTCGGACTGGGGCTGTACGCCGCCGACGGCGCAAAATAATCCGATTACTCCGTCGAGCACGCGCATGGAACGTTCCACCTCCATGGTGAAGTCTACGTGGCCCGGCGTGTCGATGATATTAATTAGATGGTCGTTCCATTGGCAGCTGGTTGCGGCGGAGGTGATAGTGATACCACGCTCCTGCTCCTGCGGCATCCAGTCCATGGTTGCCGCGCCGTCATGGACTTCGCCCATGCGGTGCAGCCGGCCAGTGTAAAACAACATTCGTTCGGTAACGGTGGTTTTGCCTGCATCAATGTGCGCGGCAATACCGATATTTCTAGTTCGCTCAAGCGCGTATTCGCGTGCCATATATTTTTCCTCAGCAAACCTTCAGCAGTGGTCGGTTCTCCCTCTCCTGAAGGAAAGAGGGCTGTGTGACACAAAAATCCCACCCCGTTATAAATTACGGGATGGGACCCGTTGTGTTTTGTTTTTTCTTTAGAAGCGGTAGTGAGCGAAGGCTTTGTTAGCCTCGGCCATACGATGCGTATCTTCGCGCTTCTTCACCGATGAGCCAGTGTTATTGGCGGCATCCATGAATTCAGCGGCCAGCTTCTCGCCCATCGACTTACCGCCGCGCTTGCGCGCATTGGTGATGATCCAGCGAATGCCCAGGTCCAGTTTGCGGATCGGGCGCACATCTGTCGGCACCTGGTAAGTGGCACCACCCACGCGGCGAGGGCGAACCTCTACCACGGGCATTACGTTGCGCATTGCCGTCTCAAATACTTCTAACGGGTCTTTGCTGGTGCGTTTATTCACCAGTGCAAGTGCACCGTAAAAAATGCTCTCGGCGGTGCTTTTTTTACCGCAGAGCATCAATTTGTTAATGAAGCGGCTGATCAGCTCGCTGTTGTACACCGCGTCGGGCTGTATGATGCGACGGGGTGCCGGTCCTTTTCTCGACATAGTTCAGCTACCTTATCCTCGTACCGCCCGTAAGGGCGGCAGACTCACGGGCATAAATGCCCTGAATTATTTCTTCTTAGCAACAACTGCTTTCGGACGCTTGGCTCCATATTTGGAACGTCCCTGGCGGCGATTGGCTACCCCGGCGGTGTCTAACACGCCGCGGACGATGTGATAGCGGATACCCGGAAGGTCCTTCACACGTCCACCGCGGATAATCACCACGGAGTGTTCCTGCAGGTTGTGGCCTTCACCCGGAATGTACGCCGTCACTTCAATGCGGTTGGTCAACCGCACACGAGCGACTTTGCGCAACGCTGAGTTCGGCTTTTTCGGGGTGACCGTCCACACGCGAGTGCAGACGCCGCGTTTCAGCGGACCCTCAATAGCGACGAACTTGCGCTTGTTGGAGTTAAAGTTCCAACCCAATGCCCAGCGCACGGTAGGAGTAATTTTTACCTGCCGGCGACTGCGCCCTTTTCTAACTAACTGGCTGATGGTGGGCACGTATGCCTCCCCCTTCCAACTGAATCTATTTCAAAATACGGCGCCCGAATAGCGCAAAAAAAACCGGTCAGCGGACACATAAACAGTGCCATGACCACACAACGGGGAATTTTAACATCATCACCCCATATTGTCAACTACTAATTAAACTCCAGGTTTATTTCCCGACGACATCTGTCTCCATTGTTGTTTGCTAAGCAAGAACTCGCGCTCCTGAATTTCTCCATTTACAGCGTGGAACTGCCGTCATGCGTGCCTGATTAAAGCACATTTATCCGAAATTTTCCCTCGATCTTCACTTTAGTGCAGGTGACATTCAAAGTATCTGGAGTCCCCACTGCGTACATGGTGAACTTTGCGGTCTTTAATATAGACCCTACATCTTCTGTCAATGGATGCCAGCCCGAGTCAATCTTCGAGATGCCCGCAGGGATATCAAGCGTCATCAGCTTTTTTCCACTGGCAACTACCTGCGCCAGAGACAGGCCACCATTTTCACTGATATACACATCTATCGTTGCCGGTGTAGCAGCTGCGTTTATCGTGTTCATTGTGACGCGGGAGCCATCATACCCGGAGATCCTGCCGATATATTGAGTCCACGTAGTATCTGCCTGTGCATCCACATCCTGATGGTAGAGTCCCGGAGGTGTGGTATCGGTAGTGGTGAAATCGGAGACATTAAATGGGATAATGATCGTGGGTTGCAGCAAGTTGCCACCGCACCCGACGAGGAGGAATGCTCCGAGAACTGCTATTAAAACTGCCAGGTAGCGCATGTTATATCCTTTTCTGGTAGGAATTTACGGATTCCAAGTAGAACTGGTAAAAGGGAGTCTTCTAAGGTATTATATACTCCTGTCCGAGGGTGTCAATAGGTTGTTACCGTAGAAGCATGTTCGCTGGAGTTAATTTTGAAGATTCTGGATCGTTATATTCTGGGTTCCGTCGCCGGGACATTCGCTTTCGGGCTAACTATGTTCATGGTACTGCTGCTGGCGATGTTCCTGCTGAAGGATCTGATAGACTTAATTGCCACCCAAAATGTACCCGTAATGCTGGCACTGGCGATATTCGGCTGTAAAATCCCTGGGATGCTGGTGTACGCTTTCCCAATGGCGGTATTGCTGGGAGTTCTGCTCGTCTTCGGGCAGATGTCAGCCAGCAGCGAAATGGTGGCGATACGAGCGGTCGGAGTGAGTTTTTATCGCGTTATCATCCCGGTGCTTATCTTCGCCGTCATGATTTGCGGCATCACCTACTTCCTCTCCGATGTAGTCGCCAGCAACTTCAGCGATAAAGCGAAGATGCTCACTAAATTAGCACTGATGCAGCGTGAGAACAAACCGGTCTCGCTCTCCCATCAGGACGATCAAGGACGGCTGGTGTATTCGCTGATGGCGGACAAGCTGGATGTAGCTGCCGGTGAGATGACGAAGCTGAGCTTCACCCTCTACAACGAAGGGATACCCACGGCATTTATTTACGCTGATAAGGCTACCTGGGACCTGGAGAAAGGGCAATGGGTCTTCCACGGTGGACGCATAAATGCTGTGGATCCGCGTTCCGTTAACTTCAAAATTGAGCCTAATGGCCTGGACTCCAGCTTTTCAGTGGAGAGCGCTGCCCTCTCGCTTAAAGAAGACCCCTTCACCATGAGTAACGCCAGCAAAAAGCCGGAAGAGCTTTCCTCGCAGCAGATGAAGCACCTCATCACCGGGCTAACTGACCCACTGGAGATCACCCGCTGGAACACCCGCCTGCAGCAACGCTATGCCCTGCCCTTCTCTTGCCTGGTCTTTGCGCTCATCGGCGCACCATTGGGCCTGCGCAGCCACCGCAGCAGCTCCGCCGTTGGCCTGGGCGTCAGCCTCATCGTCATCTTTTGTTACTACTTCGTAGCCGTCTACCTGGCCACCTTCAGCGACAGCGGCCGCGTCTCGCCGATTGCTGCCGCCTGGACTCCTAACGTGCTGGGTGCCATCTTCGGGCTGTTCATCCTCTGGCGCGCAAACAAATAGCCACGTCATCGTGCCATGGGCGTCCCGCCCATGAGAACGGGGTGGCGATTCCGTACGCCTTCCACTTATAACCACGAAAAGCACAAAAAGCACGAAAAGGGAGATTCATCCGAATAGTTCTGCTTTATAGGTCTGTGCCATGGGCGTCCCGCCCATGAGAACGTGGTGGCGATTCCGAACGTATCTGCGCTGGGATTGAAATCCCGGCTGCAGGGCGCACGCGCCGGTCGTCCGCCTTCGCGGACTTTCGGAATCGAATGGTTCAGCGCCCTTCAGGGTGCTTGCCGTTGTTAGCCACCTCCTTTAGGGGGTGGTCTAAGGATCGCAACCCCGTTCTCATGAGCGTCCCGCCCATGGCAAAGGGGTGGAGTTGTCCAACTTCTCGCACAATCAACTAATTCTCACAAATATTTTACCCGCAGGTGAAACTCTTTTAATGCTGCGGTGTCAATATGCTTGGGAGTTATCCCGAAAGTGAGGGTTGGGGACGTGAGTTGCCCACTGACAGCGAAAGATTGGCAAGAATATACTGAGACGGGAGATGTCCGCATTAAGCAGCATCTGGCCGGGTGCGCGGCATGCCGCGTGCGCGCCAGCGAATATAACAGCTTACACGCGGTGCTCGCAGCGTTGCCGGTCGTCAAATCTCCTGCAGTAGCCGCCCCACAATCCGCCCCCGCCGGTGAGATAAACTGCGCGGAGTTCCGCACTATGCTGGAAGCATGGCGCGAGGGCGAACTGGATGCTACCCAAACCTTCCTGATGGATGACCACGTGCTCTGGTGCGACCCCTGCGCTATCGAAGTGGAACGTGCCGAACGGCTGGGCGTGCTGCTGCACGAGCTGCCGGAAGTATATGTCCCCGCCGCCGTGGCCGAACGCATCCGCGCCGCACAGGTCCCCTGGTGGGAGCGCCTGCTGCCCCCCGCGCATGCCTGGCAACGCCTGGGCTGGGCCACCGCCGCCTTCGCACTGCTGCTGGCCACCACGCTGCTGCCACGCTCGCCGCAACTGGTGAATATCGCGAAAAGTCCACAGTCGCCAAAACCGAGTATCTCAATAGTAAAACCGCCGGAAGCCAAGCCAGCGGTTCCGGAAGTAGTGGTGCCGATTGTTGCCACTCCGCCGGTAGTAACACCGATAGCGGAACCGATCGCCGAAGTACAGCCGATTGTGGAACGCAGTAAAAATAGAATTAGAACAGAGCGTCCTGTCGTAATAGCAAAGCCAAATCCGGCATCTGTACCGCCGAAGAAGACTGACGAGAGGGCGGATCCCATACCGATCAATATTATCGCGCCCACAACGCCGGAAGTGGATACGACCAACTATGATATCGCCAAGAACGATATCGAACATATTTACGCTGAATCGCACTATGGGATGAGCGAAGAATCCGCGTCGTACGTGCCGGAGAACATCACCATGCTGCCCGGCACCCGCCCTAACGGTTGATTTGAACGACTAACAAGCATATGATTAATGCCGATGACGAGGGTCATCGGCATTGTCATATCAAAGGAACTATCATGATCTCGATCGTCATCCCCAGCTTCAATAAGCTCTTTTATACGCGGCGGTGTCTGGAGAGCCTGCTGCACACCACTGGCATGGAGTACGAGCTGATCGTCGTAGATAACGGCTCCGCTGACGGCACGCCGGAGTACCTGCTGGAGTTCCGCAAGACCGCCGCCGCACAGGGGGTGGCCACCACTTACATTCTCAACGATCACAACGTGGGTGCCTGCACGGCGCGCAACCAGGGGATAGCGGTGTGCCGGGGGAGCGAGGTGGCCTTCCTGGATAACGATATCGTGCTGCGCGACCGTGGCTGGCTCACGCGGCTGCACGCCACGCTCTACGCCGACATGCGGACCGCGCTGGTGATCCCGAAGCTGCTCTTCCCCTTCGCCCCCTACGCCATCGAGCACGCGGGCATCGCCATCGCCCCCACCGGGCAGGTAGGCTACCTGGGGCGCGGAGCGGACCGGCTGACGGAGGAGTTCACCCGCTCCTATACCCTGCAGGGAGCTGCCAGCGCCTGCATCCTGGTGCGCAAAGAGGTGCTGGACGAGGTCGGCGGCTTCGACGAAATCTTCAACCCGGTGCAGTTCGAGGATCTGGACCTGATGTACCGCATGAAGGAGCACGGCTACACGCTGCGCTACGACCCCACGGTAGAGATGTACCACTTCGAGAACGTCACCACCGACGAAAGCCCGCAGATCAACTTCAAATACCAGACCATCAAGAACGGCCTGGAGTTCAAACGCCGCTGGCGCCACGTCTTCACCACCGAAAACGGCCCCGCCCCCGACACCCTCCAGTGGGCCCCCCTCCCCCGCACCCGCATCGAGGAGATCGGGGAGTTGGAGGAGCGGGATTAGGCGTAGCATGGTATCTAGACGTAGCGCGTGCCCGCTGTGGCACGCTGGTTCCATATCTAGCACCCGTGCGTCTTAACAAGAATCCGGTATTCAAGTATAATATCCGTGCGCATTTACCAATTCACGGAGTTGAAATAGACTAAAGGCGTGCCACGGCGGGCACGCACTACCATGTGGGCGATGATGATTTCTTCAAAAGATGATTACGCAGAAGTACTTTCATATCTGAATAGAAGGGATACACTCCGCAATTCTCATCGGTTGCCACTTGAAATGTATTCATTAAGCGGAAATGCTTTCTTTTTCACGATTTGTGCACAAAAATCCAGCACACCATTTGTTGATGATATGCGCGCAAAAGCCATTGTTGATGCATTGCTATGGCGCAAGCAGAAGCATGGATGGCAATTATTCTGCTATTGCTTAATGCCCGACCACCTGCATTTCATATTACAGCTTCCCGATGCAGAAGAGAGAGCGCGAAGTGGTGGAATTAGAGGAGCAGAAACCGAAAACGTATTGCATCATATCGCTGATTTTAAATCATATACAACATCACAAATTTGGTGGAAATCCGGAGGTGCCGGGCAATTATGGCAAGAAAGCAGTTATGATCGAGTCATCACGTACGATAACTCCATATCACCAGTAATAAGCTACGTACTCAACAATCCCGTACGCAAAGGACTAGTAAATGAGTGGGATCGGTATCCATACTCGGGAATTATCGACCAATGGTAGCGCGTGCCCGCCGTGGCACGCTGGTGGTACATTTCATCTCCGTGAATTGATAAATGCACGCCGGTGTTATTAATGAGCCTTCGTGGTGTGTTGCCGTCTACGGATGCTGGCTAATAGTACCGGATTCTTATTAAGACTAGCGGGTGCTAGATATACGAGAAGCGTGCCACGGCGGGCACGCGCTACCATTTTAATGCGCCCATGCTACAATCCTCGTACCTTCGGACTCACCTATGGCGCGGTTACGCTGAAGACCTGCTCCACTTGCTTGGCGGATTGCACCAGGGGGGCCAGGCCGCGGCCGTATTGGTAGGCTACTACCCGCACTTCGATGGGGTAGACGGCGCCGGTGGGGAGGTCTTTCAGCACCAGGCGGTTGCCGGTTATTTCGGCGGGGCCGTAGGCTATGTAGTACTCTACGGGCAGCCCGGAGTCGCTGGTGGCTTTCAGCTCGATGGGGCCACTGTTTACGTTGACGTTGTCGATAGCCGGGAAGGTGATCGTTTGCGCTTTGCCCTGGTTGAGGGCGGCGGCGTTGCGGATCATCCCCTGCACTTCCGTGTGGCGATACTCGGCGTTGCCTTCATTATAGGCCAGGAAAATGGGGCGGTTGCCCGTCTGCGCGTCGAACTTCATGCGGAAGCGGTTGGGGCCGACGGTCTCAATGGGGCCATCCGTGGGCATGACGAGGATCGTCCCACCGCAGTTGCCCACCGGTTGCCCCTCCGCGATGTCAAAGCCCTTGGGATATGCGGTGGCGAACTCCGGGTGTACCTCGAAGGTCTGGCCGTCGCCCACCCACTGCACCTTGCTGAAGTAGTAGCGCACGCCGGCATCCATGTTGTAGGCGTCGTTCCACTTGATAAACTGGTCTTTCTTCTTCATTTGTCCGGCCATGTAGGCCACATTTGCCAGCGCCATCTCCTCATCAAACTGCCAGAAGGCCTGCTTTTTATCGCCCTTGTAATCGGCATACGGGGCCGGCGCAGGCTCGCCAGTGATGCTGAGCATCGGGGGCGTCAGCCAGCCACTCTGTGGGTCGATCACCTTGCACTGGATCGCCTCTTTGGCATCAGCGGGCCAGCTTTGTGGGATACGCGCCTGCGCTGCCTTGCGAATATACTTGGCGACGTAGGCGGCGAGGCGATCCGACCAGGAGAAGTGCCCGGCCCCCGGATCCGCCAACATGCTGTTCAGATTGCGCTCGTCCATCTCGCGCAGCAGTAGCCCGGTACGCCTACCGCCGGTCCACGTCTCCAGCCCCTCGGCGTTGCGCATGGTACCGCCAAATTCATCGAACTGCCCGCCTACCGTTAACAGCGGCACGCTGAAAATGCGCGCGTCGGGTGCATAATCCGGGGCGAAGATGCCCCCGCTCTTGATGAGCAAAAATCCGAAACAGCGCTGCGGTGCCCAGTAGGCGACGAACTGCGCGAACGGCCCGCCCGCCGAATGTCCCACGCTCATCAGCGGTGCCACCGAAAGCTCCGCATGCCCACTGATCTTCGCCAGCAGATCCAATGTGCCCTGCAGCCGTGCGCCGCCGGTAGCCATCTGCGTCTCCGGGTGTACCTTCAGATCAGTATCACGGAAGTCGAGCGAGGGCAGGTATAGCACCAGCGCCAGCTTCTCTTGGCTACAGACCTCACGGATCTGTGCGTCCTTGAACATCGCCACTTCAATAGATGTCTTGCCCGCCAGTATAACCCCGCGCACCTGGTCGGCACTGGGGGGAATCCACAGGTAAGCATTGCCCGGCGACGCGTCCGCACGCGGGGGTGTCACCCGATACTGGTACACGGCAGCCTGCGCGCCCAGCACAATGCCCAGCAGCGCAATCAACAATAATCCACGTAGAAAAAACATCTTTCCCTCCAGATTTTTGGGGCTAATCCCCACGCATTTTATCAGCCACCCTGGCCGCCTGCAAATTCTGCAGCACATCATGCACCCGCACTATGTCGGCACCGTTGTTGCTGGCCAGCGCGGTGGTGGCAACCGTGGCCTCCACGCGCTCCTCGGGGGGGAGGCCGCCCAGTATTGCGCCGAGTGTGCTCTTACGCGAGGCGGCGAAGAGGATCGGCTGGCCGTAGCCACGCAGCTCGCCCAGGCGACGAAGCAGCTCCATGTTGTGCGCGGGGGTTTTGCCGAAGCCGAAGCCGGGGTCGAGGATGACCTGGTTGCGCTCGATACCGGCGGCCTCGGCGATCTCGGTCGACTGCTGCAGGCGGGCACAGATTTCGCTCATCAGGTCGTCGTAATGCGGGGCTTGCTGCATGTCGCCGGGCGTCCCCTGCATGTGCATCACCACCACCGGCACGGCGAATTCGGCGGCTAGTGCGGCCATCTGCGGATCAAAGCGCAACCCGCTGATATCGTTGATCATAGTAGCTCCGGCATCCAACGCCGCGCGCGCCACTGCGCTTTTGGTGGTGTCCACCGATACCGGCACGCCCAGCTCCGCCAGCGTTTTAACTGCTGGTAGCACCCGCGCCAGCTCCTCCGCCAGGCTCACCGGAGCCGCACCGGGGCGCGTGGATTCGCCGCCGACATCGAGGATATCCGCGCCCTCGGCCACCATGCGCTCCCCTTGCGCGCGCACGGCGTCGATGTCGCGTAGCCCGTCACCGCTGAAGGAGTCGGGGGTGACGTTGATAATGCCCATGATATAGGTCTTCACGCCCAGCGGTAACGTATACCGGCCACAGCGCAACGGCGCACGCTCCGCGTGTAAATTCTGCAACACCGCACGCAGCGCCTCCCCGGTGCCGGGCAAGCCGAAGGGGTTGGCCTGCAGCTTCTCCGCCAGGCGCAGCAGTTGCCGCTCGGTACCGAGTAAAACGATGTCGGTACGCTCGATAGCGTGCGCCACCGTCTGCCAGTGTACCACCGCGTCGCCGCCCAGCGCGAGCATCTCCTGCTTGATGATATTCGCCGCCGTCGCGGGCACCTGCTCCAGCCGCACCAGCCGGAACAGCCCCTTCGGCAGCATTATCTCCACGCCCGCCGCCGAGCACCCCACGCGTGCCAGCTCCCGTGCCACCTCGTCACGGTTGGCGGCAGCGAGGACGCGGATGCCGGTATCTGCTCTACGTTTATGTTTGTTTATCATGATGCTGACATTGTAACATAAGGTGTATAATAATGCAGAGGTAACATGGATGAGACGTGTAGTAGTGACGGGCATGGGCGTGGTCTCCTGCTTGGGTAATGATGTGGCGACCTTCTGGGCGGCATTGCTGGCGGGCAAAAGCGGCATTGTGCCGATGACGCGCTGGAACCCGACGGGGCTGCGCAATGTGAATATGGGCGAGGTGAAGGATTTCCCCTGGGACGACGAGCATGACGAGGCGACGCAGTTCGCCCGGCACGCGGCCCGGCAGGCGCTGGTGGGGGTGGACGGCGACGGCGTGGGGATTGCCGCCAGCACCAACTTCGGCGGAGCCACCGCGTGGGATCAGTACCTGGCCTGCCTGAACGCCGGGGAGATCGACGCCGAGACCGCCGAGTTCTTCCACGAGTCGCTCTTTGCCACCGCCACCGATATCATGCGCACGGACAATGGCCTCACTGGCCCGGCACGCACGCTCTCGCTCTCCTGCTCCTCGGGCACCGCTACGCTGGGGCAGGGGCTGGATATGATCCGCCTGGGCGTGGCCGATGCCGTGCTCTGCGAGGGGCATGACAGCCTGGCATACAGCAGCATGGCGGGGCTGTCCATCCTGCGCACCATCACCGCCGATATGCTGCGCCCCTTCGACACCCGCCGCAGCGGTACCATCTTCGGCGAGGGTGCCGGGGCATTACTACTGGAAGAATATGAGCACGCGCAGGCTCGCGGCGCTACTATCTACGGCGAGGTGCTGGGCTATGCGGTGAACAACACCAGCTACCACCTGACTGCACCGGACAAGGAAGGCGAGGGGATAGTCGCCGCGCTGCGTGCCGCGCTGCTGGACGCGGATGTGGCACCCGAAGAAGTAGACTATGTGAACGCCCACGGCACCGGCACCGCCTACTTCGATGTAACCGAAACCAAGGCGGTGAAGACCGTCCTCGGCGCGCGTGCTTACCAGATACCCATGAGCAGCATCAAGCCCGCCACCGGGCACATGATGGCCGCCGCCGGCAGCGTGGAGGCAATAGCCACCCTCTGCGCCTGCCGCGACGGCATTATCCCCCCCACCCTCAACCACGAGCAGCCCGACCCCGAATGCGACCTGGACTATGTCCCCGGCTGCGCCCGCCAATACCAGGCCCGCACGGCGGTGAGCATCAGCAGCGGCATCGGGGGGAACAATGCCGTGGTGATTTTGCGCGGGATATAATAACAAAGGGGGTGTACGCGACACTTAGCTTCACGTACACCCCCTGGTTCCCTCTATGAATTTCTATTTCACAACAGTTCCGCCCACTGCAGGCACTACCGGCTCCTTCATATTCACTATCATGAAGTAGCCGTCATTTTTGCCGGCGCTGGCGGATTGCAGGGCGTCTTTCGTCGGCACCACTGCGTTCTCCGCGCGGCCTACTATAATATAGGATGTCGGGCTGAGGCGGGCGCTGGCGAAGGGGACGATGCCCGGCACTGCGGTGGTGTATTCGATGTCGAATTTCGGCGAATACAAGCGCAGGAAAGCGTTGGGGTTTCCCGTCGCGCCGCTGGTGAACCACGCGTCATTCGACCAGCCACTCATCACATTCCAGCGTCCCACGCCGATGAAATAGCCATCCTTCAGCGGGTCTATGCCCA